>JAJKHX010000520.1 GCA_021154785.1 Nocardiopsis sp.
CGACGAGAACGGCCAGATTTTCATCCAGTCCAGCACCCAGCACCCGTCCGAGACCCAGGACATCGTGGCGCACGTGCTCGGCCTGCCCGCCCACCAGGTCACCGTGCAGTGCCTGCGGATGGGCGGCGGCTTCGGCGGCAAGGAGTTCCAGCCGCACGGGCTGGCCGCGATCGCGGCGCTGGGCGCCACCCTGACCGGGCGCCCGGTGAGCCTGCGGCTGACCAGGAACCAGGACATCACCATGTCCGGCAAGCGGCACCCGTTCTTCGCCACCTGGGAAGCGGGCTTCGACGCCGAGAAGCGGCTGTGCGCGCTGCGCGCCACGCTGACCAGCAACGGCGGCTGGAGCCTGGATCTGTCCGAGCCGGTGCTGGCCCGGGCGCTGTGCCACATCGACAACGCGTACTGGATCCCGGACATCGAGGTCACCGGCCGGGTGGCCAAGACGAACCGGCAGTCCAATACGGCGTTCCGCGGCTTCGGCGGCCCGCAGGGCATGATCGTCATCGAGGACATCCTGGGCCGCTGCGCGCCCGCGCTCGGGATCGAGCCGCACGAGCTGCGGCGCCGGAACTTCTATGCTCCCGGCCAGGCCACCCCGTACGGGCAGCCAGTGCGGCACGCCGAGCGGCTCGAGGCGGTCTGGTCCCAGGTGCTGGAACGCGGCGAGTTCGCCCGCCGCCAGGCCGAGGTGGCCGCGTTCAACGCCGCCTACCCGGACGTCAAGCGCGGGCTGGCGATCACGCCGGTCAAGTTCGGCATCTCGTTCAACCTCACCGCGTTCAACCAGGCCGGCGCGCTGGTGCACGTGTACAAGGACGGGTCGGTGCTGATCAACCACGGCGGCACCGAGATGGGCCAGGGCCTGCACACCAAGATGATCCAGGTCGCCGCGACGGCGCTCGGGGTGCCGATGAGCACGGTCCGGCTCGCGCCGACCCGCACCGACAAGGTGCCGAACACCTCGGCCACCGCGGCCAGTTCGGGGGCGGACCTCAACGGCGGCGCGGTCAAGCACGCCTGCGACCAGATCCGCGGGCGGCTGGCCGTGGTCGCGGCCGGCGAGCTCGGCGTGCACCCCGACGACGTGCGCTTCCGCGGCGGCGTGGTCACCGGCATCGGCTTCGGTGACAAGCAGATCGCCTGGGCCGACCTGGTCCACGACGCGTACTTCCGGCGGGTCCCGCTGTGGGCGGCCGGCTTCTACCGCACCGAAGGGCTGCACTGGGACTCCGAGCGGATGCAGGGCGAGCCGTTCAAGTACTTCGCCTACGGCGCCGCGGCGGCCGAGGTCGAGGTGGACGGGTTCACCGGCGCCTACCGGCTGCGCCGCGCGGACATCGTGCACGACGTCGGCGACAGCCTGTCCCCGCTGGTCGACGTGGGCCAGGTCGAGGGCGGCTTCGTCCAGGGCGTGGGCTGGCTGACGCTGGAGGAACTGCTGTGGGACGAGAGCGACGGGCCGCACCGCGGCCGGCTGAACACCCAGGCCGCCAGCACCTACAAGATCCCGAGCTTCTCGGAGATGCCGCCGGAGTTCCACGTCCACCTGTTCGAGCGGGCCACCGAATCCGGCGTGGTCTACGGCTCCAAGGCGGTCGGCGAGCCGCCGCTGATGGAGGCGTTCAGCGTGCGCGAGGCGCTGCGCCAGGCGGTGGCGGCGTTCGGGCCGGCCGGCTGGAGCGTCGACCTCGGCTGCCCGTCCACCCCCGAGGCCGTCTACTGGGCGCTGCAGGCCGCCCGCGACGCCGCCGCCCAGCCGCAGCAGCCGGCTCCGGCTTACGCGGGGGTGTGACGATGGACTGGCTCAGAGCCGCCCAGCAGCTCAGGGACGAGGGCCTGCCCGGGGTCCTGGTCACCGTGGCCGAGGTGCGCGGGCACGCGCCGCGCGAGGCCGGCGCCAAGATGGTGGTGAGCCGGGACCGCACCTGGGGCAGCGTCGGCGGCGGGAACCTGGAGGCGACGGCGGTCGCCCGGGCCCGGGCGATGATCGAGTCCGGGGCGGCCGGGCCGCAGATGAGCGAGGCCCGCCTCAACCCGCACGCCCGGACCGAGCACGGCCGCCAGTGCTGCGGCGGCGCCGTCCGGCTGCTGCTCGAGCCGCTGCCGGCCCGGCCGGTCGTGGCGGTGTTCGGCCTCGGCCACGTCGGCTACGAGCTGGCCCGCATCCTGTCCCGGCTGCCGGTCCGGCTGCTGCTGGCCGACTCGCGGCCCGAGCAGCTGGACCGGTTCCGGCTGGCCGACGTGATCGACGGCACCGCGGACGTGAGCATCCACCCCACCCTGCTCGGCGAGCAGGTGCTGGAACGGCTGCCGCGCGGCGCCCAGGTGGTGATCATGACGCACGACCACGCCGAGGACTACGCGCTGTGCGACGCGGCCCTGCGGCTGCCGCAGCCGCTGGGCGGCATCGGGCTGATCGGCTCGGCCGCCAAGTGGGCCCGCTTCCAGGCCCAGCTGGCCGGCGCCGGGCACAGCCCCGAGACGATCGCCCGGATCACCTGCCCGATCGGCCAGCCCGGCGTCACCGGCAAGGACCCGGCCGTGATCGCCGTCGCGGTCGCCGCGGCGCTGCTATCCACCCTGGGAGAGCGCCCCGCCGTGACGGTGACCACGTGACGATCTTCGCCGCGGCCGTCGTCGATACGCCCGGCGACCCGTTCACCGGTAACCCGGCCGGGGCGCTCCGGCAGGACGAGGCGCTGCTGGTCCGCGACGGCGTGATCGCGGCCCGCGGCCCGCTGGCGGCGCTGCGGGCCGCGCATCCCGGCGAGCCGGTCACCCGCCTGGACGGCGGGCTGCTGGTGCCCGGCTTCGTCGACACCCACGTCCACTACCCGCAGCTGCGCGCGATCGGCGGCCTCGGCCTGCCGCTGCTCGACTGGCTGGACCGGTACGCGCTGCCCGAGGAATGCAAGCTGGCCGACCGCTCCTACGCGCGGGCGGTGGCGGCGGAGTTCCTCGACGGCCTGGTCGCCGCCGGGACGACCAGCGCGCTGGTGTTCGGCTCGCACTTCGCGCCGGCCATGGACGAGTTGTTCGCGGCGGCCGGGCAACGCGGCCTCAACATCACCTCCGGCCTGGTCCTGTCGGACCGGGAGCTCCCGCCTGACCTGCTGCACTCACCGGAGGCGGCGCTGGCCGACAGCGCGGACCTGATCCTGCGCTGGCACGACCACGGGCGGCTGCGCTACGCCGTTACGCCCCGGTTCTCCCTGTCGGCCTCGGACGAGATGCTCGACGCCTGCGCGGAGCTGCTTGGCAAGGGTGTCTGGTTCACCTCGCACATCAACGAGAACGTGGCCGAGATCGCGACCGTGGCCGGGCTGTTCCCCGGGTCCAGGCATTACCTGGATACCTACAGTCAGCACGGGCTGGTCACCCCGCGCAGCGTGTTCGCGCACAACGTCCACCCCGGCGACGCCGAGCTCGCCCTGCTGGCCGAGTGCGGCGCGTCGGTCGCGCACTGCCCGACCAGCAACAGCGCTCTCGGCAGCGGGCTGTTCCCGCTGCGCCGGCACGTCGAGCACGGCGTTCGTGTCGCGCTCGGCACGGACGTGGGCGCGGGCGCGGGCCTGTTCCTGCCCAAGGAGGCGCTGCAGGCCTACTTCATGCAGCGGCTGCTCGGCCCGGCCGGGCTGGCCCTGACGCCGGTGCACCTGCTGTACCTGGCGACCCGGGCCGGGGCCCGGGTGCTCGGCCTGGACGACCGGGTCGGCGACTTCGCGGTCGGCAAGGACTTCGACGCGGTCTGGCTGCGGCCGGCCGACGGGAGCACGCTGGCGGTCAACCTGCGGCACGCCAGCGACACCACCGACGCGCTGGCCAGGATCTTCACCCTGGCCAGCCCGGCCGACGTGGCCGGGGTCTGGGTTCGCGGAGTCAAAGCCGGGTCCGCCGCTTATCCGGGCCCTCGCTGACGGCGGCCGCCCGGTAGGCATGCCATCCGCCGTAGCTGGTGATGTCCTTGTGGATGCCGAGGACGTGCTCGGCCTGGCGGAGCACCATGGCGAACGACAGCTCGCCGTCTTCGAGCTCGATGATGGAGAGCTCGAGCTCCGGGGGTTCGGTGGCCAGCAAGGCGCTCAGCGGGCCCATCGGCACGTCGTACAGCTCGCCGAGGACCGGCTGGCCGCCCTCGGCCACCGGGTAGAGCGCCGGGAACTCGTCGCGGACCGAGAAGAACCGGTACAGCGGCGCGGTGCGCCGCTCCCCCAGCAGCGGCACTCCCTCGATCGTGTAATGCGCGCGTCCCCCGCGCATCCCGTCTCCGTTCAGGAACATGAAGACCATCAGCTCTCTCCTCTCACCGGGAGAGTTATTCCCCCCGCCGCGCCGATGGCACATCAGGCCGCAGGGTGGGCGGGAAGCCGGTCCAGCGCAGCTCGGGGCGGGGCAGGATGTGGTGGGGGAACACGCGCCGACTCGTTCGGGATGATAATTCTTTGATCTTGCGGGTTAGGGCTGGGAGGCCAGGATGAGACAGATGACCGTGGCGGCGATGGCCGCGATCGCCGTGCTGGCCGTGAGCGCGGGGCTGGGCGGGTGCGCCAGCGAGGGGTCGAGCAGCAGCAGCGCCGCGCCGGCCGGGGGGACGAGCAGCAGCGCCGCCGCGTCCTGCAGCAACTCGGCCATCCAGGGGCAGCTGTTCGCCAAGGGGCAGCTGACCGTGGCGACGGACAAGCCGGTGTACCCGCCGTGGTTCGCCGACAACAAGCCGGCCAACGGGCAGGGCTACGAGAGCGCGGTGGCCTACGCGGTGGCGGCCCAGCTCGGCTTCTCCAAGTCCCAGGTGACCTGGGCCTACGAGCCGTTCGACTCGTCCTACGCGCCGGGGACGAAGAAATTCGACTTCGACATCAACGAGATCTCCTACAGCCCGGCGCGGGCCCAGGTGGTCACCTTCTCCGACAGCTACTACGACGTCCAGCAGGCGCTGGTGGCGCTGAAGGACAGCCCGATCGTGGCCAAGCACAGCCCGGCCGACCTGAAGGGCTACGTCTACGGCGACCAGGTCGGCACGACCAGCCTGACCTTCATCAACAGCCAGATCCAGCCGGACAAGACGCCGAAGGTGTTCGAGACGCTCAACGACGTGAAGCAGGCGCTGCAGACCAAGCAGATCGCGGCGCTGGTCACCGACACGCCGACGGCCGAGTTCATCACCACGGAGATTCCCCACTCGGTGGTCGTGGCCCAGTTCCCGTCCACCGGCGAGCACTACGGCCTGCTCTTCGCGAAGGGCAACCCGCTGGTGAGCTGCGTGAACAAGGCGCTGGCGACGCTGAAGAGCAACGGCACGCTGGCCAAGCTGACCGCGCAGTACCTGAAGGACTTCACCAGCATCCCGACCATCAAGCCCTGAGTTGGAAGCACAGGGCCCGCCCCAGCTAGCACTGCCTGACCTGGCGGCCCGGCGGTCCCGGCTGCTGGGCGACAGCAGCCGCCGCGGGGTGGTGCTGTCCACCGCGAGCACCGTGGTGGTGCTCGCGGTGCTGCTGGCCGTCTTCCTCCTGGCGCCGGGCAGCGCCCAGGTCAGGCACACGTTCCTCAACCCGGCGGACATGTGGAAGGCCTTCGTGGGCGACCCGAAGGCCGGCTACTACTCGGTCGGCGAGGCGCTGTGGCTGAACATCAGGATGTTCGTCGTGGCCGAGGTCCTGATCCTGATCGTGGGGCTGGTGGTGGCGGTCATCCGGCAGTCCACCGGTCCGGTGCTGCTGCCGCTGCGGGTGGTCACCACCATCTACGTCGACGTGGCCCGGGGCGTCCCGCTGATCCTGATCATCTTCGCGCTCGGCTACGGCCTGCCCGCGCTGCAGCTCACGGTCATCTCGGACCAGTCGGCGGCCGTGTACGGAGTGGCCGCGCTGGTCCTGTCGTACTCGGCGTACGTCTCGGAGGTGTACCGGGCCGGGATCAGCGGGGTGCACCGCAGCCAGGTCGCGGCGGCCCGGTCGCTCGGCCTGTCGCAGTCGTCCTCGATGCGGTACGTGATCTTGCCGCAGGCCATCAGGAACATCATCCCGCCGCTGCTCAACGACTTCATCAGCCTGCAGAAGGACACGGCCCTGGTCGGGCTGCTCGGCTCGATCGAGGCGAACAAGGCGGCCGAACTGTTCAGCGACACCGTCTTCAACTACTCGAGCTACGTGGTGGCGGCGATCTTGTTCCTCATCCTGACCATCCCGCTGGCACGGTTCACCGACCACCTGATCCGCCGTGACCAGGCGCGCCGTCTGGCCGGGGCGGGCCAGTGACAGAGCACAAGACGGACCGAACGAGCTCGGCCGACGCGCTGCGGATCCAGGGCCTGCGGAAGTCGTTCGGCGCGCAGGAGGTGCTCGGCGGTATCGACCTGTCCGTCGCCCAGCACGAGGTGATCTGCCTGATCGGCGCGTCGGGCTCAGGGAAATCCACGCTGCTGCGCTGCGTGAACCTGCTCGAGCGGATCGACGCCGGGTCGGTCTGGCTGGACGGCCAGCTGATCACCGCCCGCGGGGTAGACGAGAACCTGGTCCGCCGGCACGTCGGCATCGTGTTCCAGTCCTTCAACCTGTTCCCGCACATGACCGTGGAAAGGAACGTGACGCTGGCGCCGATGAAGGTCCTGGGCCTGTCCCGGGAGGAGGCGGCGGCCCGGGCAGCGGAACTGCTGGGACGGTTCGGCCTGGCCGAAAAGCGGGCAGACTACCCGGACCGGCTGTCCGGCGGGCAGCAGCAGCGGGTCGCGATCGTCCGGGCCCTGGCCATGCGGCCGCGCCTGATGCTGCTCGACGAGGTGACCAGCGCGCTCGATCCCGAACTGGTGGCCGACGTGCTCGACGTGATCAGGGAACTAGCGATGCGCGGGATGACGATGCTGATCGCGACGCACGAAATGGGCTTCGCGCGTGAGGTCGCCAGCCGGGTGTGTTTTCTCGCCGACGGGCAGATCGCGGAACAAGCACCGCCCGCGCAGTTGTTCAGCGAGCCGTCGGACGAGCGGACCCGGCGGTTCCTGCGGCGCATCACCGATGCGGGACGCCTGTGATGCCAGTGAGGATGGAATGAGCGAATCGTCGTCAGAGGCACCGGGCGTCATCGACGTCTCCGCGGCCGACATAGCGGCCGCCGCGGCCGAGGAGGCCTCCGAGGGCACGGAGACCTCCGAGGGCACCGAGGCGGCCGAGGGAACCGCGGGGCCGTTCTCCGGCAAGACGGCCTGGGTCCGGCACATGGAAACGCCGCTGCGCACCTTCCTGCGGACCGAGACGGGCAGCGCCGCGATCC
>JAJKHX010000521.1 GCA_021154785.1 Nocardiopsis sp.
AACTCGGTCGGCTGCCGGGCCGGGGGCGGCGGCTGCCAGGTCGACCCGGCCAAGGTCAGCCTCACCGGGATCTACCTCGGTCAGGCCGTCGTCGCGATCGTGGCCGTGACCGTGGTCAGCGGCGAGTACAGCACCGGGATGATGCGCCTCACGCTGGCCGCCGTGCCGCGCCGCTGGCAGGTCCTGGCGGCCAAGGCGGCCGTCACCGGCGCCGCGACCCTGGCCGCGGGGGCGGTCGCGGTGCTGGCGTCGGTGCTGGCGGGGGGCGTGCTGCTGGCCCGGCACGGCATCGACCCGGCGCACGGCTACGAGGCGCTGTCACTAGGCCACGGGGCGGTGCTGCGGGCCGCCGCCGGCTCGGTGCTCTACCTGGCGCTGGTGGCGCTGCTCGGCCTCGGCGTGGCCGCCATGATCCGCGACTCCGCGGTGGCCATCGGGACAGTGCTCGGGCTGCTGTTCCTGTTCCCGATCGTGGCCGGCTTGGCCGGCGACCCGGCCTGGCAGCGGCATCTGGACCAGGTCAGCCCCATGACGGCCGGGCTGTACATCCAGGCCACCACGGACCTGCGGGCGCTGCCGCTCACGCCCTGGCAGGGACTTGGCGTCCTGGCGGCGTGGGCGGCCGGCGCGCTGCTGGCCGGCGGGCTGCTGCTGCGGTTCCGCGACGCGTAATGCCATGATCGGGTTCATGACGAGCCCGGGCGACGGCCAGATGATCGAGGCGAACGGCATTTCCCTGTACGTCGAGGAGCACGGCGAGGGCGTCCCGATCCTGATGCTGCACGGCTGGCCGGATTCGGCCCGGCTGTGGCGGCACCAGGTGCCGGTCCTGGCCGCCCGCGGCTACCGGGTCATCACGCCGGACCTGCGCGGCTTCGGGCGGTCCGAGCAGCCCGGTGAGGTTCGTTCCTACGGGCTGCGGAACGTGGTCGGCGACATCACCGGGCTGCTCGACCGGCTCGGGGTGCCGGCCGCGCACGTGGCCGGCCACGACTGGGGCGCGGCGGTGGCCTGGCTCACCGCCATCATGCGACCAGACCGGGTCCGCACGCTGACCGCGATCTCGGTGCCGCACCCGCTCGCGCCGCCCACCGTCCGGCAGTATGAAATGGCCTGGTACCAGCTGTTCTTCCAGTTCTACGGCGTCGCCGAGGCGACTATCGAGCACGACGACTGGGCCTGGCTGCGGATGTTCAGCCGCGGCGACGGGGATCTCAGCCAGGCCATCGAGAACCTGTCCCGGCCCGGAGCGCTGACCGCGTCGCTGAACTGGTACCGGGCCAACCTGGCGCCGCAGCTGCCGGGCCGGACGCCCGCCCTGCCGCCGGTCACCGCGCCCACCCTGGGCATCTGGTCGACCGGAGATCATTACCTCGACGGCGAGCGGATGAAAGGCTCGGCGGAATTCGTCCAGGGACCGTGGCGCTACGAGGAAATCCCCGGCGCGAGCCACTGGGTGCCGCTCGACGCGCCGGGCAGGCTGAACGACCTGCTGCTCGACTGGCTGTCTTGACTGCTCCCCGCCCTGAAGGACGGGGATTGCGATCGGTCAGAGCAGCGGGTTAACGGTACGCAGCCGGGGAAAGCGGCTGAAGTCCCGGTCCGCCGTCCACAGTGCTCGCACCCCGTGGGTCAGGCACAGCGCGGCGATCCTGGCGTCGTGCACGGCGGGGCCGTGGATCTTGCCATCGGCGAGCAGGTCACGCAGCCGCGGCCAGTACGTCTCGCCCTCGCCGAGCATGACCGCGGCGGCCGTCTCCAGCCAGGCATCGATCTGGTCGATGGCCTGATCGACCCGGCTGGGCGGGTCGTAGATCCGGGGATGAGTCACGACGGAGAAGAATTCGTGCAGGCACGGCCAGGGCAGCGCCCACGGTGCCCGGCCGCTGGCCAGCTCACGGACCTTTTCGGCGGCGGTGAGGTGGAACTCCGAGTCACGGCGATGGGCATAGACCAAGATGTTCGTATCGACGGCGATCACAGCCGGTCGCCGTAGGCCGCGTTGCGGATCTCGGCCCAGCTCGCGCCCCGGAACTCGGGCCGCAGGCCGTTCCCGCCGACGCTGGCGTCGCGCAGGCCGGTCACCTCGTGGTCCAGGTGCCTGGCCAAAGCCAGCCGCAGGCCCTCCTCGAGCAGCGACTTCACCGTCGTCCCCTCCCGCCGCGCGGTCCGCTGGGCGGCCCGCAGCAGCTCTTCCGGCAGCTCCACGGTGGTCTTCACCCAGCCAGGATAGCGGATTACCATACGGCCATCAATGACGACCCATACACCCATACTAGGGACGGGCGCCGAAGCGGGTGACGACGGTGGCGGCGACCCGGACGGCGTAGCGCGCCGCGCTCATCAGGTCACCGCGGTCGGCTAGCCAGCGGCTTATGAAGGCGCCGCAGAAGGCGTCGCCGGCGCCGGTGGTGTCGGTGACGTCGGCCGGGCGGGCGGGGATCGCGACCGGGGCCTGGCCGGGGACGGCCAGCACGCAGCCGGCGGCGCCGAGCTTGACCACCGCGGCCCCGTAGTGCCGGGTCAGGCAGGCCGCCATGGCCAGCGGGTCCGTTTCGCCGGTGAGCACGGCGGCCTCGTCGCGGTTGGGGAAGCACAGGGCCGCGCCCTCGGTCCAGCGCAGGAACGCGGCCGGTCCCGTCCGGGCCAGGAAGGCGGCCGAGCCCGGGTCGATGGTGACGGCGAGCCCGCGGGCCCGGGCCTGCCCGAGCAGCCACAGCGCCACCTCGAGCAGCGGCGGCTCGCAGAACGTGTACCCGGTCAGGTGCAGCGCGGCCGCCCCGTCGAGCAGCCCGGCCGGCACGTCCGAGCGGCGCAGCCGCAGGTTGGCGCCGCGGTCGGTGAACATGGTCCGGCCGCCGTCCGGCGCCACCATGATCACGATCGAGCCGGTCTCGGCCTCGCGGTCCGCGGCCAGCCGGGCGCGGACGCCCGCGCGGGCCAGCTCGCGCCGGTGGTACGCCTCGTCGCGGGCGCCGGCCCGGCCCGCGAACACCACGTCGGCGCCGAGATGAGCCATCCAGGCGGCCTGGTTGGCGGCCGAGCCGCCCGGCCGGGCCGAGATCGCGGCCCGGGTGTCGCTGTCCGGGGTAACGCCGTCGAGCGGCTTGACGAGCACGTCATTGATCACATCGCCGCAGACCACGACCCGGCCGCGAACCGGGGTGCTAGGGGACGGCACGCACGGCAGCTCGTTCGGTCCATTGCTGTGAGATTTTCGCGGCCAGGTCGATGTTGCCGCGGGCGATGTCGAGGTTGACCCCGACGCTGACTCCGCCGGTGACCTGCTGGATTTCCTCCAGCAGGAAGGGGCTGACCGCCTTGCCGCGGATGCCCTGGGCGTCGGCCGCGGCCAGCGCGGCGGCCAGCGCGCCCTCGAGCAGCCGCGGGTCGAGCTGCTGGCCGGGCGGGAGAGGGTTGGCGACGAGCAGCGCGGCCTGCTCGCCGAACGCGTCCCGGGCCGCCATGATGCCGGCGATCTCGGCCGCGCTGTCGACGCGCCAGTCCAGGTCGCAGCCGGAATCGGAGAGCCAGAAGGCGGGGAACCGCGAGGTGCGGTAGCCGACGACGGCCACGCCGAGCGTCTCGAGCCGCTCCAGCGTGGCCGGGATGTCCAGGATGGACTTCACCCCGGCCGAAACCACCGTTACCGGCGTCCGGGACAGCACGGTCAGGTCGGCCGACTCGTCGAAGGTCTCGCTCGCGCCGCGGTGCACACCGCCGAGGCCGCCGGTGGCGAACACCCGGATGCCCGCCCGGGCGGCCAGCGCGGACGTGGCCGCCACGGTGGTGCCGCCGGTCACCTTCTGGGCCACCGCGATGGCGATGTCCCGGCTGCTGACCTTGACGACCGAGTCGTCGGTGGCGATGCGGACGAGGTCGTCCGCCGTCAGGCCGATCTTCGGCACGCCGTCGATAAGCGCGATCGTAGCCGCGGTGACGCCCTGACCGGCCAGGATGGCCTCGAACTCGCGGGCGGCGTCCAGGTTGCCCGGGCGTGGCAGGCCGTGCGAGATGATGGTGGACTCGAGCGCGACGACCGGCGCGCCGGACCGCAGCGCGGCGCTGACCGGCGGGGATACCTCTACCAGGGACGACACGCGAATGATTGTCTCATGTCGTCCATGGACGGCCGGTGACCACTCCAGTCAGTAGCCAGAACTCGTCACGCTGCGTTACAACTACAGGGCCGCGCCGGAGCGTTCCAGTGCCCGCTCCCACGCCGCGGGAACGTGGTCTTCCCGGTTCACCTCGACCGCGCCGATGATGACCACCGGGCACCGGGCGGACCGCAGGCAGACCCGGATGACCGGCCCCGCGGCACGGTAAGGATCGGGGTCCTGCGAGTTGCGGCCGAGCACAAGCATGTCGGCGTCGGCCGCCTGGTCGAGCAGCACGCGCGCGGCCAGCCCCTCGGCGATCTCGGTCCGCACGCTGACCCCGGGAAACAGGTCCAGTGCCTCGCTAACAGAACGTCTTAGCACGTCACGGGCCGATCCCCAGCTTCCGGCCGACTGCCTCGGCGCGGGGACGGCATAGCTCGCGACCTGATGACAAGCGGACTCCAGAGCCAGGACGGCGAGCACCTCGGCGGCGCGCAGGCTGGCCTCCCGGCACGCCCATCGCAGGGCGGCCACGGACTCCGCGGAGCCATCGACGCCGACGACGATACGCCGGACACCGGAATCTATTGTCATTTACGATCCTTACCCGTTCGCCACCGCTGACCCACCGGGCCGTCCCGCCACAGCCGTCTCGTCAGGGCTTTCTCATCGTTACTGACAGTTTCCGATCCTAGACCGGGAGGAGGTCTCCTGACGAGAGGCGCGGCTTAGCTTTTGCGGGTGACATAAGGGCCCCTCCGGACCCGGAGTTATCGTACCGTTATTGGGTGTCTGGGCGAAATGGACAGTGTGACCGTCTTGTCCCATCGGTAACCGGCTCGTGAGGATCCGGGTCGTGCGCCGGTGGGCGCTGGTCGCGGTCGGGGTGGCGCTGCTCTGCGGCCTGCCGGTGATCGCCAGCGCGCTGCCGGTGAGCGTGCCCCAGCTGACCGCCAGCCAGCTCCGCGAGCGCATCCTGACTTCGGCGGACGAGTCCTACGCGGGGTACGCGGAGAGTAACGCGACGTTCGGGCTGCCGCCGGTGTCCGGCCTGACCGGGCTGACCGCGCTGCTCAACGGCGCGACGAAGATGCGGGTCTGGCAGGCGACGCCGAGCCGGTGGCGGGTCGACGTGCTCTCCGACGCCGGCGAGCGGGACACCTACCAGCTCCGCGATAACACCTCCTACATCTGGGATTCCGGTAACGAGCTGCTGACCGAGGTGCGCGGGCCGCAGGCGTACCGGCTGCCGCGCCCGGCCGACCTGGTCCCGCCGGCGCTGGCGCTGCGCCTGCTGTCCGAGGCCGGGCGGCAGGCCAGCTACCACGTGATCGCGCCGGTGCGGGTGGCGGGCCAGCAGGCGGCCGGGCTGCGGCTGACGCCGACCGATCCGGCGTCCACCGTCGGCCGGGTGGACATCTGGGCCGACCCGTCGAGCGGGCTGCCGCTGCTGGTGGAAATCTACGGCCGCGGCCTGGGCCGCCCGGCCCTGAAAAGCCAGTTCTTCCAGGTCAGCCCGTGGCATCCGGATCAGCGGGTGCTGACGCCGGTGCGGTCCCCCGGCACCGGGTTCACGGTGACCGGCTCCGGGAACCTGGCCGGGGCGCTGAGCAAACTGGGCCTGGTGGCGCTGCCCGCTGAGCTGGCGGGCCGGATCCGGCAGCCGGTGCAGCCCGGGTTCGATGAGATCGGGGTCTACGGCGGCGGCCTGAGCACGTTCGTCCTGCTGGCCGTGCGCGGTCCGGACGGCCAGGGCCTGATCTCGGACGCGATCTCGGCCGGCGGCGCGCCGCTGTCCATCGCCAGCGGACCGGGGGTGGTGATCGGCGCGCCGTTGATCAACGCGGTCATCTTCCGCCCGGCCGGCTTCTTCGTCACCTTCCTGCTGGCCGGAACGGTCAGCGCGGACCTGCTCGAGCAGGCGGCGACCGAGCTGGCCGAGCAGGTGACGCTGCCGTGACCGGCGCGGGTGAGAGCGGCGCGGGCGTGATCAGGACCAGGGCACTGACCAAGCGCTACGGCTCGGTGACCGCGGTGCGCTCGGTCGACCTCGAGGTGCGCGCGGGCGACCGGTACGGCCTGCTCGGGCCGAACGGCTCGGGCAAGACCACGCTGGTCCGCATGCTGCTCGGCCTGGTCTACGCCACCAGCGGCGAGATCGAGGTGCTCGGCCGGCGGATGCCGCGGCACGCGCGCGAGGTGCTGCCGCAGGTCGGGGCGCTGATCGAGGAGCCCGCGGCCTACCCGCACCTGTCCGGCCGGACGAACCTCGCGCTGCTCGACGCGGCCGGCCCGGGCGGGCTGAGCGCCCGGCGCACCCGCAAGCGGCGCGTCGACGAGGCGCTGGAGCAGGTCGGCCTGGGCGGGGTGGGCCGCCGCCCGGTCAAGGCCTACTCGCTGGGCATGCGGCAGCGGCTGGGCCTGGCCGGCGCACTGATCCGCCGGCCGAAGCTGCTGGTGCTGGACGAGCCGGGTAACGGCCTGGATCCGCACGGGATCCGGGATCTGCGGGAGCTCCTCATCGGGCTGAACGAGGCGGGCGTGACGGTCTTCCTGTCCAGCCACCTGATGGCCGAGGTGGAGCAGCTGTGCACCCGGGTGGGGGTGCTGGACGCCGGCCGGCTGGTCCTGCAGGACGACCTGGCCGCGCTGCGCGCGCCGACCGGCCGGGTCATGGTGGATACCCCGGACGCCGACCGGGCGGTCGCGCTGCTCGACGGGCAGGTGGAGCGGCGGGACGGCGACCAGCTGCTGGTCCGCCCGGTGGTGGGGGACGGGGCCGCGGGGGACGCCGCCGGGCTCAACGCGCGGCTGGTGGAGGCGGGGTTGCGGGTCAGCGCGATCGGCCCGCACCAGCGCACGCTCGAGGAGATCGTGCTCTCGGTGACCGGGACCGGTTCTGACCACGTGGGGGAATCGTCGTGATCAGGGTCGAGCTGGTGAAGCTGTTCCGGCGGCCGCGCACCTGGATCAGCCTGGTGCTGACCTGCGCGCTGCCGTTCATCGTGGCGATCTTCATCACGATCACCCACCTGGCCCCGCCGCCCGGCCAGGGCAGCGCGTTCCTGTCCGCCGTGCTGCAGGACGGCGAGCTGTACCCGGCGGCCGCGCTGGCCCTGGTGCTGCCGGTGTTCCTGCCGGTCGCGGTGGCAGTCGTGGCGGGTGACTCGATCGCGGGCGAGGCGGCCGGCGGAACGCTGCGCTACCTGCTGGTGCGCCCGGTCGGGCGGACCCGGCTGCTGGTGGCCAAGCTCATCGCGGTCACCGCGTACGTGCTGTCTGTCGTGCTGGCCGTCACCTTCACCGCCTACGCCACCGGGGTCTTCCTGCTCGGCCCCTCCCGGGCCGCCGCGGTGGGGCAGGCACCCGGCGGGACCGGGGGCCTGCCCGGGGGCGGTCCGGGGATCGCCGGGCAGGCACCGACGGCGGGACAGGCCGCGGGCGGGGCTGTCACGTCGCTGTCCGGTGCCCCGCTCAGCCTGCTCCAGCTGACCGAGCGGATCGGCGGGGCGATCGCCTTCATCACCGTGTCGATGCTCGGCGTGGCCGCGATCGCGCTGTTCCTGTCGACCATCACCGACTCGGCCCTCGGCTCGGCCCTCGGGGCACTGGCCGCGCTGGTGGCCAGCGAGATACTGGTCGCGCTCAACGCCGCCACCGTGGTCCAGCCCTACCTGCCGACGCGGTACTGGCTGGCCTGGATCGACTTCTTCCGCCAGCCCGTCTTCTGGCGGGATATCCAGCGGGGGTTCGGCATCCAGGCGGTCTACGTGGTGGTCTTCCTGGCGGCCGCCTGGGCGAACTTCTCCACCAAGGACATCACCAGGTGAGCTAGGCGGTCGCGCCCTGGTCGAGGTCGGAGAGTTCCTGGCTATATCCCGGGACTGCTATCGGCCGGAATCGCCGAGATCCTGCAGCGAACGGCAATCGGAAGGACGGGGCGGGGTGATAGCACCGGCGCGCAGCGCCCGCAGGACGATGCCGACGACGAGCGGGGCGGTGGGAAGCTGGCCGTGCCCGATCGAGGCGCCCGGGCACACCGACTGCAGCGGGACGTTCACCGCGCCGGTCAGCCGGGCGGAATCGGGCGGCTGGACGACCTGGTCGTCCGTGGTCCACAGGGACAGCCAGGGCGGACGGGTGGCCGTGGCGGTGCCCTGCAGGCGGCTGAGCATAGAGCTGCCGGGAACGAGTTCCTCGCAGGCGGCCGGGCAGGCGCCGGGCGCGTCGGCCGCGCCTACGGCGGCGAGGTCCGCGCCGTGCAGCGGCGAGCCCAGCGTGATGATCCGGCGGGCCTTGGCCACCCCGTCGTAGTCGACGTCCCACAGCCAGGCCACCACGCCTCCGGCCGAGTAGCCGATCACGGTCACCGGGCCCGAGCCCGCGGCCAGGGCCTGGTTCACGTACCCGTTCAGCACGCTGGCCTGCTCCTGCAGGTCACCGGTGCCGTCCCCGGCCAGCCGGACCACGGTGGCGCGTCCGCCGGCCGCGGTGATCCGTCCGGCCAGCTGGCCGAGTGCGGCGGTGCTGCCGCCGTAGCCCGGCACCAGCAGCACATCGCCCGGGCGGCTGTCGTCGGCGGGCAGCACGGCCGGCTGGCCGGCCAGCCCGCGCACCGCGCCGGCCACGGCTCCGGCCACCACGACCAGGGCCAGCACGGTCACCAGCAGCCGCCGCCGCGGGCTCAGGCCGGCCAGCCAGCCAATGGGGTGCATCCTCCCATGGTGCGCCGGCCAGGTGCGGGCCGCCAGCCGGGGCGCCGGCGCCTTCGCGGGCCGCGGCTGGGCAGGCCCGCACTAAACTTAAGTGACCTGGGGTCGGACGGTGAGATCGCTGCCTGAATGGCCCTTTCGGACCCGGATCTGAGCCGGGATGCGCTGCCGGAGCTCGGCGACGTGACTGACGATTCCGACCATGCGCCCGCCCTCGCGGAGGCTGTCCAGCACGGTCATCACCTCTTCGAGGGTGTCCTCGTCCAGGCTGCCGAAGCCCTCGTCGACGAACAGGGCCTCGATCCGGGCGCCGCCCGCCTCGGCGGTGACCACGTCGGCCAGGCCGAGGGCGAGGGCGAGGCTGGCCAGGAAGGTCTCGCCGCCGGACAGGGTGCTGGTGTCGCGGTCGACGCCGGTCCAGCCGTCGCACGCGAGCAGGCCCAGGCCGGACCGGCCCCCGCCGCGGCGGGCATCGGTGTGCACCAGCGAGTAGCGGCCCGAGGTCATCCGCAGCAGCCGCTCGCTGGCGGCGGCCGCGACCTCCTCCAGCCGCGCGGCCAGCACGAAGGACGACAGCGTCATCTTCAGCGTGTTGGCGCCCTGCCCGGCGGCCAGGTCGGCGAGCCTGCGGGCCTCGGTGGCCGCGGCGGCCAGCGGCTCCAGGTCCGTGAGGCTGGTCACGAGCTCGGGCACGAGGGTAGCGAGCTGCCCGGCCTTGTGCTGAGCGAGCCGTTCGGCGTCCCTGGCATCTTCGTAGGTCTTGCTGGCCGCTTCGACGTCCGCCTGCGCGCCGGTTACGTCGGCGGGCGGGTCGAGGGGCACGTCGAGGTCCGGATCGGCGAGCCGCTCGGCGACGGCCCGGGCTGCGGCCTCGTGCGCGAGGATGCCCTGTTCGGCCGCGGTCCGCCACTCGTTATCCCGCCGGGCCCGCCGGACCGCATCGAGGGTGCCGAAACCGGCGGCGGCGGCGGCCCGGACGGCCAGCGACGC
>JAJKHX010000522.1 GCA_021154785.1 Nocardiopsis sp.
CGGCGGAACATGTAGGGGTCGAGTGCGATCTTCATCGCAGTGCCTCTTTGTCTGCTGTGCGGTCTTCAGTCACGGGGCCTTGGCGTAGAAGTCGGGGCGTTCGGGCATGGTCACCGCGGTGCGCTGGCCTGTGCGCAGGGCCTCGAGGGCGGCGTCGGTGACCGCGGCGGCGGCGTAGCCGTCCCAGGTACCTGGGCCGGTCGACGTGCCCGCGGCCACCGCGTCCAGCCATTCCTGCAGCTCGGTGTCGTAGGCGCGGATGAACCGGTCGCGCCAGTCGACGGGGACGCGGCCGCCGTGCCGGTTCGCGGTCCGCACGGTCACCTCGCTGGTGTCCGCCAGGGCCACGGTACCGGTCTCGCAGACGACCTCGCCGCGGACGTCGTAGCCATACCGGGCGTTCACGAACAGCTCGTCGTCGACCAGCGCCCCGCCGGCCATCTCCAGGATCAGGATCAGCGGGTCCCGCACGCCGTCGGGGGCCTGCCCGCTGCGGCGCGGGCTGAGCACCGTGGCGGCCGTGATCTCCTCGCCGAACAGCCAGCGGGCGATGTCGATCTCGTGCACGGCCGAGTCACTGATGCTCATCTCGGTGGTGAAGTAGGGCGGCACCGACGGGTTGCGGTGCGCGCAGTGCATGAGCAGCGGCGGGCCCAGGGTCCCGTCGTCCAGGGCCGCCTTCATGGCCCGGTAGCCGGCGTCGTAGCGGCGCATGAAGCCGACCTGGGTCAGCCGGCGCCCGGCCGCCGTCTCGGCGTCCATGATCCGCTGGCAGGCGGCGCTGGACGGGGCGAGCGGCTTCTCGCAGAACACCGGCTTGCCGGCCGCGATCGCGGCCAGGACCTGCTCCTCGTGGGCCGGCCCCCAGGACGCGACCAGGATCGCGTCCACGTTGTCGTCCGCGACCAGGGCGGCCGCGGTGTCGTGAATATGCGCGCCAGGCAGGCCCGCCGCGACCTGCCCGGCGCGCGCCGCGTCGACGTCATTGACCGCCGTAACGGACCCGCCCGTCAGGACCTGAGTGATCCGGCGGATGTGGTCCTGGCCGATCATCCCCACCCCGATGACGCCGACGCGGACATTCATGAAGGCCCCTCTCCTATCCCGACGCCGCGCAGGTAGGCGTAGGTGCGCTGGGCGATCGGCTTGGGCTTGTCGAATTCGGCCGGGTACATGTCCTGCTCGACGACGACGAACAGGTCCCGGTTGAGGTCGCGGAGCGCCTTGGCCACGTCCTCGACGACCGGTTCGCCGAGCGGCGGCTCGCAGCTGGCGCCCATGGCCACGGCCTGCCCGAAGGCCAGGCCGTCACGGTCGGCCCGCGCCACGATGGCCGGGTCCATCTGCTTGATGTGCACGTACCCGATCCGGTCCGGGTAGCGCTTGATGAGGGCGACGTTGTCCGCGTGCCGGTAGGCCAGGTGGCCGGTGTCAAGGCACAACGACACCAAACGAGGATCGGTCTCGTCCAGCAGCCGCTCCGTCTGGACCTGGGTTTCGACGTGGCTGTCCGCGTGCGGGTGGAACTGCAGCGCCAGCCCGTACTCTTCGGCGGTCAGCCGGCCCAGGTCCTCCAGGGCCCTGATCATGGTCCGCCACTCGTCCGCGTCGAGCTCGGCCGGCTCGGTGAACGCACCGGTGACGTCGTCGCGGTAACCGGGCACCGGCACGAAGATGACGTGCCGGCCGCCGACCGCGGCGGTGAGCTCGCACACCTGGCGGGTGACCCGCTCGATGCCGGCCCAGTCGCCGGGCCGGTGCAGCCCGCTGTACCCGTGGACGGTGCCGCCAGCCACCTGGAGCCGCCGGCTGGCCAGTTCGTCGGCCAGCCGGGACCGGTCGGTGGGCAGGTAGCCGTAGGGGCCGAGTTCCAGCCACGGGTAGCCGACCTCCGCCACCTCGTCCAGGAACCGGGTCCACGGGGTCTGCCGCGGGTCGTCGGCGAACCAGACGCCCCAGGAGTCGGGGCAGGTGCCCAGCCGGAGGCGCGCACCATCGCGCGCCTCCGGCCCGGTGCCGTGCTGGCTAACACTGGGGGCATCCGTACTCACCGGGCGTCCGACTCCGTGGCCGGGGCCGCGGCCGGGGCCGGGCGGTCGGCGATGCCCAGTTCCGCTACCTCCTCGCCGAGGACGGCGCCGATCTCGGCGGCGGCGCCGCCGGCGCCTTCGAGCTCGTGGGAGAGCTGCTCGAGCTCGGCACCCCCGGCCATCAGGCCGGTCAGCTCGTCCCTGGTGATCTGGCTCTTCTCGAAGTAGCCGATGGAGGTGCCGCGGTTCAGCAGCAGGAACCGGTCGCCCACCGGGTAGGCGTGGTGCGGGTTGTGGGTGATGAAGACGACGCCCAGGCCGCGCTCGCGGGCCTGGATGATGTACTTCAGCACCACCCCGGACTGCTTGACGCCGAGGGCGGCGGTCGGCTCGTCCAGGATCAGCACCTTGGCCCCGAAGTGGACGGCGCGGGAGATCGCCACGCACTGGCGCTCCCCGCCGGACAGGGTACCGATGGGCTGGTCCACGTCGCGCAGGTCGATGCCCATGGCCAGCAGCTCGTCCTTGCACATCGTTTTCATGGCCGGGATGTCGATCCGGGGCCCCTTCTTGATCTCGTTGCCGAGGAAGAAGTTGCGCCAGACCGGCATCAGCGGCACCACGGCCAGGTCCTGGTAGACGGTGGCGATGCCGTGGTCGAGCGCCTCGCGGGGAGAGTTGAACGAGACCGGCTCGCCATCCACCTCGTAGACGCCCGAGGACGGCTGGTGCAGCCCGGCGATGATCTTGATCAGGGTGGACTTGCCCGCCCCGTTGTCACCCAGCACGCAGGTGACCTCGCCGGCGCTCACCTCCATCGTGATGTCCTGCAACGCGATTACCGCGCCGTAACGTTTCCCGGCGTTGATCAGCCGGACCAGCGCGGTGCCGGTGCCGTTGCCCGCCCTTGGGCCGGCTGCCGTCGGGGACTCCGGGGCGTGGTGCCTGCCCATCGGGGGTGTGTCCTGAGGAGTACTCATATCGCTGCCTCCGCGCGGCGACGGATATAGGTGTTCAGCAAGATCGCGCCGAGCAGCAGCAGGCCGACGAAGAACTGGAACCAGTCGGGGTTCCAGCCGGCGTAGACGATGCCCTGGTTGACCATGCCGAAGATGAGCGCGCCGATCCCGGCGCCGACGGCGGAACCGTAGCCGCCGGTCAGCAGGCAGCCGCCGACCACCGCCGCGATGATGTAGACGAACTCGTTGCCGATGCCCTGGCCGGCCTGGATCGTGTTGAACAGGAACAGGGTGTGCATGCCGGTGAACCAGGCCATGAAGCCGACCGCCATGAACAGGCCGATCTTCATCCGGCCCACCGGCACGCCGACGGCCCGGGCGGACGGCGCGTGGCCGCCGACCGCGAAGATCCAGTTGCCGATGTGGGTCCGGAGCAGGATCCAGGTCGCGATGATGACGAAGACGATCCAGTAGAGCACCGAGGTCCTGATGTTCACCCCGCCGACGGTGAAGCTGCCCGAGAACACCACCCGCGACGAGCTGAAGCCCTGCAGGGTGGAGATGTCCGGGCTGGACACCTGGTTGGTGATGGTCTGGGTGAGCGCGATGTTCAGGCCCTGGAGCATGAAGAACGTGCCCAGTGTGACCAGGAAGCTCGGGATCCCGGTCTTGATCACGATCCAGCCGTTCAGGAATCCGATGAACAGCGACACCGCCAGCGCGACTAGCACGCCGACCCAGGCGACGGTGGTGAACTCGTACATGAACAGCGAGGCGGTCAGGGCCGAACTGGTGACCGCGACGCCCGCCGACAGGTCGAACTCGCCGCCGATCATCAGCAGCGCCACTGGCGTGGCCATCAGGCCGTAGGTCGAGGTGACGTACAGCACCGACGAGAACGAGGACGCGTTGCGGAACGGCGGCGCGATGATGAAGAAGAAGATGTAGATGACGATGGCGCCGGCGATCGCGCCCGCCTCGGGGCGGGCGAGCATCCGCGCCACCGGCGACTTGCGCCCGAGGCGCTCGTCGGCTCTGGGGGGCGGGGCGACCGGAGCTTGAGCGGTCTGAGCCATGAGTCAGGTCCTTTCTGTGCGGCTCGAGGTGGCCCTAGCGGTTACCCGCCGCGGCGAACTTGCCTACCTGGGCGACGTTGGTGGAGTCGACGAACGACGGGCCGGTCAGCACGGTCTGGCCGCCGCCGATAGTGTCGCCGTTGACCAGGTACAGCCACAGCGAGTCGACCGACAGATAACCCTGGAGATAGGGCTGCTGGTCCACCGCCCACTGCACCGCGCCGGACTTGATCTTGGCGATCTCGGCCGCGCTGGTATCGAAGGTGTACAGCTTGGCCGTGCTGTGGGTCTGGCTGATGGCCTGGATGGCGATGAGCGCGAACTGGGCGCCGAGGGTGATGACCGCGTCGGTGCTCTTGGCCCGGGTGAGGTCGGCCGTCATCGAGGACAGCACGGCCGAGCTGTCGGTGCCGTTCACGTAGAGCTTGCTCATCGTGCCCTCGGAGCCCAGACCCTGCTTCACGCCCGCACACCGGGCCTCGAGCTGGGCCTGCCCCTGGGCCTGGAGCACGCAGAGCACGTTCTTCTTGCCCGCGGCGGCGAGACGCTTGCCCGCCGCGACGCCCGCGATCATCTCGTCCTGGCCGAAGTACTCCATCCCGCCGCACGTCTGCCAGTTGGTGTAGCCCGCGTTGAACATGACCACCGGGATCCCGGCCTGCTTAGCCTTCTGGATCGTCGGGCACAGCGCGCCGGGGTTGGGGTCGGTGACCGCGAGGCCGTCGACGTGGCTGTTGATCGCGTCGGTGATCAGCTGGGCCTGCTTCGTCGGGTCATCGCTGCTGGAGTACTTCAGGGTGATGTTGTCCTTGGCGGCGGCCGCGATCGCGCCGTGCCGGATGATGTCCCAGAACGTGTCGCCGGCCGCGGCGTGGGTGATCATCGCGACCGTGAAGTGCTTGGTGTTGGCGTGGCCGGCCACGACGCCGCCGCCGCCGTTCGCGGCGGCGTCAGCGGCCCGCTTGCCGCCAGTCGCCGAACAGGCCGCCAGGACGAGCGAGATGATCATGAACAGGGCGATGCCGATGGCACGAGATCTAGATCTGCGCATCTGCCTTACCTCCGTGTGCGGATGGTGTGCGAGGTGGGGGTTACCCCTGACCCGTCCGGGTCAGGTGGCGGTCGGGAAGTGCATGTGCGTGCGGTGGTGCTCTTGGTATTCGTCGTCGGGCCAGCGGCTGGTGACGGCCTTGGCCCGGGTGTAGAAGCGGATGCCTTCGGCGCCGTGCACGTGGGTGTCGCCGAACAGCGAGTCCTTCCACCCGCCGAAGGAGTAGAAGGCCATCGGCACCGGGATGGGGACGTTGATGCCGATCATCCCGACCTGGACGTGGCGCTGGAATTTCTTCGCCGCCTGGCCGCTGGAAGTGAAGATGGCGGTGCCGTTGCCGTACGGGTTGGCGTTGACGATATCCAGTGCCTCGTCGAAGGTCGGCGCCCGCAGCACGACCAGGACCGGCCCGAAGATCTCGTCGGCGTAGATGTCCATCTCGGTGGTGACCTGGTCGAACAGGGTCGGGCCGACGAAGAAGCCGTCTTCGTGCCCGTCGACGGTCAGGCCGCGCCCGTCCACCACCAGGGTGGCCCCGGCCTGCGCGCCGCGGTCGACGTAGGAGGTGATGCGGTCCCGGGCCTCCGGCGTGACCACCGGGCCCATCTCCGAGGACTGGTCCCGGCCGGGGCCGACCTTGACGTCTTCCGCCTTCTCCTTGAGCTTGGCGATCAGGGCGTCGCCGGCGTCGCCCACGGCCACCACGGCCGAGATCGCCATGCAGCGCTGGCCGGCCGAGCCGTAGCCCGCGGCGGTGATGTGGCTGGCCGCGAACTCCATGTTCGCGTCGGGCAGCACCACGGCGTGGTTCTTCGCGCCGCCCAGCGCCTGCACCCGCTTGCCCGCCTGCGAGGCCCGCTGGTGCACGTACCGCGCGATCGGGGTGGAGCCGACGAACGAGACGGCCGCGATGTCCGGGTGGTCCAGGATCGCGTCGACCGCCACCTTGTCCCCGTGCACCACGTTGAAGACGCCGTCGGGCAGGCCGGCCTCGGCGTACAGCCGGGCGATGAAGTTCGACGCGGACGGGTCGCGCTCGCTCGGCTTGAGGACGAACGTGTTCCCGGCCGCGATCGCGACCGGGTGCATCCACATCGGCACCATGACCGGGAAGTTGAACGGGGTGATCCCGGCGACCACGCCGAGCGGCTGCCGGAACGAGTAGGCGTCCACGTCGGTGGAGACCTGCTCGGA
>JAJKHX010000523.1 GCA_021154785.1 Nocardiopsis sp.
ACACGCATGCCCGGCCGGGCGTGCGCTGGATAAAGCTGACCACAGACGTACCCAATGCCGTACGCGACATCAGTGCCGGCAGATTGCAGGCGTGCGAGTACCTGCGCACGCTGTTCTCCGTCAACACCGAGGCGGTCTTCTCGCTTCAGGACCCCTTGCCGGGTCTCTACGAACTCGCATTGCTGCCGTATCTCGCCGTCAAGCGAGGGCTGTAATGCTGTCTAGGCCAAGGAGGGCGATGTCGCCAGTGGACGTCAGGACCGGAGCTGGGACCAGCTTCAACAGCGCACAAGCCGATGGCCTTGTCACGAAGGGATGTGCGGCAATGGCGGAAGACGTCGCCGCAAGCGTCGCAAAGCCTGTCGACTCGTGGTGGACCGTGCTGGCCATCGACCCTGTCGCGAGACGGCTAACGCCGCGACTGGCGCGGATTACATGGCTGACGCCTAACGTCGTGACCCTGGTTGCGTTCGCAATCGGGATGGTCGGCATCGGCATGTTCGCGGCCGGCATGCTGCGGCTGGGGGCGGTCTTGTTCGAGGTGCGCTTCCTATTCGACTGCCTCGACGGCAAGATTGCACGGCTGCGACGGCTTTCCTCCGAACGCGGCGCTTATCTCGACGTCCTTTGCGATACCACGTGTGTTGGAGGTGCCTATCTTGCAGTCGCGCTCGCTGTCAGCCCGCAGTACGGGGCGTGGCGCGTGCTCCTGCCGCTAGTTACTGCCGTCTACTACGTCGCCATGCTCGCTCACGTGCCTGTGGAACAGAACAGGGGCGTCCCCGAGCGAGCGGGCGGGACTCGACGCGGCTGGCAGAGATGGCTCAACGACCGACGGCTGATGGCCTACCCCACGACGGTCGAGGTGGAGGCTGCGGCTCTCTTCCTCGCTCCACTGTTCCTCGGTGTCGGCGCTATCCGTGTCGCGCTTGTCGCCGCGATGGGTTTCTACCTGCTGCGGCTTGTCGATGACGTGCGGAGGGTGTGGGTGACGGTCCGGTGAAGGCGGCGGGCGGTCCGGGAGCCTAGCTGATCAGGTCGGTGGCCATCTCCAGGACGATGGCCCGGAGCTTGTCCCGGTCGTCCACCTGATCCAGGAAGAACATGCACGTCGCGCCCGCGGACAGCACGGCGGTGGTGGCGCGTACCCGGTCGCGCAGCGGGGCGTCGGGGCCCACCAGCACGTCGACCAGCGCGTCGAGCCGGACGCGGACCCGCGCGAAGCGCTCCTTGCCGGCCTCCATGGACTGTATCGAGGCCCGGTTCTGCTCGAGGAAGCGGAAGACCGCGTTGCTGGCCAGCACGATGCCGACGTAACGATCGAGGAGCTCGCGGCGGGTCTCGTCGTCGTGCGGGCGGTCCTTGGCCCAGTCCAGGAGGGCGTCCAGCTCGGCGAAGTAGTCGTCGGTGAAGCTGTGGACGATGTCTTCCTTGGACTTGAAGTGGTAATACAGGGCGGCCTTGGTCACGCCCAGCCGCTCGGCGATCTCGCGCAGGGACGTCTTCTCGTAGCCTTGCTCGGCGAACAGTTCGAGCGCCACCTTCTGCACGCGGGACCTGGTGTCGGTCCGCGGCGTGGACGCCGTGTCGTGCATGCCTGTTTCGCACCTTCTCGGTGAAGCTGGGGCCGCTATTTTACTTGACGGCCGGTAAGTAACGGTTTTAGCATAGTGACTTGCCGGCCGGTAAGTCAATGATGCGCCGAGCCGCGGCAAGCGAGAAACGGCGGAGCAGAAGGAGTCGGGGTGGCAGAACCACAGGACCGTTCAGGGGCCGAGCCAGACCGGGGAGACCAGGCTGGCGCGGCGGCTGGCGGCGCTGAGGCAGTGAGCGCCGGGCCCGCCGCGGGCGGGACGTTCCTCCCGCCGCGCCAGGTGATGATCATCTTGCCCGGGCTGCTGATGGCCATCTTGCTGGCCATGCTGGACAACCTCATCGTGAGCACCGCGCTGCCGCGGATCGTCGGCGACCTCGGCGGGGTCGCGCACCTGTCCTGGGTGGTCACGGCCTACATCCTGGCCTCGACGATCACCACGCCGTTCTACGGCAAGCTCGGCGACATGTACGGGCGGAAATCGTTCTTCATCGCCGCGATCGTGATCTTCCTGGCCGGGTCGGCGCTGTCCGGCCTGTCCCAGACCATGGCCGAGCTGATCGCGTTCCGCGCCATCCAGGGCCTGGGCGCGGGCGGCCTGATGGTCGGCGCGATGGCGTCCCTGGGCGACATCGTGGCCCCCCGCGAGCGCGGCAAGTACATGAGCTACATGATGGTGGTCATGATGCTCGCCACCATCGGCGGGCCGCTGCTCGGCGGGTTCATCACCACCTCGTTCTCATGGCGCTGGATCTTCTACATCAACATCCCGCTGGGCGGCGCGGCGCTGATCTACCTGCTCGCCGTCCTGCACGTGCCCGCCCACAAGGTCAGCCACAAGGTCGACTACCTGGGCGGGACGCTGCTCGGGGTGGCCGCGACGGCGCTCATCCTGCTGGCCACCTGGGGCGGGACGCAGTACGCGTGGGGCTCGATGACGATCATCGGGCTCGCCCTGGTCGCCGTGGCGTCCGCCGCCGGGTTCCTGTACGTGGAGCGCCGGGCCGCGGAGCCGATGCTGCCGCTGCACGTCTTCCGCAACCGGAACTTCTCCCTGGCCATGGCCATGACCTTCCTCACCGGCCTGGCCATGTTCGGCGCGATGACGTTCCTGCCGCTGTTCCAGCAGACGGTCCAGGGCAGGTCGCCGACGGTGAGCGGGCTGATGCTGACCCCGATGATGCTCGGCGTGACGGTCACCTCGATCGTGGCCGGGCAGGTGACCACCAAGACCGGCCGGTACAAGGCGTTCCCGATCATCGGCGGCGCCATCATGACGGCCGGCCTGTACCTGCTCACCGGCCTGGGGATCGGCACCTCGCTGCTCACCTCGGCGCTGTTCTACGTCGTCCTCGGCCTCGGCATGGGCTTCCTGATGCAGATGGTCTCGCTGATCGGGCAGAACAGCGTGGAGCAGCGGGACATGGGCGTGGCCAGCAGCGCCCGGATGTTCTTCCAGCAGATCGGCGGGTCGCTGGGAGTGGCGGCGTTCGGCGCCCTGTTCGCCCGGCAGCTCACCAGCTCGCTCGCCAGCGCGTCGGGCGGGGTGCACATCAGCGCCAGCGGCGGCCAGCTCGACCCGGCCACGGTCAACTCGCTGCCCGCCCAGGTCCGGCACGACGTGTTCGTCGCGATCTCGCAGGCCGTCGAGCACGTCTTCA
Source organism: Nocardiopsis sp. (assembly GCA_021154785.1). GTDB lineage: Bacteria > Actinomycetota > Actinomycetes > Streptosporangiales > Streptosporangiaceae > Palsa-504. The sequence goes on from JAJKHX010000523.1 coordinate 3,256, forward strand.
TCTGGGCCGTCCCGGCCGCGGTGATCATCTTCGTGCTGGCCTGGTTCATCAAGGAAGTGCCGCTGCGCGGCCGGGCGCCCGCGGCCGGGGAGGCCGCCAGCCAGCAGCCGGAACTGGTGTCCTGACCGGCGCGGCTACTCCGCGGTAACGAGAACGGGCCGCGATGGCTTATCGCGGCCCGTTCGGGTTGCTGAAAGATCTTGACCTTTACGCGCCCACGTAGGGGACGGCGTCGAGGATCTCGACCGAGTTCGCGCGGCCGTTCGGCAGCGAGTAGGTGGCCTTCTCGCCCACCTTCTTGCCCATGATGGCGGCACCCAGCGGGGACTTGGGCGAGTAGACGTCGATCGGCGATCCGCTCTCCTCGCGGGAGGCGAGCAGGAACGTCACTTCCTCGTCGTCCTTGACGAACCGGATGGTGACCGTCATGCCCGGACCGACCACGCCGTCGGTGCGCGGCGGGCCGCCGACCCGGGCGTTCTCCAGGATGTGCTGGAGGAGGATGATGCGCGCCTCGATCTGGCCCTGCTCGTCCTTGGCCGCGTGATACCCGCCGTTCTCCTTCAGGTCGCCCTCATCGCGGGCCGCCTCGATCTTCTTCGCGATATCGACGCGTCCCGGTCCGGAGAGGTGGTCAAGTTCGGCCTTGAGCCGGTCGTACGCCTCCTGGGTCAGCCAGGTGACGGTGTCATCGCGCGTCTCGGTCACGGGCACTCCTCGGTACTGCGCAGGACGTACAGTCCGCGGGACCACGGTCGGTCCTCGGGGGTAATCTCCTTGAGGCTAACTAGCGTCGGCGACTATCGCCTTCTAGTCAAATGGGAGCACCGGATCAACTGCGCCGGAACGGGGAATGTCGCGCAGCCCAACAGGTGTTTCGGGCACAGAAGGTTAGACGAGGGAGACCACTGTTGGAAAGCAACCCGGAGCAGCTCCGGCTGATGGCCGTGCACGCGCATCCCGACGACGAGTCGAGCAAGGGGGCCGCCACCATGGCCCGCTACGTCCGCGAGGGCGTCGAGGTGATGGTGTGCACGCTGACCGGCGGGGAGCGGGGCGACATCTTGAACCCGGCGATGGACCGGCCCGAGATCAAGGCCGACATCCCCGCGGTGCGGCGCGCCGAGATGGACCGGGCCCGCGAGATCCTCGGGGTCGAGCAGCGCTTTCTCGGGTTCGTCGACTCCGGGCTGCCGGAAGGTGACCCCAAGCCCCCGCTGCCGGAGGGCTGCTTCGCGCTCATGCCGGTCGCCGAGGCGGCCGGGCCGCTGGTCCGCGCGATCCGCGAGTTCCGGCCGCACGTCATGCTCACCTATGACGAGAACGGCGGCTACCCGCACCCCGACCACGTGATGACCCACCAGGTCAGCGTGGCCGCCTTCGAGGCGGCCGCGGACCCGGACGCGTACCCGGATTCCGGCGAGCCCTGGCAGCCGCTCAAGCTTTACTACTTCGTGTCATTTCACGGAGCCAAGTTCGTGGCGTTCCACGAGGAGATGCTGCGGCGGGGGATGGAATCGCCGTACACGAAGATCTTCGAGGAATGGCAGGCCCGGGCGCAGGAGCGCGGCGAGCCCGAACGGCGCGAGCTGGAGATTACCACCCGGGTGCCGTGCGGCGACTACTTCGAGATCAGGGACCAGGCCCTGAAGGCGCACGCCACCCAGATCGACCCGGACGGCTTCTGGTTCCGCTGCCCGCTGGACGTGCAGCGCGCCGTCTGGCCCACAGAGGACTATCATCTGGCTAGGTCGGTCGTGGATAGCGAACTGCCGGAAGACGACCTGTTCGCCGGCGTGCGGGAGAGGGTGAGCCTATGACAGCTGCCGTGCACGCGGCCGTGGCCGTGGCCGGGGCCGTCCCGGCCAGCAGCAGCGTCACCCCGGGGGTCCTCGGATTCCTGGTCTTCGCGGCCCTGGCCGTCGCCCTGGTCTTCTTGCTCAAGTCGATGAACAAGCAGTTTCGCAAGATCACCCCCGGCCCCGGCCCCGGCCCCGCCGGCGCCGCCACTGCCGCCCCGGACGACCCGGCCAAGCCCGAAACGCCCAGGTAGCCCCCCGGCGCCGCCGCATCATTGTCCTACCCCTTGTTAACGTGCAGGGGCGGGCAGGAGGCAGACGATCATGCTGGTGATCCACGGGGTATGGGCGCACGGGGCGCTGTGCCTGTGGGCTGAGGACCCGGAGCGGCCCGCTGCGGGGCAATCCGCGCCGCCAGGGGTGCGCCTGCCGCGGCCGCATCCGTTCGCCTGCCCGGCCGCCGAGCTGGCCGACCTGGTAGCCGGCTGGCCCGGGGCCCCGGATGCGGTGGCGGACGCGGCCCGCAAGGCCCTCCCCGACGAGCTGACCCTCCAGCTGCCCACGGTCGGCGGCGGGCCGCAGGCCTCGCCGGAACTAGTCCGGCCCGCCCGGAACGAGCTCAGCGCGGCCGAGGGGCCGATAGGCAAGACGCCAGCAGAT
>JAJKHX010000524.1 GCA_021154785.1 Nocardiopsis sp.
CACCGGTTCCTCGCCCACGACTTCGCCTCCCCCCTGGCCCCTCGCCGAGCCCGTTGTTAGTCTCTAGATTAGTAAACTGATTATGGCCCGGGAGGTCCCCCATGCCTGCTCATGACGCCGTCATCGTCGACGCGGTCCGGACCCCGGTCGGGAAGAGAAACGGCTCCCTCGCCGGCGTCCACGCCGTCAACCTGTCCGCCCACGTGCTGACCGCGCTGGTGGAGCGGAACGGTATCGACCCCGCCGTGGTCGACGACGTAATCTGGGGCGTCGTGCAGCAGGTCGGCCAGCAGGCCGGCAACGTGGCCCGGATGGCCGTGCTGGCCGCGGGCTGGCCCGAGTCGATCCCGGGCACCACCGTCGACCGCCAGTGCGGCTCGTCCCAGCAGTCGGTCCACTTCGCCGCGGCCGGCCTGGCCTCCGGCCAGTACGACGTGGCCATCGCGGGCGGCGTGGAGATCATGAGCGCGGTCCCGCTCGGGGCGATGCGGAAGTTCACCGACGAGCTCGGCTTCCCGGGCGGCCCCAAGGTGCGGGAGCGCTACGGCGTCACCTTCAACCAGGGCATCGGCGCCGAGATGATGGCGGAGAAGTGGGGCCTGTCCCGCGAGCAGCTGGACGAGTTCTCCTCCGGCTCGCACGCCAAGCTGGCCGTCGCCGTCGACGAGGGCCGTCTGGACGGTCAGATCGCCCCGGTCACGCTGGAAGACGGCACGGTGGTGGCCAAGGACGAGGGCCTGCGCCGCGGCACCACCCCGGAGAAGCTGGCCGGCCTCAAGCCCGCCTTCAAGGAGGGCGGCGTGATCCACGCCGGCAACTCCTCCCAGGTCAGCGACGGCGCCGCCGCCGTCCTCATGATGACCTCGGACAAGGCCCGCGAACTCGGCCTGACCCCGCTGGCCCGGGTGCACACCGCCGTGCTGGCCGCCGACGACCCGGTGATCATGCTGACCGCCCCCATCCCGGCCACCCTCAAGGCCCTGAAGAAATCCGGCCTGTCCGTCAGTGACATCGGCGCCTTCGAGGTCAACGAGGCCTTCGCCCCGGTCCCGCTGGCCTGGCTAGCCGAAACCGGCGCCGACCCGGCCCGCCTCAACCCCAACGGCGGCGCCATCGCCATCGGCCACCCCCTCGGCGCCTCCGGCGCCCGCCTGATGACCTCCCTCGTCCACCACATGAAGGCCAACGGGATCCAGTACGGCCTCCAGACCATGTGCGAAGGCGGCGGAATGGCCAACGCCACCATCCTCGAACGCGTCGCCTGACTGCGGGGATTGGCGGCCTCGTCGGGCTCCACGCGCGGGGTCACGCTGCCAAAATGGGTGGATGGGCCCTCGGCGCACGTACCAGATAGCCAGTAGTCAGCTGACGATCGACTTCGGCAGCGTGCTCGACGTCGAGGCCGAGGCGGTTGTCAGCTCGGACGACTACCTGCTGACCATGGGCGGAGGGGTGTCGGCCGCCATCAGGTCGGCGGGTGGAAATGCCGTGGTGCTCGACGCTTCGAAGGCGGTTCCCCGGGAAGCCGGCGATGTGGTGGTCACGACCGCGGGAGCGCTGTCCGCGCGGTACGTATTCCATGCTGTGACGATCGGTCCTGATTACTGGGAGGATCGGGACCGATCCGCCGATGTCATGGGCCTAGTTCAGCGCGCCACCCGAACCTGCCTGGAGCTTATGCAGCCCCTCGGGGTCAGCTCGATCGCCTTTCCCGCGCTCGGTACCGGAACCGCCGGCTATCCGATCGAGGCCTCGGCTGCCGCGATGGCCGAGGTGATCTACGACGTCTTGCGCCGCAGCAACTGGCGGTTCGTCGTGTCGATCATGCTTATGTCCCCGTCCCTGGGCGAACCGATGCAGTACGTGGCCTTCTACGAGGAGTTCGCCCGCCGGGTGCCCGCGGTAGCGGCGGGCCAGGTCGTGCCGTCTCCGGCGCCTGCCAGCCAGCCGCAGCCAGCGGTCTCCGAGCTGGTGACCCTGGAAGGGCAGCGGCAGCGGATCGAACAGGAACTCGTCGATATTTACCAGGAACAGGGCCGGGACGGCGCCGCCAGGGAATCCGAGCTGCGTGCGGAACTGCAGCAAAATACCGATGAGCGGCTTCGGGTTGCGCAGCGCGCGCGGCGGAATCGCCAGAAGGCCGCCGCCGTCTTCGTCTCCTACGCCCGGGATGACAAGGCGCTGTGCGACAAGCTCTCCGACCATCTCGGCGGCCTAAGGACCGGCGGCTATATCTCGGTCTGGAGCGACGGCGAGATCGTTCCCGGCCAGGAGTGGGCGCCCGAGATCACCCGTCACCTGGACGAGGCCGACATCGTCCTCCTGCTGGTGACGTCCAGCTTTCTGGGATCGGAATTCATCGGCCGGGTCGAGCTCGCCCGAGCCCTCGAGCGGCACCGCCGCGGCGACGCTATCGTGATCCCGGTCATCCTCCGGCCCGCCGACTGGCAGAGCGCGGGCCTAGGCGGCTTGCAGGCCTTGCCCAGGGACAGCAAAGCCGTCAGCACCTGGGCTGACCAGGACACCGCGTTCCTCGACATCGTGCAGGGGCTGCACCGCACGGTAGATATGTGGCGCGCTAGACAGGTTCCCGTTGCTAGCGCGGGGCCATCCTGATCGCGCCGTCGAGGCGGATGGTCTCGCCGTTGAGCATCGGGTTCTCCACGATGTGGGCGGCCAGCGCGGCGTACTCCTCCGGCTGGCCCAGCCGGGACGGATGCGGCACCTGGGAGCCGATCGACTTGATCTGCTCTTCGGACAGCCCGCCCAGCAGCGGCGTCTGGAACAGGCCGGGCGCGATCGTCATCACCCGGATCTTCAGCCGGGACAGGTCACGGGCGATCGGCAGCGTCATGCCGACGATGCCGCCCTTGGACGCGGAGTAGGCGGCCTGGCCGATCTGGCCGTCGAACGCCGCCACCGACGCGGTGTTCACGATCACGCCCCGCTCGTCGTCCTGCTCCGGCGCCTGGCTCATCCGGAACGCGGCCAGCCGGATCACGTTGAAGGTGCCGATGAGGTTGATCTGGATCACCCGGCTGAACGCGTCCAGCGGGAACGGCCCGTCCCTGCCCGCGGTCCGGGCGGCGTTGCCGATACCCGCGCAGTTGACCACGATCCGGGGCGGGCCGCCGGCCAGGGTGACCGCCGCGTCGAGGGCCGCCTCCACATCGTCCGGGCTGGTCACGTCGCCGGCTGAGAACGCGGCCCGCCCTCCGAGCTCCTTCGCGACCGCGGTCCCTTCTGACTTGGGCAGATCCAGGATGACCACCGACGCGCCGGCATCGTGCAGCCGGCGGACCGTGGCCAGCCCGAGACCGGACGCACCGCCGGTGACCAGGGCGGTGCTTTCCGAGATTTTCATGCTGTCCTCCTTGGCGATTCGGTCTGCAGTCACGTTACGAGCCAGGAGCCGCCGGGGGACAGAGAACCGGGGCACGAACTAAGCCCGTTCGGTCCAAAGTAGTGTCCTAGGTGGTGACAAGACAGCGGCTCCATAGCGGAGGTAACGAGATGACGGTGCCAGGTCCGGGTCCAGGTCCAGGTACGGAACGGACCCGGCTCGGGCCGCTGGCCGGCCTGCGCGTCCTGGAGCTGGCGGGCATCGGGCCCGGGCCGTTCTGCGCCATGATGCTGGCCGACCAGGGCGCCAGCGTGCTGCGCATCGACCGTCCCGGCCCCGGTGACACCGTACCGGGTGGCCGGGGCGGCCACCAGGAGCGCGAGTTCCTGAACCGCGGCCGCCAGTCCGCCGTCCTCGACCTCAAGCACCCGCGCGCGGTGGACGCCGTGCTCCGGCTCGCCGATACCGCCGACGTGCTGATCGAGGGCCTGCGGCCGGGCGTGACCGAGCGTCTCGGCGTCGGCCCCGACGTCTGCCTGGCCCGCAACCCGCGGCTGGTCTACGCCCGGATGACCGGCTGGGGGCAGGACGGCCCGATGGCGAACACCGTCGGGCACGATATCGGCTACATCGCCCGGGCCGGCGCCCTGCACGCCCTGGGCCGGGCCGGCGGCCCGCCGCAGTTCCCGGCCAACCTGCTCGGCGACTTCGGCGGCGGCGGGATGCTCATGGCCTACGGGATCTGCGCCGCCCTGGTCGAGCGCTCTGCCTCCGGGCAGGGCCAGGTGGTGGACGCGGCCATCGTCGACGGGGTGGCCTCGCTGCTGGCCATGCCGCTGATGTTCATGGCCCAGGGCATGTGGCGCGACGAGCGCGGCGTGAACCTGCTCGACGGCGGTGTGCCCTGGTACGACGTGTACGAGACGGCGGACGGGAAGTGGATGGCCGTCGGCGCGCTCGAGCCCCGGTTCTACGCCGCGCTGCTGGCCGGGCTGGGCCTGGAAGACGCGCCCGACCGCGGTGACCGGGCGAACTGGGATGAGCTGCGCGCGCTGTTCACCGCGCGGTTCAAGGACAAGAGCCGGGACGAGTGGGCCGCGGTGTTCGGGGGCAGCGAGGCGTGCGCCGAGCCGGTGCTGTCACTCCGCGAAGCCGCCAAGGACCCGCACCTGGCCGCACGGGAGACCTATGTCGAGCGCGACGGCGTCATCCAGCCCGCGCCGTCGCCGCGGTTCTCCCGGACGCCCGCGCGGCTGCCCGACCCGGCCCCGGTGCCCGGCCAGCACACCACCGAGGCGCTGGCCGAGTGGGGCCTGGCCGACGCGGCCGACCTGGTCGCCTGCGGCGCCGCCCGGCAGGCGCCTAGCGGTACGTGATCAGGGCGCGGTCCGATTCCAGGTGCGCGTGGTCGTTGAACGTCACCAGGCTGGTGCCGGTCCGGCCGCTGATGATCTTCGTGATGCTGGCGTTGACGACCAGCCGGGCCAGGCTGGGCCAGCGCTCGACCGGCAGCCCGAGGGACAGGGCGCAGTAGGCGGCGATGACCCCGCCCGAGGTCACCGCGATGGTCCCGCCGGGCTTGGTTACCAGGTCGCCGATCGCGCCCTGGACCCGTTCGATGAACGTGTCGTGGGTCTCGCCGTACTCGTTCCCGCCGGAGATCCAGCTGCCGATCGCCTCCTCCAGCGCGGACTGCAGCTGCCGGCCGCGCTCGCCGTCCGCCGTGGCGTTGGCGAAGCTGATCCCGGCGTCGTGCCGGGCCATGACCGCGACGTGGTCGTACTCGTCCAGCCGCCCGTCGGTGCCCAGCTCGGACAACGGGCGCCCGAGCGCGGTCATGATCGCCTCGGCCGTATCGCGCTGGCGGCTCAGTTCCCCGGCCACCACCCGGTCGATCGTCAGCCCGTTACCCGCCAGCCGCATCCCGACCACCTGCGCCTGACGCCGGCCGAGCTCGGAAAGCCGGTCGTAGTCCGCCGCCCCGAGCGAAGCCTGACCATGCCGGACCAGCAGCAGCACACCCATGCGCCCAACTTAGCCGGACCGCCATCATGACCACGGCCAGCCCCGTCCCGAGCGCCTCACGCCGCACATGCTCCCCCGCGTCAGCCCGTCGTCGGCCAGCCCCGCCCGGGCGCCTCATGCCGCACATGCTTCCCCGCGTCAACCCGTCGTCAGCCGGTTCGATGGAGCATTGAGCCGCCTATCGCCGGATCGA
>JAJKHX010000525.1 GCA_021154785.1 Nocardiopsis sp.
CCGGACAGGTCGAGGGCCGGCTGATCCGGGAACCGCGCGGCAGCGGCGGCTTCGGCTACGACCCCATCTTCCTGCCGGAAGGCTTCGACCAGACCACGGCCGAGATGACGGCCGAGGCCAAGGACGCGATCAGCCACCGTGGCCGCGCCTTCCGCGCCCTGGTCCCGTTCATCACCGCCGCGCTCGCACAACCACGGGAGGGCACATGACAGGCCAGCGGCTGGCGCCGGGCGACCCGGCCCCCGAGTTCACCCTGCTGGACGCCGACGAGAACGAGGTGTCGCTGTCCTCGTTCCGCGGCCAGCGGGTGATCGTGTACTTCTACCCGGCCGCAATGACGCCCGGCTGCACCAAGCAGGCCTGCGACTTCCGGGATAGCCTGGCCGAGCTGAACTCCGCGGGCATCACCGTGCTCGGCATCTCGCCCGACAAGCCGGCCAAGCTGGCCAAGTTCCGGGACAAAGAGGGGCTGACCTTCCCGCTGCTGTCCGATCCCGATCGCGCCGTGCTCGAGGCCTACGGCGCCTACGGCGAGAAGAAGCTCTACGGCAAGACCACGGTCGGCGTGATCAGGTCCACCTTCGTGGTCGACGCGGACGGCGCTATCGAGAAGGCGCTGTACGGCGTCAAGGCCACCGGCCATGTCGCCCGGCTGCGCGCCGAGGTCGGCGCCTAGGCGGTACCGTTTTCAGCAGCGACCGGACGGCGCCGGTCGCGAGCGCGGGCGTGGCGAAATGGCATACGCGGCAGGTTTAGGTCCTGTTGGTGGCGACACCGTGGGGGTTCGAATCCCCCCGCCCGCACAGTAGCTCCCGATATGCTGGCGCCCTTAATCCGGGGACAATAAAGGGAGTCCGGTCATGTCCTTCCGTACCAAAGCCAGTGCCGTAGCCATCGCGGCCGCTATGTGCACGTCGCTCGCACTGCCAGCGCTGGCGTCGCCCGCGGTATCCCATGCGCCGATCCAGGTCACCGGAAAACAGCTCAAGGGCGGCCTGCTGCCGACCTCGAGTTTCCTGCCCGGCTACCGCGTGCTGGTCGCGGACACCTCCGGTAACAAGCTTGAGCATGGCGTCTTGTTCCATATCTCGTCCATGGCGTGCTTCAAATTCTGGAGTCTCATCGGCACCGTTGGCGGCTTCGGTGATACCGCCTACGCGAACGAGACGGTCGCGGCCAAATCGCCCAGCGCGCCCGTGCAGGAGCTTTTCCAGCAGTTCGTCTCCCAGTCCGCGAGCCCCCACGCGGCCGCTACGCTCTTCGGCCAGATCGGGGCCAAGTACAAGTCGTGCCGGACGGCGAGTGCCAAAGACGGGAGCGGCGGCACGCTCAAAGAGACCGTGCATTCCCGGACCGCCGAACGGGTCGGCGGTCACAAGTCGCTACTGCTCACCGAATACCTGACGGATTCGAAAGTCCACGGTGCGCCCCTGGTGACCGTGGCGCTGTGGACCCTCAACGGCCCGGACATTTACATGATCAACAGCCAGTTGGAGACCGTCCACTCGCCCAAGCCCACGCTGTCCTCGCTCATGCTCAAGCTGATGCCCCGGATCCGCGCGCTGAAGTAGTCGCCGAGAAGTAATTCCCCAGACCCCGGGGCCGGCCCGCAAGCCGGCCCCGGGGTCGAGGTCGATGCGGATAATCAGCTTGGGTCCCGCTGTCCCCCCGGGCGCGGCCTCTTCGTCATCAGCACGACAAGATGGCTACCAGGAGGAAGGAGCCCACGATGCAGTACGCCCTGCTGATCTACCGCCAGCCGGGGGCCGCCGAGGCGCTCAGCGACCAGGAGCGGGAAGCCAGCCACCGAGAGTACCTGGAGCTCAGGAAGCGGCCCGAGGTGACCGGCGGCGCCGCCTTGCAACCGGCCGAGACCGCGACCACAGTCCGCGTCCAGGACGGGCGGACGCTGGTCACCGACGGCCCGTTCGCGGACACCAAGGAAATCTTGGCCGGCTTCTACCTGGTCGAGGCCGCGGACCTGGACGCCGCGACCGAGCTCGCGGCCCGTATCCCGGCCGCCCGGATGGGCGGCTCGATCGAGATCAGGCCCGTCGTCCCGCCGGACCCCGCGCCGTAGGAGCCTGCCCTGATCGAGCAGGTCTTCCGCGACGAGTGGGGACGGGTACTGGCCTGCCTCATCGGCTACCTAGGCGACTTCGACCTGGCCGAGGAGGCGGCGGCCGAGGCATTCGCGATCGCGGCCCAGCGCTGGCCGTCCGGCGAGATGCCGGACAACCCCGGCGCCTGGCTGGTGACGACGGCCCGGCACCGGGCCATCGACCGGCTGCGCCGCGATCGCGTGCTGGCCGCCAAGCTCCCCCTGCTCGCGTCCGGACCCGTGGCTGAACCACCGATGGGCGAGACCGTGGACGAAACCCCGATCCCGGACGAGCGGCTGGAGCTCGTCTTCATGTGCTGCCACCCGGCGCTGGCGGTCGAGGCGCAGGTGGCGCTGACCCTCCGCGCCGTGGCCGGATTGGCCACCGAGGAGATCGCGCGGGCGTTCCTGGTCCCGGCCGAGACGATGAAGCGCCGCCTGACCCGGGCCAAGTCCAAGATCAAGGTGGCCGGCATCCCGTTCGGCATCCCGGCTGCCGCCCGGCTGCCCGAACGGCTCGGTGCGGTCCTCGCTGTCGTCTACCTCATCTTCAACCAGGGCTACAGCAACCCGGCCCTGGAGCCAGGCCTGGCCGCCGAGGCGATCAGCCTCGGCCGGGTGCTGGCCGCGCTGCTCCCGGCCGAGCCGGAGGTGCTCGGCCTGCTGGCGCTGATGCTGCTGCACGACGCGCGCCGGGAGGCGCGGTTCGATGGCCAGGACCTGGTGCTGCTGCCGGACCAGGACCGGTCGCGGTGGGACTGGCGGCAGATCGCCGGGGCCAGGGACCTGCTAGACCGTGCTCTCCTCGACCCCGCCCGGCGGCAAGGACCAAGCGCCCGCGGCCCGTACGCGCTGCAGGCCGCGATCGCCTCGCTGCAGACGGAGGAACGGCTCGACTGGCCGCAGATCGCCGCGCTCTACAGCGAGCTCGCCGACCTGACCGGCTCGGCCGTGGTCCGGCTGAACGGCACCGTGGCGATCACGGAGGCCGAAGGCCCGGCCGCGGCGCTGGCCATCGTCGACGACCTCGACCTGCCCGGCTACCAGTACTGGCACTCGACGCGAGCCGAGCTCCTGCGCCGTCTCGGCCGTCCCGCCGAGGCCCGGGCCGCCTACCAGGCCGCCCTGGACCTGGCTCACAGCCTCCCCGAGCGCCGCTACCTGGAACGCCGCATCACCGAAACCAGCTAGCCCCGAGCTGTCCCTCCGCATCGCATTCCTCAGGGATCTCGCCGGACTCATGTCCCCGCAAGACTGGCCCGCGTGTCACTGCGTCAGCCAAATACCAAGATTCCCGACCGAGTCAAGTCATGATCGCGGGCACTTTTGGCGGCTATAAGGCCGAAACTGCCCGTGATCATGAAACCGGCCCGGCCCAGCGCCGGGAAGGTCCCGTCGGCTGGGATGCGCCGGGCCTCGTGGCCGTGACGTGAGTGACCTAAGTGACGCAATGCCAAGATCAAGCCGCACTTACCGACCGCGCCCGCCACCTGCCATCCTCGCCGTAATGGTCTAAGCCTGTCCCATACGCGCACGTCAGCTACCATCACGGCCCGGCCAGCCGCCTGGACCTGAGCCCGGACGTCGTCTCGAGTGCTCCGGCGACGGGGACCCGATCACCGAACTCGCCGCCCGCCTCGCCCCGGCCGGCGTGATGTGCGTGGTGGGCATTTCCTCGAGCCCGTACCACCGGCCCGTCGACATGAACCGGATCGGCGCCTCGATAGTGCTCGCCAACTCGGTGATCTTCGGTACGGTGAGCGCGGCGCGCCGGCACTACGAGCTGGCTGTCGAGGCGCTGGCCGGGCAGACCAGGCCTGGCTGAGCCGCCTGATCAGCCAGCGCGTCCCGCTGTCCGGCTGGCCGCAGGCGCTTACCAGGCAGCCGGGTGACGTAAAGGTCGTAGTGGACCTGACAAGATAAGTCCCTCACGCCGCAGGGCCGCAGGGCCGCAGCGCCGGGGTGCCGGGACAGGAACTGAGCAACAGGACAGGACGGAGCATGTAATGGCGGACGCGGACACCGACGCGAAGCCCGTCAACCAGGACGCGCTGGTGGCGGACATCGACCGCACCCGCGCGGAGCTGGCGCGCACCATCGACGCCATCGCCGACCGGGTGAGCCCGAAGAAGAACGTGCACCGGGTCAGGGAGCAGGTCCGCCAGCGGGCCAGCCAGCGGGCCAGCCAGATCGACCCGCTGCTGGCCGGCGGAGCGGTGGCCGCCGTGGTTATCGGCGTGACCGCCCTGTTTCTCGTGCGCCGCCGCAAGCGCTAGCCGGCGTAAGCGCCAGCCGGCGTAGACGCTAGCCGGCGCTCTTGGTCAGCTCTTCGTACTCGGCGGCGGACAGCATGTCGGCCGGCAGGGCCGGCTGGCCGTCGCCGTCCTGCGGCACCCGCACCCGGAACATCCAGCCGCCCGTGTACGGGTCGGCGTTGACCAGGGACGGGTCGTCCTCGAGCTCGGCGTTGACCTCGGTGACCTCGCCGTCGACGGGGGAGTACAGGTCACTGACCGACTTGACCGATTCCACCTCGCCGCAGGGCTCGCCCGCCGTGACGGCGCTGCCCACGGCCGGCAGGGACACGTAGACCACGTCGCCGAGCTGCTGGGCCGCGTACTCGGTGATGCCAATCGATGCCGTGGCGCCGTCGAGTGACACCCACTCGTGCTCCGGCGTGTAGTGCAGCTCGGCTGGAACGCTCATCGTTATTGTCTCCTCCGGTAAAACGGCAGGTCCGTCAGTTGAGCGGGCACCGCCTCACCCCTGATGCCCACGGTAAGGACGCGATCTTCGGAATCGGCCGAGTCGAGGAACGCCATCGCGATCGGCACGCCCAGCGTCGGCGACGGGGCCCCGCTGGTGACAGTGCCGCACGGCGAGCCGTCAGCCAGCACCGGATACCCGTGCCGGGCGATCCGGCGGGAACCGATGGTGAGCCCGGCCAGCCTCCTGACGGGTCCGGACGCAGCACGGGCGGCCAGGGCCTCGCGGCCCACGAACTCGCCCGGCTTGTCGAACTTCACCACCCGTCCTAGGCCCGCTTCGAAAGGTGTCACGTCCGGGCCGAGCTCATTGCCGTACAGCGGCATGCCGGCCTCCAGCCGGAGCGTATCGCGGGCGGCCAGCCCCGCGGGGACCAGGCCGGCCGGACCGCCCGCGGCCGCCAGCGCCTCCCAGACGGGCACAGCGTCCTCCGGGCGGCAGAACACCTCGAAGCCGTCCTCGCCGGTATACCCGGTGCGGGCCACCCAGGCCCGCCGCCCGGCTACCGAACCGGACTCACCCGCGTAATACTTCATGCCGTCGAGGTCCAGGCCGCCCGCCAGCGGCGCCAGGATCCCGGCCGCGGCCGGGCCCTGCACGGCGACCAGCGCGTAGTCCCCGGTGGCGTCCGTGACCCGGGCGTCATGCCCGCGAGCCCGGTCAGCCAGCGCCTCGTAGACCACATCGGTATTGGCAGCGTTGGCGATGACCAGGAACTCATCGGCGTCCAGCCGGTACACGACCAGGTCGTCGAGCACGCCGCCGTCTTCCGCGCAGATCATCGTGTACCGGGCCCGCCCCGGTCGCAGCGCGGACAGGTTGCCGACCAGTGCGTAGTCCAGGACGGCGCCCGCGCCGGGTCCGGCCACCGAGATCTCTCCCATGTGCGACAGGTCGAACAGGCCGGCCGCGCGCCGCACCGCCAGGTGCTCGGAAGTCTCGCTGGCGTACCGCAGCGGCATCTGCCAGCCGGCGAACGAGGTCATCGTGGCGCCGAGCCGCTCGTGGACCTCGTGCAGCGGGGTCTGCCTCGGTGTTGTCACCTGGGAATGGTATGCCGGAACCATGGAACTTCTCACCGAGCCCCAGATCAGCGAAGAGCTGGCCACCGTCCCGGCCTGGACCCGGGACGGCACCGCCATCAGCACCGTCACCGAGCGCAAGGACTTCCGCGACGCCCTGCTCTACCTCGGAGCCGTCGCCTACCTGGCCGAAAGCGCCAACCACCATCCCGACGTCGCCATCTCGTGGAACAAGGTCACGCTGACCCTCAGCACCCACTCGGCGGGCGGCCTGACCGCTAACGACTTCGCCCTGGCGCGCCAGATTTCCGCCCTGTCCTGACCGCGGTCACGCCGCCGTCCCCGACAGCATTGTCAGGGCGGCGGCGCGCCCGCGCCCGCGGTAGCGGACAATGGACCGGTGAAATCTCAGCCGCGCGAGATCGTGATCCTCGGTTCCACCGGCTCGGTCGGCACCCAGGCGCTCGACATCATCCGGCGCAATCCCGGCCGGTTCCGGGTGGTTGCCCTGGCCGCCGGCGGCGGCCAGCCGGACCTGCTGGCCCAGCAGGCCGCCGAGTTCGGGGTGGCCGCGGTGGCCGTAGCCAGCCCGGCCGCCGTAGCCGAAGTCCAGGCCGCCCTCCAAAACCTTTTTTCCCGAACG
>JAJKHX010000526.1 GCA_021154785.1 Nocardiopsis sp.
CCGATTCCGGCTGGTTTCGCCCCGCGTCGGCCGCAGCGGCTGCAGTATTCGGCCCCGTCCGTCGACGGCGGGACGCACGTGGAAACCAGCCAGGGCCCGGGCGTGAACGACGAGTTCGCGCGCGCCGGACGGAACGATCCGTGCCCGTGCGGTTCGGGCCGGAAGTTCAAGCGCTGCCACGGCGACCCCCGCTCCCGCGCCGACGGCAGCTGAGCCCAGTATTTTGATGATCGCGAAGGGTTCATAGTCTCCACGGACTATGGACCCTTCGCGATCTCAGCGCGGGCCGCGTCGCGGGTGCCGGCTGAGGTCCTCGGCGCCGCTAACTGGTCTCGATCTCGGTGCAGAGCCATCGGGCCGGACGAGGGGGGCGCCCAGGTACCGGAGGGCGCGCGGGGACGTGCTCGAAGCGCATGGCCAGGGCGCGCGAACGTGGCCCGAAGCCGACGACCATGGTCATCTCCACCACGCCCGCCGTGGGCCGCGACGTCATCACGCGCCGGATCCGGGGGCGCTGCTCCGCGTCGGCGGCGCAGCTGAGCAGATCGATCTGCGCCCGGACCTGTTCGGTCGCCCAGGGAGCGAGTTGCTTGGCCGGACGGAAGCCCGCCAAAATCTCGACGAGTACCTGAGCGAACTGCCGCGGCCACGCGGCGCTCAGCCCGGGCGCATGACCAGCCCCGCCATTCGGGCCAGCGGCGCTGCCCGGTCCGGCGGGCCGGCCTGGCGCAGGGCCCAGCCCGGCGGTCCGGCCAGTACCCGCTTCCGCAGTGCCTACAGTCATCCCCGCGCTGGCCGAGACGGTATTCCAGGCCGCGGCCGCTTCGCCGATCGCGGCCGCTTCACCGGTCGTTTCGCCGACCGCGGCCGTTTCGCTGACGGCGGCGGGTCGCGGCGGCTGACGGCCGGCTTCCGGAGCCGCCGAGCAGGCGGCGCCGTGGGTCTCGCAGTCATACGGCGGCCACCCGTCCGGCACCCGAACCAGCCGCGGCCCGTTCCAGGACGGCTCCCGGCCCGTCCCAGTGCCGTTCGTCTCACTGGCTTTGTCACTATCCGGCGGGCCGGCTGGCTCGGTCGTAGCAGACGGGGTGACCCGGCCGGAGACGGCCGGAAGGTCGGGCGTGCGAGTCCTCGAGGGCATGTGCTGCTTCCAGTCCGGAGAATGCGAACGACCGCGAACGCCCCGTAACGGCGCGCCCGCATCAGGCTCCGGCTGTTCCCGTTTGTACCCCAGGTCGCCGACATTTCGGCGTCCCGGACTGGTTAGGCGATCCTTCACGAACTGGACAGGCGCCGTTCCCGCACCCGGTGACCAGGCACCTAAAATCGTTAGCGTGACGAATGGTGCGGAATTTCGCGGTGTCATCACCGACTGGGGCGGGGTGCTGACCACGCCGATCCTGCATACGGTCCAGGCCTGGATCGAGGCCGATGGCATCGACTGGGACCGCTACCGGACCGTGATGCGGACGTGGGTCACCGACGCCTACGGACCGAACGGCACTCGCAACCCGATCCACGCGCTGGAGCGCGGTGAATGCTCGGACACCGAGTTCGAGCAGGCGCTGGCCGCCGAGCTGCTCCGGGTGGACGGCGGGTCCGTGCTGGCCGCCGGGCTGCTGCAGCGCATGTTCGCGGCCAGCGTCGAGATTCCCGCCATGTACGACCTGATCCGCGCGGTACGTGCCGCCGGGCTGCGGACCGCGCTGCTGTCCAACTCCTGGGGCGCCACCGGGTACCCCCGGGCTGACTTTCCCACCCTGTTCGACGCCGTCGTGATCTCCAGTGAGTGCGGCATGCGCAAGCCGGAGGCGGAGATCTTCCGGCACGCGGCGGACCTGCTCGGCCTGCGGCCGGAGCAGTGCATTTTCATCGACGACATCGAGGCGAACATCACCGCGGCGCAGGCCTGCGGCATGACCGGCGTGCACCACGTCGAGGCGGCGCAAACAGCGGCGGCGCTCGAGGACCTTCTCGGCATCCCGCTGGGCGAAACAGGCCCGCCGGAACCGGGCTAGCCGGAACCGATCCCGCCGGAACCGATCCCGCTGACCCCACTGGCAACACGATGCGATAACCGCCGGGACGCGGCGATAACCACCGGGCTAGCCTGTGGGGCGTGGCGGACTATCCGCATCCGTCCAGCCCCGGGCGCTCGGCGAACATGAAGGCCAACCGGCGGACGGACACCAAGCCGGAACTGGCGCTCCGGCACGCCTTGCACCGCCTCGGCTACCGCTACCGCAAGGACCACCGGCTCGACCTCGACAGCGGCCGCCGGGTCCGGCCGGACATCGTGTTCACGGCGCGCAAGCTCGCCGTCTTCGTGGACGGGTGCTTCTGGCACGCCTGCCCGGAGCACGGGTCCAAGCCGAAGGCGAACGAGTGGTACTGGAGCCCGAAGCTAGTCAAGAACGTCGAGCGCGACCGGGTTAACGACGCGGCGCTGATGCTGGCCGGCTGGACGGTGATCAGGCTCTGGGAGCACGTGCCCATCGACGAAGCGGTCACGACCGTGGTCACCGCCCTGGCCGCGGCCGGAGCCACCCCCAAGAGCCAGCCGCAGGCCAGCGAGGGCCAGCCACACGCCAGCAAGGCCCAGCCGCCAGGAAATCCGGCTTCGGGGGACGACCCGCTTAGCTGACGCCCGGCACCTGTGGCAGACTCTGGGTCACCATGCGCGTGTTCCTGCCTTCGACGCTCCCTGCCCTGGCCGAGGTCCTCCAGGCCGGCCAGGTCGGCGCCCACCCTGATTCCAGCCCGGCCGCGGACCCGGGTCCGCTGTCCGGCTACGCGGTCACGCCCGCGCTGCGCGAGGCGTACGCGAGCGGCGACGAGGAGGAACTCGAGTACGCCGCGCTGACCGCGGCCGCCCGGGCCTCGCTGCGGCTGCTGGCCGGCGATCCGGCTGCCCCGCCCCGGCGCGTGGTGCTCGCCGCCGAGATCCCGGCCGAACAGGTGAAGCTCGACGCCCGGGACCACGAGCCCGGCCGGGTCCTGATCGCCGTGGCGGTCCCGGTCGCGTGGCTGGTCTCGGCCCACGCCGACGACACCGACGCGGGGCCCGACGTGCGGGCCGCGGCCGACGCGCTGCCGGCCGCCGACGCGGGCGACGAGGACGCCAAGTTCGCCGTGGACGGGGCCGAAGGTCACGAGCTCGGCTGGTACGCCAACCAGGAGCTGTCCTACCTGGCCGAATAGCGTCCCGAATAGCGTCACGCCAGGCGCCCGCGCCAGCACCAGCGTGTCCCGGCACCAGCCGGTCGTGCGACGATACGGGTATCCACCAGACCCGAACCGAATGCCAGGAGCGATCGTGATGGACGCCGTCTCCAGGACCCCCGTACCGGTTAACGAGCCGGTCAGGCAGTACCAGCCGGGCAGCCACGAGCGGGCCGCGCTGGAAGCCAAGATCAAGGAACTCGCCGGCCAGCAGACCGAACTCACCATGACTATCGGCGGCCGCCAGCAGATGAGCGCGGGCGAAAAGATCGCCGTGGTCCAGCCGCACAACAAAAACCACGTCCTCGGCCACCTCGGCAACGCCGAAGACCTGGACGTAGCCGCCGCGATCCACGCGGCCAAGCAGGCGGCCCCCGGCTGGCGCGCGCTGTCCTTCGACGACCGCGCCGCGGTCTTCCTCAAGGCGGCCGACCTGCTCGCGGGCCCGTGGCGGGCCACCGTGAATGCCGCCACCGTCCTCGGCCAGTCCAAGTCGCCGTACCAGGCCGAGATCGACGCGGCCTGCGAGCTGATCGACTTCTGGCGCTACAACGTGCACTACGCCAGGAAGATGCTCAGCGAGCAGCCCGACTCGGCGCCCGGTACCTGGAACCGGATGGAGTACCGCCCGCTCGAGGGCTTCGTGCTGGCCATCACGCCGTTCAATTTCACCTCGATCGCGGGCAACCTGCCCACCGCGCCCGCCCTGCTCGGCAACGTGGTGGTGTGGAAGCCGTCGCCCACCCAGCAGCTCTCCGCGCACTACCTGATGCGCCTGCTCGAGGCGGCCGGGCTGCCGCCCGGGGTGATCAACCTGGTGACCGGGGACGGGCAGGCGGTGTCCCGGGTGGCGCTGCCGCACCCGGACCTGGCCGGCATCCACTTCACCGGCTCCACCCCGACCTTCCAGCACCTGTGGCGGACCGTCGGCGAGAACATCGCCCGGTACCGGAACTACCCGCGGCTGGTCGGCGAGACCGGCGGCAAGGACTTCGTGATCGTGCACCCGTCCGCGGACCCGGTCACGGTGAGCGCCACGCTGATCCGCGGCGCGTTCGAGTACCAGGGCCAGAAGTGCTCCGCGGCCTCCCGCGCCTATGTGCCCGAGTCCATCTGGACCCGGATGAAAACCGACTTCGCCGACCAGATCCAGGCCCTGACGATGGGCGACGTGAGCGCCGACCTGTCGCTGTTCATGGGGGCCGTCATCGATGACCGGGCCTTCGCCAAGCACGCCCGGGCACTCGACCGGGCCCGGCACACGCCGGCTATCACCACCCTGGCAGGCGGCACCGCCGACGACACCGACGGATTCTTCGTCCGGCCGACCGTGCTCGTCGGAGAGGACCCGAAAGACGAGATCTTCACCACCGAGTACTTCGGCCCCATCCTGGCCGTCCACCCCTACCCGGACGCTGACTACGGGGAAACCCTGGAACAGGCCGCCGACGCCACCCCGTACGCGCTGACCGGCTCGATCCTGGCTACCGACCGCACCGCCATCGCCCAGGCCGCCGAGGCGCTGCGGTACTCGGCCGGCAACTTCTACATCAACGACAAGCCGACCGGCGCGGTGGTCGGCCAGCAGCCGTTCGGCGGCGCCAGGGCCAGCGGCACCGACGACAAGGCCGGGTCGGTTTTCAACCTGATCAGGTGGGTCTCGGCCCGCGCCATCAAGGAACTCTTCGTGCCCCCGTCCGACTACCGCTACCCTCACATGGGGTAGCCCGCTGCTCGCTTTATATCCGGGCTATTCAGACTCCCGCGACGGTTCCGGCCGTAGCCGGCGCAGCGACCGCTCGCACGGGCCCCAAAGGCCCGTACTCGCGGCCGCTATCTGAATAACCCTCAGGGAGGACGTCATTCACCGGCTGGTTCTGTGGAACATCGACCTGACCCTGGTCGATGTCGCCCGGGTGACGCGGGCGGCGTACGCCGAGGCGTTCCCGGCGGTGACCGGCCGGCCGCTCATCAAGCTGCCGCAGACGGCGGGCCGCTCGGAGTCGGAGATCTTCTTCGACGCGCTCGCGACGAACGCCGCCGACCTGAACGCGGCCGGCGGCGAGGCCGAGAGCCTGCTCGCGTCGTTCAGTGCCGCGCTGGCCGCCGCCCTGGAGGCCCGCCGCGACGACCTGGCCCGGCACGGCCAGGTGCTGCCCGGCGCGGCCGGCGCGCTGGCGGCCGTAGCCAGGCTCGACGGCCCGGGGAACCTGACCGTCCAGTCCGTCCTGACCGGCAGCAGCCGGCTGGGGGCGATGCTGAAACTTCACTCGTTCGGCCTCGATGGTTTTGTTGATTTCGACATCGGGGGATACGGCTCGGAGGCCTACCCCAAGGGGACCCTGCTCCGGGTGGCCCGGGAACGGGCCTCGGCCAAGCACGGCATCACCTTCGGCGAGGACGTCACGGTGTACGTGGCCGACTCGCCCCGGGACGTGGACGCGGCGCGGATCGGCGGCGCCCGGTCCCTCGCGGTGGCCAGCGGCCGGGCCAGCGCGGCCGAACTGCGTGAGGCGGGGGCCGACGCGGTGCTGCCCGACCTCACCGACCCGGCCGGGCTGACGGCCCTGATCGCGCGGCTCACGGAGCCGTCTCCCTGACCGTGCGTCACAGTCATCGCATGATCTTCACCACAGCATGATCTTCACCACAGGGGGCGTTGCCAGGCACGCCGCGATGGCACGATGCTGAGAGCTATGGATGCGAGCGAAGGTGATCTGGCCAGCCGCGGTTACGGTGCGACGCTCTGGGAGCCGGACGACAAGACGGTCCGCAACGCCCGGGTTACCCATTTCATCCGCTGGCTGGCGAGCCGCGGCATAGCCACGGGCGGCTACCAGGACCTGTGGCAGTGGTCGGTGACGCAGCCGGGGGAGTTCTGGACGGCGGTCTGGGACTACTTCGACGTGCTCGGCGACCGCGGCGACGGGCCCGCCCTGGCCGGGACCATGCCCGAGGTCCGCTGGTTCGAGGGGTCAACCCTCAACTACGCCCGTAACGCGCTGAGGACCGCGTGGACCGACCCGTCCCGCACCGCCATAATCTTTGATTCCGAACGGGGCAGGGCCGGGAGCCTCACCTACGGCGAACTCGCCGCCCAGGTGGCCCGGGTCGCCCGGGGCCTGCGGTCGCTCGGGGTGGGACGCGGTGACCGGGTGGCCGCGCTGCTGCCGAACGTGCCCGAGGCCGTCATCGGGCTGCTCGCCGTCGCGAGCCTGGGCGCGATCTGGTCGTCGTGCTCGCCGGACTTCGGCGCGCGCAGCGTGATCGACCGGTTCGCCCAGATCGAGCCGAAGGTGCTGATCGCCTGCGACGGCTACGCCTACAACGGCAAGGAATACTCCCGGGCGCAGATGCTCGACGAGGTGCTGGCGGAGCTGCCCGGTCCGCCCGCGGTCGTCATGGTGAACCTGATCGGCGAGCCGGAGCAGCCAGCTCCCGGCGTTCTGAACTGGGACGGCCTCGGGACCGAAGGCGACCAGCACGAGCCGGACTTCGAGGAGGTCCCGTTCGCGCATCCGCTCTGGGTCGTCTACTCCTCGGGGACCACCGGGCTGCCCAAGCCGATCATGCACGGGCACGGCGGCGTCGTCCTCGAGCACCTCAAGGCGCTCTCGTTCCACCAGGACCTGCGGCCGGGCGACGTCTTCGCCTGGTACACCACGACCGGCTGGATGATGTGGAACTACCTGGCCGGCGGCCTGCTGTCCGGGCTGACGATCGTGCTCTACGACGGCAGCGCCAGCTACCCCCAGACGGGCCGGCTGTGGCAGCTGAGCGCCGAGTACGGCATCACCTACCTGGGAGTCGGCGCGCCCTACCTGGTGGCCTGCATGAAGGCGGGCCTGGAGCCGGGGCAGGAGCACGACCTCGGCGCGCTGCGGGCCATCGGCTCGACCGGGTCGCCGCTGCCGCCGGAGGCGTTCGACTGGGTCTACCGGGACGTCAAGCCGGACCTGCTGCTGGGCTCCTTCTCGGGCGGTACCGACATCTGCACCGGGTTCGTCGGGCCGTGCCCGCTGCTGCCGGTGCGCTCGGGCATCATCTCCGGACGCTGCCTGGGCGCCGCGGTGGAGTCCTGGGACGAGGACGGCAAGCCGGTCACCGGCCAGGTCGGCGAGCTGGTGCTCACCCAGCCGATGCCGTCGATGCCGGTCGGCTTCTGGAGCGACCCCGACGGTGCGCGGTACCGGGAGAGCTACTTCGACATGTACCCGGGGATCTGGCGGCACGGCGACTGGATCGAGATGCTGCCCGACGGCGCCTGCGTCATCTACGGCCGCTCCGACGCCACCCTCAACCGCGGCGGCGTCCGCATGGGCACCAGCGAGTTCTACCGGGCCGTGGAGGCCTTCGAGGAGGTCGCCGACAGCCTGGTGGTGGACACCGGGCGGCTCGGCGCCGAGGGACGGCTGATCCTGTTCGTGGTGCTCGCCGGCGGGGCCGAGCTCGACGACGACCTGACGGGCAGGCTCCGCTCGGCGCTCCGGGCCCAGCTCTCGCCCCGGCACGTGCCGAACGAGATTCACCAGGTACCCGGCATACCCCGGACGCTTTCCGGTAAGAAACTCGAAGTGCCTGTCCGCAAGATCCTGCTCGGTACCGAGCCCGAACGCGCCGCTGATCCGAACGCGCTGGCCGACCCGGACGCGCTCAGGTACTACGGCAGGTTCCAGGGAGATGCCGAGCCGAGTTAGTTACTTGCAGAAACGGCTTGGTCACAATGGGGTGGCAGGGCCGTCGGGCTAGCGAACGAACGTGATGTAGACAATCGGCGGGTCACAAGGGAGTGGACACGGTGCCGGAGGGTTTCGAGGACGAGGCCAGGGATGCCCTGCTGGCCAAGGCGGTGCAGGCCTGGGAGGAAGATCCCGCGCTCGATGTGAGCGCACTCGGTAACGGGAGCGAGGACAGCGTCTCCTGCTATCTGCGGGCCTACTACCAGCGGGTGGCCACCGAGGACCTGGCGCCGCCGTCCCGGCTGGCGGCGACCGCGCAGGCGCACGCCCGGCTCGGCCAGACCCGGCCGCAGGGCCGGGCCCTGGTCCAGGTGCGCGAGCCCGGCGACGCGCAGCTGCACCCGGTCAGCGGGTCCGGCCTCGTCGTGGACATCGTCACCGACGACATGCCCTATCTGGTCGACTCGGTCACGACCGAGCTGAACCGGCACGAAGCCGAGATCCGGCTGCTCGTCCACCCGCTGCTGCGGGTCCGCCGGAACGTGACCGGCCGGCTCCAGGGCATCCTCGGGGTCTGCGGCGACGACGCGCCCGAGGCCGGCGAGCTCACCGAATCCTGGATCCACGTCGAGCTCGGCCCGCCCCGGGACAAGGTGACCGCCACCGAACTCGCGGCCGACCTCCGCCACGTCCTCGACGACGTGCGGGTGGCGGTCGAGGACCAGCCGCGGATGACCGCGGCGGCCCGGTCCCTGGCCGATAGCCTCGGCGGCGCGCCCGGCAGTGACGAGGCCCGCAGTGAGGCAGCCGAGCACGGCGACCTGCTGCGCTGGCTGGCGGACGGCAACTTCACCTTCCTCGGCTTCCGCGAGTACGACCTGGTGCCGACCGACGACGGCATGGGCCTGCGGGCCGTGCCCGGCAGCGGGCTCGGCATCTTGCGGCACGCCCGCAAGGGCCGTGACCCGGTGCGCAAGATGTCGACCCGGGTGGCGCGCCGGGCCCAGGACCCGGACGAGCGGCTGGTGCTGGCCAAGGCGAACTCGCGGTCCACCGTCTACCGGGCCAACTACCTGGACTACGTATCGGTCAAGAAGCTCGGCTCCGCCGGGGATGAGCAGGGCGTGGTTACCGGGGAATACCGGTTCCTCGGCCTGTACACGCACGCGGCGCACACCGCGCCCATCGGCGGCGTGCCGGTGCTGCGGCGCAAGCTGGCCCAGGTGCTGGCGGCGGCCGGGCTCACCCCGGACAGCCACGACGGCACCGACCTGACCGAGATCCTCGAGGACTACCCGCGCGAGGAGCTGTTCGAGATCTCGGCGGAGGAGCTCACCCCGATCGCGCTCGGCGTGCTGCGGCTGTCCGAGCGCAAGCAGACCCGGCTGTTCCTGCGCCGCGACCGGTACGGCCGCTACATGTCCTGCCTGGTCTACCTGCCGCGGGACCGGTACACGACCAAGGTCAGGCTGCGCGCCCAGGGCATCTTGCGCGAGGCGCTGCACGGGGTCTCGGTGGACTACAGCGCCACCATCGGCGACTCGGCCCTGGCCCGCCTGTACGTGGTGGTCCGCGGCGAGCCGGGCCGCCCGGTGCCGCAGGTGGACGCGGCCGCGCTCGAGCGCAAGCTGGCCGAGGCGGTCCGGTCCTGGGACGAGGACCTGGCCGTCGAGGCGGTCCGGGTGCTCGGCGAGGACCGGGCCAGCCAGGTGCTCGAGCTGGGCGCGCGCGTCCCCGAGACCTACAAGGCGGACGTCACCGCCGCGGACGCGGTCGGCGACCTGATCACCATGCTCGCGCTGCGCGACCAGGGCTCGGAGTTCGCCGTCCGGCTGGTCGAGCACCCGGAGCGGTGGACGCTCGTGGTGTACCGCTGCGGCACCCCGATCACGCTCTCGGACGTGCTGCCGCAACTCCAGCACATGGGGGTCGAGGTCGTCGACGAGCACCCCTACCGGTTCACCGGGAGCTCGACGGCCGGATCGTTCTGGATCTACGAGTTCGGCCTGCGGCCCCCGGCGGCGGCCGCGGCCGGCAGCTTGCAGCGGCTCTTCGAGGACGCGCTGACCGCGCTGTGGCACGGCCAGACCGAGGACGACGGGTTCAACGCGCTGGTGCTGACCGCGGGCCTGACCTGGCGCGAGGTGACCCTGCTGCGCGCCTGCGCCAAGTACCTGCGCCAGGGCGGGATGCGGTTCAGCGAGGACTACGTGCAGCGGGTGCTGCGGTCCAACGGGTCGATCACCCGGCTGCTGATCCGGCTGTTCGAGTCCCGGTTCGACCCGGACCGGCAGCACGGCGCCGACGAGCGCTGCGAGGCCATCACCGAGGAGATCCGCGGTCAGCTCGACGAAGTGACCAGCCTCGACGCCGACCGGATCCTCCGCTCCTACCTGGCCCTGATCGGCGCCACCCTGCGGACCAGCTACTACAAGCAAGACCACCAGAGCCCCGGCCCCGGCGTCGACGGGCCGCGGGCCCTGGTGCTCAAGTTCGCTCCCCGTACGGTGCCCGGGATCGTGGAGCCGCGGCCCCTGTTCGAGATCTTCGCCTACTCACCCCGGCTCGAGGCGGTGCACCTGCGCTTCGGCCGGGTGGCGCGCGGCGGGCTGCGCTGGT
Organism: Nocardiopsis sp.; assembly: GCA_021154785.1. GTDB lineage: Bacteria > Actinomycetota > Actinomycetes > Streptosporangiales > Streptosporangiaceae > Palsa-504. The sequence goes on from JAJKHX010000526.1 coordinate 10,521, forward strand.
CCGACCGGTTCGAGGACTTCCGCACCGAGGTACTCGGCCTGGTCAAGGCGCAGGAGGTCAAGAACGCCGTCATCGTGCCGTCCGGCGCCAAGGGCGGCTTCGTGTGCAAGCAGCTGCCCGACCCGTCCGACCGCGAGGCCTACCAGGCCGAGGTGCTGGCCTGCTACAAGACGTTCATCGCGGGCATGCTCGACGTGACCGACAACATCGAGGGCGACCAGGTCACGCCGCCAGCCGGCGTGGTCCGCCGCGACCGCGACGACCCGTACCTGGTGGTGGCGGCGGACAAGGGCACCGCGACGTTCTCCGACACCGCCAACGCGGTCGCGACCAGCTACGGCTTCTGGCTGGGTGACGCGTTCGCCTCCGGCGGGTCCGAGGGCTACGACCACAAGAAGATGGGCATCACCGCGCGCGGCGCCTGGGAGTCGGTCAAGTGGCACTTCGCCGCGCTCGGGCTGAACCCCGCCACTGACGATTTCACCGCGGCCGGCGTCGGCGACATGTCCGGCGACGTATTCGGCAACGGCATGCTGCTGTCCGAGCACATACGGCTGGTCGCGGCCTTCGACCACCGGCACGTGTTCGTCGACCCGGCCCCCGACCCGGCCGCCAGCTTCGCCGAGCGCCAGCGCCTGTTCGCGCTGCCCCGGTCCTCGTGGGCGGACTACGACCCGGCCCTGATCTCGGACGGCGGCGGGGTCTGGCCGCGCACGGTGAAGTCGGTCCCGGTGTCACCGCAGGCCCGCAACGCCCTGGGCCTGGACGCCACGGTCGCCGCGCTGTCCCCGGACGAGCTGATCTCCGCCATCCTGGCCGCGCCCGTCGACCTGCTCTGGAACGGCGGCATCGGCACCTACGTCAAGGCCTCCACCGAGACCCACGCCGACGCGGGGGACCGGTCCAACGACGCGGTCCGGATCGACGCCACCCGGCTGCGGGCCCGGGTCATCGGCGAGGGCGGCAACCTCGGCCTGACCCAGGCGGCCCGGATCCAGTACTCGCTCGGCGGCGGCCTGATGAACACCGACTTCATCGATAACTCGGCCGGGGTCGACACTTCCGACCACGAGGTCAACATCAAGATCTTGCTGGCCGACGCGATCCGGGACGGGGCCCTGCCCGCCGCCGGCCGGCACGAGCTGCTCGAGGACATGACCGGCGAGGTGGCCGCCCTGGTGCTGCGGCACAACTACGGGCAGAACATGGCGCTGGCCGTGGCCAGGTCCCAGGCCCCCTCGCTGCTGCACGTGCACGCGCGCTACCTGCGCAAGCTGATCAGGGACAAGCGGCTCAGCCCGGAACAGGACGGGGTGCCGGGCGAGCGGGAGATCGCCGAGCGGCGCTCCTCCGGCGGCGGGCTGACCAATCCGGAGCTCGCCCTGCTGCTGGCGCACACCAAGATCGCGGCGGCCGAGGACGTGCTCGCCTCGAGCCTGCCCGACGACCCGTACCTGCGCCGGGTGCTCGACGCCTACTTCCCCGAACCGCTGCAGGCCCGGTTCGCGGACCGGATGATGACGCACCGGCTCCGCCGCGAGATCATCACCACCTCGGTGGTCAACGAGATGATCGACACCTCGGGCACCACGTTCCTGTTCCGGCTGATCGAGGAGACCGGCGCGTCGGTGCCGGACCTCACCCGGGCCTGGCTGGTCGCCCGCGAGGTGTTCGACATGGCGGCCTTCTGGTACCAGGTCGAGGCGATGGAGGGATCTCAGGTGGGCCTGCCGGCCCAGATCACGCTGCTGCTCGAAGGGCGCAAGCTGACCGAGCGCGCGGCCCGCTGGCTGCTGCACAACCGCCGCCCCCCGTTCGACATCCAGGCCACCGTGGAATTCTTCGCCGCGGGCGTGCGGACCGTCCGGGCGGGTATCCCCAAGCTCCTCACCGGCCGGGACCTGGCCGGGTTCGAGGAGCGCCGGGACTCCTACCTCGACCTGGGCGTGTCGCTCGAGGCGGCCGAGCGGGTCGCGGCCATGGTGCCGGCCTACTCCGCGTTCGACATCGTGCAGGTCGCCACGTCCGCGGGCCGGGGGATCGAGGAGACCGCCGCGGTCTACTTCGACCTGGCCGACCGCTTGCAGATCACCCGGCTGCGCGACCGCATCACCGGCCTGCCGCGGGAGGACCGCTGGTCCACCATGGCCCGGGCCGCGCTGCGCGACGACCTGTACGGCCTCCACCGCGCGCTTACCGCCGAGGTGCTGCGCAGCGGGTCCGAGGTGGCGGAGTGGATCGAGGGGAACCCCGGGGCAGAGCGCTACC
>JAJKHX010000527.1 GCA_021154785.1 Nocardiopsis sp.
ACCCCCCAACGACCAGCCGGTTCACCCATAAGCTCCCCAAGGCCGCGCAAGCACTCGATTTCTGTAAATCCGCGCCAGGCGCGCCCGCAGCGGAGATCGAGGCTGAATTTACGGCCGTCGCCGGAATTCGGCCAAGCGCATAAATTCGCGAGCGCAATACGCGCTCATGCAGAAGCGGACGTCCGTCGCGCGCCTGACCATACGCATGGCGGGGACACAGATCACCCGCTTCGGTGTCACCTCAGGTGGGCGCCTCGATAGTACGGTCGCCGATCATATCGGCGGGTCGCTGTGCGTTCTCTCCAGCCGTGCCGTCACTCGGTGTTGCGCTTTCGGCTGGTGTTACCCGGGGCTGACTATCGACTCAGTCGGCGCTGTACCTGCCTTGGAAGCCCGTAGGCGGCTGGCCCCGGTCCCATCGGTGGCGGCCTCGTCTGGCGGTCGTGGATGAGTCGCTGGCCGAACTCGCCGGGTATTTCCGCCGGCAAGCCGCCGTGTCAGCCCGTGAGCTGGTGCAGCTGGCCGCTGCCGCTGAGTCCATCGCTGTCCGAAGCGGCGTACCACCGAGTCCAGATCTGTCCCTCCAGCGCGCCAAGGCGGGCAGACGTCGAGACTTACCACGCCGGGCAGATCGGCGGGGTAGGGGGCGCTTGGTTAAGTTTAGAGGTCGATCGCTGAAGGTGACCGGTGCCCGCTGTCGGCGCGATTGCTGAGCGCTGGGCACGCCCTGAGAGCCGTGCAACCATCGCGGGAGGGTTCGAAGCGGCGCGCCGGGCGGTGCGCTCGCCCCTGCTGCGTTTACCCGCTGGCGCGCTGGACAGCAAAGGCGGGCAGCGCATGTTGGCAGGCAAGAGAGGGCCGATGGATCACAAGCACCGGGAACGGCGCACGCCGGGCTGGCTGGCGCGCGCGGTGGCCACCGTCGAAGACGCGGCGGTGCTTGATCATGCCCGGCCGCTGGTGGCGCGCCTGGCCGGGCCGCTGACACGGCGTGCTGCCCTGCATGACGTCCTGGCCGGAGTGCCGACCGGGCACCCGCTGCACCCGCTGCTGGCCGCCGCAGTGCCGACGGTGCTCAGCGGGCTGGTCGAGTGGGAGCCGCGGAGAGTACCCGCAAGCTGACCGGCATCTGACCCGTTAAGGAAGGTCAGCAGCCGGGGAAGGAGGCCTGACCATGGCCGGCGAAGGCAGAACCGATGACGGTGCCGCCGGCGCCGACGCGATCCCCCCGCCGCACAAGGTGCCGGGCGGCCCGGACAATCCGCTCGAGCTCGGCGGAACCGGCTGGAAGTACACGCTCAAGCGGGCCGGCAAGGAGTTCGTCTCCGACCGGTGCAGCATGACCGCGGGCAGCCTGGCCTACCACTGGTTCCTGGCGCTGTTCCCGGCCCTCATCGCGCTGCTCGGCCTGGCCAAGCTGATCGACCTCAATCCCGGTCAGGTGAAGCACCTGGTCAGCGGTCTGGAGAAGGCGCTCCCCCCGGGCGCCGCTAACGTCTTCAGCCAGGCTGTCAACTCGGCCGTAAACCGCTCGGCGACCGGTTCGCTGACCGCCCTGATCATCGGCGTGGTGATCGCGATATGGGCCGCTTCCGGCGGCATGGCCGCCTTGCAGACCGGCCTTGACGTCGCCTACGACGTGCCGGTGGACCGCAAGTTCGCGGCCAAGCGACTGTACGCGATCCCGCTTATGGTGGCCACGCTGGTACTCGGCGGCTGCGGCGCGACGCTGATCGTGTTCGGCGCGTCGATCGGGTCGGGCATCGGGGGCCACATCGGCCTTAGCGGGACCGCGTTCACGATCATCTGGACCATCGTGCGCTGGGTGGCGGCCGTCGTCTTCATCACCTTGCTCTTCTCGGCCTACTACTACCTGGGGCCGAACCGCGAGACGCCCAAATGGCAGTGGGTCAGCCCGGGCGGCATCATCGGCACGATCATCTTCGTGGCAGCCTCGCTCGGGTTCTCCTTCTACGTGGCCAAGTTCGGCTCGTACGGCAAGACCTACGGCGCGTTCGCCGGGGTGGTCATCCTCATCTTCTGGCTTTACCTGGCCGGCCTGGCCATCTTGATCGGCGCGGAGATCAACGCCGAATCCGAACGCCAGGCCGCCGCCATGGCGGGTCACCAAGGCGCGCAGGCCACGGCCAGGCAGGTAGAAAGCGGGAAACCCACCGCGCGCTAACTTACCTCGACCGGAAATAGGCGCCGTCGTGAGATGGGCCGGCTCCCCGGGCGGAGCAGGCGCCTGGCTGGGCAGGGACAGCTGGCCAGGGTCCCGATCTTGACCAGATTGCGGGCGAATACCCCGTGCCGCACTAGATCGCCGCTCCCTTCCGACGGCGGCCTGGCCGTAGCCGCAGTCGGCGGCGACCGCGGAGATACGCGCCCGGTGCGGCGGCCGGCTTGCGTGCCGGCGGCAGCCAGTTGCGGGCAGTCCGGGACGGCGCCGTGCTCCACGGTGTAGTCCGCGACGACGCCGTCGTCGTTATCCAGTTCCCGCACGAGGAGCTTACCGGGCTGGCCGCCGTCGCCGCGCGCGGACACCGAGCAGGACGAACGCGGCGGGGAAGACTACGATGCCGATGATGAGCAGGTAAAGAAGCCCTTGATCACGGCGCCGATGCCGAAGCGATGGCCGCGATAATCAGCAACAGGACAAGACCATCGGATTTGCCTTGCTAGCGGCGGGCCAGCCGGCGTACCGCCGACGCCGGGAGCCGGTGCCGGCCGATCATCCCGGTCCGGACCGAGGCGAACGCGGGCTGATCGGTGCTGGTGTCTACGTAGACGGCCTCGAGCTGGCCGATCTTGTTTCCGTCCGGACCGGCCACGTCGTGATCACGCCAGTCACGTATGTTCTCGGCCTGGAACATGAGCATCCTCTCTTATCGTGGCTTGGCAGAGGCCGACCGGAAACGTGCGGGCTGGCATGGCGGCCCTGGTCGGTGAGGCTGGGCGCGCTCCGCGCGGCGGCGGCGATGCGCGGCTTTTCCGCCTCGTACCGGGCGGCCGCGTCTTCCCACCGCTGGGACATGGTCCTGATGCCGCCGCCGCCGACCGCGACGACCGCGATGCCGGCCAGCACGGCGTACAAGATGGCGTTGACTACGTTCTGGGCGATGTGGAGCTGGTCGAGCGCGGCGATGACACCGATGGCCAAGGCCGCCCGGCACCGTCCCCGGCGCGGGCCGGCGCCGAGGTTGAGCGAGGGATCAGCGGCCGTCACGGCGCAGACCGGCGTCCACGTCGGGCTCATCGATCTGCTCCTTGCGGACCTGCTCGCTGGCCTCGTGCTGCTCGGTGACGGTCTCGGTGCCCAGCCGGACCCGCTCGACCGGGACGGCTTCTTTTTCCACCACCGGGCGCTCGGCGCGCAGGCTCACTTCGTGCTCATCCTCGCTGATGTCCGGGCCGTCCAGGGCGGCGTCCCGGTTAGCGTCGGAGATCGGCTCACGTTGCACCCGGACCTCTTCGTGGCTGACCGGGGCGGTCTAGGTCACGTTCTCGGTGACCACGTACTTATGTCTATGTGCCCTCCTGCGCCGGTGAGTTACGAGAGCTTCACTTCCGTCTGTCCGGACCCGGGCTGGCCATGCCTGCAGTGGCCATGCCGGCGGACGGTGCCGGCATCTCAGTGCACCGTAGCGCGGTGCCTGCCTATCCGGCCGGCGGGTCCGCGCGCGCGGCTGGTGCTGATGCCAGCTCGGTGAGCGCCCTGGTGGCGTACCCGGCGATGGGCCCCGGCCCGGATGCCTGACGCGGCGCTGGCCGCAGCGATCTGCGCGGAGCTCAGATGGCCCGGCCCGGGGCCGGTCATATCCGTCGCGCAGAATGTACTCCTGGAGTACGGCGACGGGCGCGGGCCCGGCGGGATTGCCCGGGAGACGCTGCCATTGCCTGGCACCTGGCCGGGTAGCGCAAGCCACGGCATAGTGCCGTAGTCGGCCAGGCCTGGCGGCTTCGGCGCTGGGCTCCAGGGCGGACCGCCGGAGACCTGCAGCCGGCCAGCCACCATCAGCTCCGGCTCTACAGCCCCGGCGTGCCGGGGCCGGTAACCAGCGCGCGCGGGCCGCATCGCGGCGTCGACGAGCCCGGCGGCCAGCAGATGCCTGACCAGCAGGGGCCGGGACGGCGGAGACGGCGCGGGAGGGCTGAACTCCGGCGGTGGCGCTGAGCCGTCGGCCCCGGCACACGTCCTGACCACCACGCCGATAAACATCACCAGCAGCAGCGTCAGCACGACCACGAACCAGAACAGGACCTCGCTGTACACATCCGCATAGCTCATCGGCGCCTCCTGGCCTGCTGAGCCAGCCTGCTAGGCCTCGCACCCTGGAGCCGCCGGCAGGATATGCCCGGCCCCGGGTCGTTCGAGCCGGAGGGCCGCTACCCCGGTGTCGCCTGGCCAAACTGGGTCGTCACCGGCTCCGCAGATCAGCTATGTCCCGGCAGGACAGACAGAAAGAGTGCCAGCCACGCCAGCCTCCTTACGCGCGGCGGTCGTTCCCGAGGTCCGGCACCTGTTACTGAGGCGAAGGCATGGACCAGGCAATTCACCCTTCCTGGGTGATATGCAGTGCTGCGTAGGCGTGATTGCTTGGTACTGCCAGCAACGGAGCCGCCATCGGCGGTGTGTCCTACCCACCGAGCATCGCCCCGCTGCGGCCCGGAGGGAGTGGTCATGACGGTGACGGCTGAGGAAGCCGCGGCTGGAATATCTGGCGGGGGTCCGGGGCAGGCCGGGACGGTGGGGCGCCCGAGCCGCGCGGACCGGGTGGCCCGGGGCAAGGACGCTAGGGCGGTGGCTCCGCTGGAGTCGCATGCGCAGTTCTCGCCGGGCCCGGGGCGAGACCCGGTCGGGCTGCTGCTGGGTCAGGCGGAGTCGCGGGTGGCGGAGCTGGTGCCGGTCCGGCACGGGCGGATGCTGGTGTCTCCGTTCACGTTCTACCGGGGCGCGGCGCTGCCGATGGCGGCGGATCTGGCCGGCACGCCTTCCTCGGGGCTGCGGGTACAGCTGTGCGGGGACGCGCACCTGTCGAATTTCGGCGCGTTCGCCTCCCCGGAGCGGAACCTGGTCTTCGACGTCAATGATTTCGACGAGACGCTGCCCGGGCCGTTCGAGTGGGACGTCAAGCGGCTGGCCGCGAGCCTGGCTGTGGCCGCACGGGACAACGGCTTTCCCGCTAAGGACGGCCGCAAGATCGTGCTGGCGGCGGCCGAAGGCTACCGCACTGCGATGCGCGAATTCGCGGCGCAGACCTTCCTGGAGGTGTGGTACGCGCACCTGGACATCGAGCCGGCCATCGCCGAGTTCAGGTCCCAGGTCAAGGCGAGAAGGTTCAAGGAAGCCGAGAAGCTGCTGGCCAAGGCCCACGCCAGCGACAGCACGAAGGCGCTGGGCAAGCTGACCACCGTGGTCGGCGGGCAGCGGCGGATCATCAGCGATCCCCCGATGATCGTCCCGGTCGAGGAGGTCTTCGCCGATGTGCAGGCTGACGCGCTGTACGACCTGATCCGGGCCGTGCTGGGTCATTACGGGGGCACCCTGCAATCCGACCGGCGGCATCTGCTCGAGCAGTTCACGCTGGTGCAGGTGGCCCGCAAGGTCGTCGGGGTCGGCAGCGTCGGCACCCGCGCCTGGGTCCTGCTGATGGACGCCGCCGACGGTGCCGAACCGCTGTTCCTGCAGGCCAAGGAGGCCCAGCCGTCGGTCCTGGCGGAGTACGCCGGGCGTAGCCAGTACGCCAACGAGGGCGAGCGGGTCGTGGCCGGGCAGCACCTGATGCAGGCCCAGAGCGACATCTTCCTGGGCTGGACCCGGGTGCCCAACCCCCTCGACGGGATGGACCGCGACTTCTACGTCCGGCAGCTGAAGGACTGGAAGTTCTCCGTGCCGATCGAGCTATTGCTCCCCAAGGGCATGGCGATATACGCCCGGCTGTGCGGGTGGACCCTGGCCCGGGCGCACGCCCGTTCCGGGGACCGCGTCGCCCTGGCCGCCTACCTCGGCGGCTCAGCCAAGTTCGAGCGGGCCATCGCCGACTTCGCCGGCACCTACGCCGACCAGAACGAGCTCGACTACGCCGCGCTCCAGGGCGCGGTGAAAGACGGCAGGGTCGACGCCACAACCGAAATCTAAGAGCACCAGTCCCGGGATGGCGGATGAGCCGCGACGGGCGGCCAGGGCCCGAGTGCCTGGCCGGCCCGGTGTCCGGGGAGCCGGAAGGGGATCCTAGATGACCAGCCAGCCAGATGAGCTAGCCCCGCCGCCGGAGACCAGCCGCCCGGACGGCGTCCGTCATGCCGAGGTTGCCTTGCGGTCCATGGGCCAGCCGAACTCGGTGGCCGGTGCGTTCGACTTCTGGGACGACAAGTATGAAGGGCGGCGGTTGTTCTCTGAGCTGCTCGGGACCTTTTTCCTGGTCCTGGTGGCCGTAGGGGGCGGCATGGTCAGCGCCCGGTTCGGCGGCAACGCGGTCCCCTACGGGGCGAAGGTGGTGGCCCCGGCGCTGATGGTGGCCGCCATCATCTTGTTCATGGGAACCGTCTCCGGCGCCCATCTGAACCCGGCGGTGAGCGTGGCCTTCGCGGCGCGCGGCGACTTCCCGTGGAAGCGCGTCCCGGCGTACATCGTGGCCCAGTTCCTCGGCGCCAGCTTGGCGACGTGGCTGTTGTGGGCGTTTGTCGGCAAGCAGGGCAGCGCGGGGCTGACCCTGCCCGGCAGCGGCATCTCGACGGCCGCCGCGATGCTGTGGGAGCTGGTG
>JAJKHX010000528.1 GCA_021154785.1 Nocardiopsis sp.
GAACTCGGTGAACGCGTGGCCGCCCGGCCACACCGGCAGCCGGATCTCGGTCAGGATCTCCTCTGGCGCCAGCGCGGTGCTGTAAGGCCCGGTGAAGAAGTCGGCGGCCGGGATGGTCCGGGTCCCGCCCGGTCCGACCACGGCCAGCTCCGCGTCCAGCGCCAGCGCCACCGCGGGCAGTTCGGCGGCCGGGTCGGCGTGCGCCAGGCTGCCGCCCACCGTGCCGCTGTTCCGGACCGGCGTATGCGCCACCAGGCCGATGGCCTCGGTTACCAGCGGCGCGGCCACGGCCACCTCCGGGGACCGCTCGACCTCGGCCATCCGGGTCATGGCCCCGATGATCAGCCTGTCGCCCTCGCGCCGGATCCCGGCCAGCCCGGTCACGCGGCGCAGGTCGACGAGGTAACCCGGCTTGGCCAGCCGGAAGTTCATCAGCGGGATCAGGCTCTGGCCCCCGGCCAGGACCCGGGCCTCGGCGTCGGCGTGCTCGGTGAGCAGCCCGATGGCCTCGTCCAAGGTGGTGGGGGCGGCATAGCCGAACGGCGGTGGTTTCAACGTTGACCTCCCGAGTGCGCACTTTCGATGCTGCCTCCCGGGCGTACGCGCCGCCATGTGCACCAGCCCAGGAAAATGGCCCTGGTGCTGGCCCGGATCACATACCCCGGCCGGAACCGAGCGTGGCGATGCCGCGGATCATGAGCGCCATCTGCAACTCCAGCCGGGTGCTGCTGTCGGCTAGGCGCCGCCCGGTGAGCTGCTCGACCCGGCCAAGCCGGTAGGTCACCGTGTTGCGGTGCACGACCAGTTCCCGGGCCGCGGCCGTGGTGGAGCAGCCGGCCGCCAGCCAGGCGCCCAGGGTGGCGATCAGGTCGCCGCCGTGCTGCTGTTCATGTGCCTCCAGCGGTTCCAGCAGCCGCGCGGAGAAACGGCGGAGCGCGTCCGGCGTGCCGATCTCGAGCAGCAGGGCGGATAGGCCGAGTGCCCCGGCGTCGACAAACCCGCCAGCCCGGCCGCGGGCCGTGTACAGGGCCAGGGCACCGCGGGCGACGCGGAACGCGGTGGCGTAGCCGGCCACCTCCCGGGCGACGGGGCCGGCCACCATCGTCACCACCGCGTGCCCGCCCGCGGCCTGAGCCGCCTTGGCCAGGACGCGGCACAGCGTGTCACCCGGATCGGGGTCAGCCGGCTGCAGCAGCACGTGCAGCCCATCGTAGGAGCCGACCAGCGGGACCGACCCGGGCTCGGCAGCCGCGCGCGCCAGCTCAGGCAGCCGCACCGCAGCCGGGACCACGCCGTCGATAGCCAGCAGCGCGACGACGTGCGGCCGGGACAGGTCGTGCCCGATGGCCGCGGCCCGGTCCAGCACGGTCCGGGGATGGGCCGAGCCGCCCTCACGCAGCAGATCGCCGAGCAGGTCGCCGGACAGCTGGCTCTGCACGTCTAGGACATGGCGTTGCTGCAGCAGGAGCAGCGCCACAACCAGCGCGAACCGTTCGATGACCCGCAGCTGGACCGGCTCGGGCTCGGCCGCGGGCGCGGTGACCCATAGCCTTCCGGCCAGTTCGCTGCCCAACACCACCGGCGCGGCCCAGGCGGCTGTGCCGCCCGGCATCCGCACCACCTGGTACCGTCCGCCGATCTCCCCGTGGTCAAGGGCAGCTCGCACCGGGCCCGCCCGGCGGGCGGCCAGGTCAGGCGGCGGCCGGTAATCTTGCTCCGGCGCGCGGGCCAGCATCCGCCCGTCGGCGTCCTCCACCGTGACCGAGGCGCGCAGCGCGGCAGCCAGCGCGCCGACCAGCCCAGGGAGCTCCACCTCGTCCAGTACCAACTGCATGAGCTGGTGGTGCTGCTGCTCGGCCCACTCCAGCACAGCCCGGCCCCGGCGCAGCTCGCCGTTGGCCTGGGACAGCTCGCGGATGACGTCCTGCTGCTCGGCGCGCAGCCGGGTGGTCTCCAGGGCCAGCGCGGCCTGTCCGCCGAGCAGGTCGATAAGCTCCAGCTCCGGCGGCCCGAACTCCCGGGCGGTCACCGAGTAGGCCACGATGACGCCGACCTTCTCGCCCGAGCCGCGCAGGGGGGAGGCCAGCAGGGCCTGGTATCCCTGGGTCGGAGCCAGGTCCTGCAAGCGCCCGTAACTGGCCGCGTCCCGGACGTCGGGGACCACGATCGTGCGGTCTTCGCGGTAGGCCCGGGCCGCCGGAGTGTCCAGGGCGGTGCCGGGCGGGTGGATCTGCAGTGACTGGCCGCCGCTGACCTGGGCCAGGTAGAGCGGGTTCAGGCCGCTGCACCCGGCCACCTGCAGCCGCTGGCGCGGCTCGTCGGCCAGCATCACCGCGCAGAACTCGAAGCCGATCAGCTCGCACGCCTGCCCCGCCACCCGGTTCAGTACCTCCTCCAGCGGCTCGGCGGCGTTGACCGCGCGGGCGATCTCGCTCACGGCCGACATCCACGACCGCAGCGACGTCGGCACCTGCGACACGCTCACCCGTCCAACCCTTCCCAACGGCTCGCTCGAAGGCAAGGGGCGGCGGCTTGTCCCGCAGTCCCGGCGTGAACGGCTGAGGGGGCGTGAAAGCTAGCCCGTTCGATGCCAAGGACAGACATGATCCCGAACGGGTCCGGGTGCTGCGGGCCCTGGACGGCGCGTGCACCGTTACCTCGGGGCCCCCCGGCGGGAGCGGTCCGTAGCCGCTCAGCCCGGATCGGCGCCGAAGTGGCAACGGCCTGTTGCGGCTCGGGATGGTACGCGAGCGGGACGGCCGGTTGCGCATAGACGGCAGTAAGGACTGGATCTGTGTTCGACTCCGCCGTTCTCGATAGTTGCGAATCCGACCCATGCGACCTCAGCAGACAAAGCCATTCTCCGTGCGACCGAGACGGGCAGCCGTTGAAGCCGCCCTCAACGGGCCATCCGCAGCCTGACGCCATGGCGCCGGACCTCATCACCGCAGGTCACAGGTGCCAAGGTCTTCGGTGTATCGCACCGTGCCAGCCGTCAGCTGCCGCCGGAAATACGCGGTAGTCACCTAGTTAGTCACCTGACCCCAGATTTAGAGGTCGAATTTAAAACCTAAAACTTTCCTGAACTGGAGCCCCGTTACGGAATCGAACCGTAGACCTTCTCCTTACCATGCAAGCCGGATTCGTCCGATGACGTCGCGTTGGGTCGGATTACTGCAGCCCAGAAGGATCTCGGTGTCTGGGCGCGTCGCGCTGCGTCTGCCATTGCCTGGGGTCGTTGTCACTTGGTTTGTCACTGGTCGGGATTGAGGCTGACCAGGAGCAGATCGGTCCTGGCGAAGTCGTCTCCGATGCACAGCAGCGGCTCCCCCGCGACCGAAGCGACCGCGTAGGTGCAGCAGTCACCGAAGTTCAAGGCAGCCGGGTGCCTGCCCTTGCCGAACCGGGAATAGGCGTCAAGCGCGGCGCTGGCGTGAGCCTCGTCGAAGGCCACCGTCTGGATAGAATTCTCCTGCAGGAACCTTGCAAGTGCCGTCTTTCCCCGCGGCCCGAACCGCGCCGTCAGCACGATGCCCGTCTCCAGCCGGGTCGGGGCGCCGATCCGGGTCTCCGGTGAGGCGGCAAGCTGATGGACGATCCGCTCGTACCCGGGTTCTTTGCCGATGACGGCCAGGATCGCGGACGAGTCGATGATCATGCGCCGTGCTCGCCGAATCCGAGGATCTCCTCGCGTTCCGCCTTGGACACCGGCTTTCCGAGCTGGTCAGGCGGCACCAGCGGCCAGATCTCCTCCTCGAGGAACCGGGTGAGGCGTTCCTCGCGCTGCTGGACGGACAGACGGGACTGCGCCTGAAGAACCTGGCGCAGGGCATACCGGACGGCTCCGGTCTTCGTCGTTCCCGTCAATGCGGCAACCTCAGCCGCCAGGCGTTCGGTCTCCGGATCCTTGATGTTCAGCGCCATGGATACATGGTACCAATTAAGGTTGAAAGGTACCAGATGCCAACTGTCCCGGCCGCAGCCCTGAGCGTAGATTTGCCGAGTGCTCCCAGCGGGCCGCCGCGGGTGTCGGCATCCTTGGACACCTCACGCCGGGCCAGCACCATCAGACAGCCGAGCAGCCGACGCGCGAGCAGGTAGGCGACTGAGGAGATCACTCAGCGCGGAAGATCAGGCCAGGCCGAGTAGTCGAGCCTCACAGGCCAGGCACGCAAGGAGATGCGCGCATGGGGCAGAAGACTACGACCCGGAGCGCTTCGACCTAGACGCCGCCACCGCGGCCGTCCCCGTCATCTGACGACGGTGCGTCTACCGCACACCGCCTCAGCCGGCGGCGTGCGCCGTCTCGGCGCGGTGCAGCGATGTCCACAGCGCGTCCTGCCCGTGTTGCCTGGCGGGCGCGTTCGCCAGCAGTTCCCGGTACCGGGCCAGCCCGGCCGCACCGAGCATGCGGGCGTACCTGGCGGGGCCGTCACGGAACACTCCCCACCCGCTTTCCAGCGCGCTCGCCGCCAGCCGCTCCGCCAGCACCTCCGGGTCGGGGGTGCCCGCCTGGCAGGCGGCCAGGTGCACGTCTTGTGCCTTCTCCAGCGCTTCGGTGATCCCCTCGCCGTAGCAGTTCTCGTAGTTCAGCAGCCGCTCGGTCCGGGTGATCACGTGATCGGCGAGTTCCCGGACCGCATCGGGCGCGTCGGGCGCGAACTCCGCTGCCTCGTCAAGCAGCTCGTCCAGGGCCTCGCCGTCCGGGTACCACTCGTCATAGAGCCCCAGGCTGGAAGCCTCGTCCTCCAGCTCGTCGAGCACCTCCTCCAGCTCCGCGCGCAGACCTGCCATGTCCTGCAGCGCTTGCCCGTTCCCGGCTTCGGCCAGCAGCCGCCCCGGCCGCGGTCAAATCCATCGGCCCAACGGGCGCGAAGAAGGCAGCGTTCCACCTAGGCTTTCACCCGTGCCGGAACTGAGCGAAGAAGAACTGGACGCGCTGGCCGAACAGGCCACAATCGATGCATACAACGACGAAGAGCAGCTGAGCGGCTTCGCCGTGATGACCGAGGACAACCCGGAGATGCCCTTCGAGACCACGGTCCTGTCCGTCCTTGACCTGCCGCTGCCCGAGCCACCGCCGAAGGGTGCCGAGTGGATCGCCGCCTACCAGCACTGGGCCAGGTACGCGTGAGCGAGTATCAGTACTACGAGTTCCTCGCGCTCGACAGGCCGCTCACCGACGAGCAGCGCGCTGAACTGCGGAAGCTGTCGAGCCGCGCGGATATTACCGCCACCAGGTTCGTCAATGAGTACAGCTACGGCGATTTCCGCGGCAGCCCCGAGAAGCTGATGGAACGCTACTTCGACGCATTCCTCTACCTGGCGAACTGGGGCACGCGCCGGCTGATGTTCCGCTTCCCGCGTGCTCCTCGACGCCGACGTCGCGCGGCGGTACTGCCACACGGACGCCGCCTCGGTGATCGAGACCAGCGGCCACCTGATCATCAGCCTCTACCTGGACCGCGATCCCGACAACTACTGGATTGAGGCAGAGAACCGGCTCGGGCCGATGGTGCAGGCACGCTCCGACCTGGCCACCGGCGACCTCCGGCTGCTGTACCTCGGCTGGCTGCTGGGAGCCCAGTGGGCCGACGAGGATGATGAAGATGTCGTAACCGACACCGAGCCGCCAGTGCCGGCGGGTCTCGGGGACCTCAGCGCGTCGCTGCGGGCCGTCGCCGATTTCCTGGAGATCGACAAGGACCTGATGGCGGTGGCGGCCGAGACAAGCCCGTCCCTCGAAGAACCCGCGAACGACGGACTGGCCGAATGGATCACAGCGCTTCCCACGGCGGAGAAGGACACGCTGCTGACAATGGTCGCCGGCGGCGAAGGTGCCCAGGTACAGGCCCTGCTGCTGCGTCGCTTCCGCGGAAGTAACACGGGCACCACGGGTCGTTCCGGATCAGTCCGGACAGTGACCGGTCTGCGAGCGGCAGCAGAGAGCCGCGCGGCTGAGCGGAAGAAGGCCCAGGAACAGCGGCGGCGCGAAGAACAGGCCCGCAAGGCCGCCGCCAGGGCAGCCGCGTACGCCAAGCGCCTCGACGAACTCGCGGC
This sequence comes from Nocardiopsis sp., assembly GCA_021154785.1. GTDB lineage: Bacteria > Actinomycetota > Actinomycetes > Streptosporangiales > Streptosporangiaceae > Palsa-504. The sequence goes on from JAJKHX010000528.1 coordinate 6,061, forward strand.
CGAGGGGGAAGCGCCCTGGAAGCAGATCGACGAGATGATCGCGACCAAGAAGACCAGCGAATACGACCGAGCTGTGGCCCTGCTGCGCGACCTGCGGGCGCTCGCCAAACGCCAGGGCGAAGAGGCCGCGTTCGCCAACCGCGTCCTGGATCTGCGCGCCCAGTACCCGGGCAGGCCTGGCCTGCAGGATCGCTTCAACGAAGCAGGGTTGCCC
>JAJKHX010000529.1 GCA_021154785.1 Nocardiopsis sp.
GGGTCAGGCGCGCTTCTTCGACTTGCTGACGGCGCCGGCCGCACCGGTCAGGCCGAACGTGAGGGCGCCGTGCCACAGCCCGCTCAGCACCGGGTCGATGATGCCGCCGCCGGTGACCACGGAGATCACCAGCGCGACCACGGCGGCGGCGACCGCGGGCAGCACGGCGAAGCGCCACGGGTTGCTCCGGGCCCACCGGATGGCCCGGCTCGACCGGGCCCGCCAGAGCGCGCCGGCCGCGGCCACCACGAAGAAGGCGACCGCGCCCATGGCCACCGAGCCGCTCACGGCGCTGAGGCCGAGCCCGCCCCCGATGAGGTGCAGGCCCAGGTCGCCGACGGCAACCACCCCGCCGGTCACCGTGGCGGCACCCCACGGGGCGGCCGACATGGCCGCACTCGAAACCGTCATCTCCTCGCGCCGGGAGAGGTCCTGGTCAGTCTGAGTCGACGTGGACATCCGAATCCCCTTGCCCTTCAAAGCCCCTGGCATAGTACGAACGAGCACGGTATTCACGTCATATCGTGTCTCAGGCGCAGAGTATCACGACATTACGCATCCGTGGCGCCCTCTGCGCTGAGGGTTTGCCGAGTGTTCCAGGGTGAAACCAGTGTGCTTCCGGTGAGTCCGTGTTTTGCTCCGGCCGACGACGCTTTATCTACCCGCCAGGCGGGAAACCTACTGGCGAGGGTCGATTCCGGGCAAAAGGGCAGCGGGATGCACGAGGACGACAGCAGGGGCGAGGGAAGGACGTTTCCCCCGGCTGGGCTCTCGGTTCGCTGGCGGGGAAGGCGGCTGCTGGTCCACCTGACGGTGGCGGCGCTGTCGGCCGCCGCGGGCGTCGGCGCCACGGTGGTGACGCAGCACGTCATGTCGTCCGGATCCGGCCCGGCCGGGACGCCGCGGGACGCCGCGGCCCGGCCCGCGCTGAACGTCCAGGCCGTATACCGGCAGGTGGTCCCGGGCATCGTGGACGTGACCGCGAATCTGCGGTACCGGCAGGAGACGGCGAAGGGCACCGGCTTCGTCATCAACGCCGCGGCCGGCCTGATACTGACCAACAACCACGTCATCGACCAGGCGACGAGCGTCACGGTGACGCTGGTGACGTCGGGCCGGACCTATCCGGCCCGGGTGCTGGGCTACGACGCGGCCGACGACATCGCCCTGCTCCAGGTGCGGGGGGCGACGAGGCTCACGGCGGTCAGGACCGGCGACTCCTCGCTCGCCGCCGTGGGCACACCGGTCCTGGCCATCGGCAACGAAGCCGGGCAGGGCGGCTCACCGACCGTCGCGCCCGGGGTGATCAGCAGCCTCGGCCGCACCATCGTGGCCAGCGACCAGAGCGCGGGCCTGCACGAGACCCTGTACGGCGTACTGCAGACCAGCGCCGACATCAGGCCGGGGGATTCCGGCGGCCCGCTGGCCGACGCCGCGGGCCGGGTGATCGGGATCGACACGGCGGCCGGCGGAAGCACGGTGTACTCCGGCTACGCCATCCCCATCAACCAGGTGCTGCCCATCGCCCGGCAGATCGCGGCCGGGCAGGGCGCCGGGAAGAACAGCGCCGGGAAGAACAGCAAGGTGCAGATCGGCCTGCCCGCGTTCCTGGGCGTGCTGCTGCCGGACAGCACGAGCTCCGGCCCCGGCCAGCAGGACAGCCAGGAGCCGCGGCAGGCCAGCGCGATCAGCGGGAACAGCAGCGACTGCACCACCGCGAGCCTCTCGGTCGCGCCGGCCGAGGTCGCACCGGTCAGGCGGGGCGCGCTGGTCGACGGGGTGCTCTGCGGGACGGTGGCCGACCAGGCCGGGATCTCGGCCGGGGATGTCATCACCTCGTTCGGGGGGCATGACGTCACCTCCCCCGGCTCGCTCACCGCCCTGCTGCGCCGTTACCATCCGGGCAGCAGGGTCCCGCTGGCCTGGACCGGCCCGGACGGCAGCCCGCACACCGCGGTGGTCAGCCTCACGGCCGGCCCGGCCGGCTGACCGGAACCGAGCTAGGAACTAGCTGTCGCTGGCGGGCTTAACGGCCGGGGAGGACCGGGCGCGACGTACCCTGGTCTGGTCGAGGGCGAGGAAGATGCGAGAGAACGAGAGCGATGGCGAAGGCGCCTGGGCGCAGCCGCCCGGGTCCGCCAGCCCGTGGGTCTCGCCTGCCGAGGACGGCGGACAGGACGAGCCGACGCTGACGCGCTGGGCCGCTACGTCCCCGCCGCCTCCGGCGGCGAGTGACTACCCGGACACCGCCGCCTTCGCCACTCCGCCCGGATACGCGAACCAGGCCGGATACGGCGGGTCGCGTGGATCCGGCCGCGGCGGGCGGCTGCTGATCTACGTGGCGGTCGCCGCGCTCGCGGCGAGCATCGGCGCGGGAACGACCGTCGCGCTGAACCGTCACCACGACGCGACCCCGGCGGCCGGCGTCTCGGCCGGAGGAAACCCCGGCGCCGTCCCCGCCCCGCACGACAACGCGTCCGGCAGCGGCGCCTCGTCGGCCCCGCTCAACCCGCAGGCGGTGGCGAAGAAGGTCGAGCCGGGCCTGGTCGACATCACCGCGACGCTCAAGTACAACGGCGAGACGGCCGAGGGCACCGGGATGATCATCTCGGCCAGCGGCCTGGTGCTGACCAACAACCACGTGATCGACCAGGCCACCAAGGTGCAGGCCGCCCTGGTCATCCAGGGCGCCACGTCGTCCGCGTCCTACTCGGCCAAGGTGCTCGGCTACGACTCCGCCGACGACGTGGCGCTGCTCCAGCTGGTCGGCGCGGCCGGCCTGCCGGTCGAGCACTTCGGCAACTCCTCGCAGGTCAGCCTGGGCACCCCGGTGCTCGCGCTGGGCAACGCCGAGGGCCGCGGCGGGGCCAAGCGGGCCTCGGGCATCATCAACGCACTGGACCGCTCGATCCAGGCCAGCGACGAGGGCTCCAACACCACCGAGAACCTCAAGCACATGCTGCAGACCAACGCCAAGATCCAGCAGGGCGACTCCGGCGGCGCCCTCGCGAACAACGCCGGCCAGGTCATCGGCATGATCACGGCGGCTAACACCGGCGGTTCCCGCGGCGCCGGGACGGGCTCTCACTCAGGTGGGGGCACGCTCGGCTTCGCCATCCCGATCAACAGCGCGCTGTCCATCGCCCGGCAGATCGCGGCAGGCAAGCCGAGCGCCACCATCTACATCGGCGTGCCCGGCTTCCTCGGCGTGGAGGTCGCCACCAGCGACAGCGACAGCCCGCAGCAGCAGGCCGCGGACGAGATCAAGGCGGGCGGAACCCGGAGCGGCAGCCCGGCCTGCCAGACCGGCAACGCCCAGCCCGTCGTCCCGCAGAAGGTCGCGCCGATCGCCGCGGGCGCGCTCATCGTCGGCGTGCTGTGCGATACGGCCGCCAACGCGGCGGGCATGGTGCCCGGTGACGTGATCACGGCGGTCAACGGCCAGCCGATCACCACCCCCGGCTCGCTGACCAGCACCACCAGCACGTACCACCCGAACGAGATCGTCTCGGTCCTGTGGGTGAGCCTGGACGGCGCCGAGCACAGCACGCGGATGCTGCTCGGCCAGGGCCCGGCTCGCTTAGCCGGGCCCCGCTTAGCCGGGCTGCAGCCAGGCCCGCAGGCGGGCCTCGCACTCGGCGATCTTCGCCGTCTCCACGTACTCGCCTGGTGTGTGCGCGATCTCGGAGACGCCGGGCCCGTAGTTCACGGCGGGGATGCCGAGCGCGGAGAACCGGGCCACGTCGGTCCAGCCGAGCTTGGCCCGCGGCGTCCCGCCGACGGCCGCGACGAACTCGGCCGCGGCCGGATGGCGCAGGCCAGGCCGGGCGCCGTCGGCCACGTCGAGGACGGTCACCGGCCACCCGGAGAATACGGACCGAACGAAGTCAGCCGCCTGTTCCCCTGACCGGTCCGGCGCGAACCTGAAGTTGACGGTCACCACGCACTCGTCCGGGACCACGTTCCCGGCTACGCCACCGCGGATGCCGACCGCGTTGAGGCCCTCGTGGTAGCGCAGCCCGTCGACCTCCGGCTGCCGGGGCGTGTACGCGCGCAGCACCTCGAGGACCTCGGCGGCCTCGTGGATGGCGTTCCTGCCCATCCACGAGCGCGCGGTGTGCGCCCGCTGGCCCGCCACCGCGATCTCGGCCCGCAGCGTGCCCTGGCAGCCGCCCTCGATCTCGCCCGAGCTCGGCTCCATGAGCACCGCGAAGTCGCCGGCCAGCAGGTCCGGGCGGTTGCGGCTCAGCCGCAGCAGCCCGTTGCGGTCGGCCGCGATCTCCTCGCAGTCGTAGAAGACGTAGGTGACGTCCCGGCGCGGCGCGGTCAGGCCGGCCGCCAGCCGCAACTGCACGGCCACCCCCGACTTCATGTCGGTGGTGCCGCAGCCGTACAGGCGGGGGCCGTCGAGCCGGGACGGCAGGTTGCCCGCGACCGGGACGGTGTCGGTGTGCCCGGCCAGGATCACCCGCTCCGGCCGGCCCAGCGTGGTCCGGGCCACGACCGCGTTGCCGTCCCGGTGCACGGTCAGGTGCGGCAGCGCCGACAGCGCTGCTTCGATCTCGCCGGTCAGCGGCTCCTCGTCGCCGGAGACCGACGGGGTGTCCACGAGCCGGGCGGTCAGCGCCGCCCCGTCCAGGGTGAGATCCACCGGTTTAGCTTAGGCGCATGGTCTTGGCCGCCGCGCGCAGCGCGGTCACGATCACCGCCACCGAGGGACGGCGGGTGCTCGCGGTGCGGGCCACCGCGTAGACGTCCCGGGCCAGGTCCAGGCCGAGCGGCAGATCGCGGACGGTGACCCGGCGCTCGGCTGCGGCGACGGCCAGCCGCGGCAGGATGGCGATGCCGATGCCGCGCGCCGCCAGGCTGACGATCGTGGCCATGCCCTCGAACTCGGACAGCACCGGCGGCGTCACGCCGACCGCGGCCAGCAGCCGGTCCACGGCCAGCCGGGACGGCTCCCCGGCCGGCGCCGCCAGCCAGGCCTCGTGCCGCAGTGCCCGCAGGTCGACCGGGGCCCGCAGGTCGGCCGGGCTAGCCGCAGCCGGGCCGGCCGCCGCCGGGTGCGTCCGCGGCAGGACCAGCACGAGCGGGTCCCTGATCAGGTGGTAGCAGGTCAGGATCGACCCGTCGACCTCCTCGGCCAGCCGGGCGGTCCAGTCGTCCACGATCGCCACGTCGACCTCGCCCGACCGGACCTGGCGCAGTCCCTCGACGCCCCCCGTCTGCCGCAGCACCAGGGTCAGCTTCGGGTGCGCGCGCAGGCTACGGGCCAGGGCCGGGGCGAACGCCACCGCCGCGGACGGGAACGCGGTCGCCACCACCCGCCCGGCGGGCTCCTCCGCCTCGGCCGACAGGTCGGTCTCGGCCTCCTCGACCATGGCCAGGATGCGCTCGGCGTGGACGGCCAGCCGCCGGCCCGCGTCGGTCAGCTCGGCCCGGCGCGCGGACCGGTCGAGCAGCGCGGTGCCCGCCTCCCGCTCGAGCGCGGCGAGTTGCTGGGACACCGCGGACGGGGTGTAGCCGAGCACCGCGGCGGTCCGGGCGATGCTGCCGCGAGCAGCGAACTCCTGGAGCAGGCGGAGCCGGTGCAGGTCGAGCATAAGAGAAGCTTACTCTCAGCCATAGAGATCAGCTCTTGTGCTTATGGTTTTGGCAGCCGCAGACTGGCTAGGTGTGCAGGGTTGCCACCGTCCGTGGGGCCTGATCCGGTTCCCGTTTCCGGCCCCTTCATTTGAATCCCGCAGCTAGGAAGTAGCAGCCCCCGTGGCTCTTACCGTCGTACCGTCGCCCCTGCCCTCCCCGCCCGACACCGGCAGTCCGCCCGCCATCCCCGTCTCCGCCACGCTCGCTGCCAACGAGGCGCTGGACGCCCGGCGCCGCCGCGGCGAGCCGGTGCTGCCGCTGGCGTTCGGTGAGGCGGGCCTGCCCGCGCACCGGGTGCTCCGCACCGCGCTGGCCCGGGCGGCCGGATTCACCGCTTACGGCCCGGTGGCCGGCCATCCTGAGCTGCGCGAGGCCGCCGCCTGCTACTGGTCCCGGCGCGGCCTGCCCACCGAGGCCGGATCGGTGGTCGCCGGGCCGGGCAGCAAGGCGCTGCTCTACAGCCTGATGGCCGCGATCGGCGGTGACGTGGCGCTGACCCGTCCCAGCTGGGTCAGCTACGCGGCGCAGGCGAGCTTGGCGGGGCGGAAGGCCCATTTCGTTCGGGGCAATGGGGGCGTGCCGGATGCCGGGCAGCTCGCGCGGACGGTGACCTCAGCCCGCGCGGACGGGCGCCGGATCCGGTCCGTCGTGGTCACGCTGCCCGACAACCCGACCGGCCTGCTGGCCCCGGCCGCCGCGGTGCGGGCGCTGTGCGCGGTCGCGCGGGAGCACGACCTGATCATCATCTCGGACGAGATCTACCGTGACCTGGTGCACGACCCGGACGCGGCGTTCACCAGCCCGGCCGCGGTGTGCCCCGAACGGACCGTGATCACCACCGGGCTGAGCAAGAACCTCGCCCTGGGCGGCTGGCGGCTCGGCGTGGCCCGGCTGCCCGCGGGCGGGATCGGGCCCGAGCTGCGGGCCCGGCTACTCGGGATCGGCAGCGAGATCTGGTCCGCCCCGGCCGGGCCGGTCCAGCAGGCCGCCGCGCTGGCCTTCACCGAGCCGCCGGCCCTGGCCGAGCGGGTGGCGCTCAGCCGGCGCCTGCACGGCACCGTCGCCCGCGCGGTGGCGCGGCGGTTCGCCGCGGCCGGCGCGTCCGTGCCCGCGCCGCAGGCGGCGTTCTACCTGTGGCCCGACTTCTCCCCGCTCGCCGACGTCCTGCTCGCGCGGCACGGCATCACCAGCGACGAGGGCCTGGCCGCGGTGCTGCTGCGCGACTACGGCGTCGGGGTGCTGCCGGGCAGCGCGTTCGGCGAGGAGAGCGGGCGGCTGCGGCTGCGGGTGGCGACGAGCCTGCTGTACGGCGAATCCGACCCCGAGCGGCACGCCGCGCTGAACGCGGCCGACCCGTGCTCGCTGCCGTGGATCGCCGCGTCGCTGGACCGCCTGGCGGAGGTCCTGGCCGGCCTGGCCGGCGGCTAGCCGGCCCTGTTAACCAGCAGCCGGTTAACCAGCAGCCGGTTAACCTGCAGGGAGCAGGACGCTCAGGCAGGTGACGCAGCCCTCGAGCTTCTCGAACTCGCTGATGTCCACCACGACCGGGGTGAAGCCCAGGCCTTCGAGGAGGGCGACGGTGCGGGGGGCGGCGGCGGAGA
>JAJKHX010000530.1 GCA_021154785.1 Nocardiopsis sp.
ACGTCCGGATGGCCGAAGTAGCGCAGCATCCACCAGCCGCGGGCGGCCGCCATGGCGTCCCCGTCGTCGTACAGCACGACTGGCCGGTCCCGGCTCACCCCGGCCGCGCGCATCGCGGCCTGGAAGGCGGCCGGGTCCGGCAGCGGATGCCGGCCGCCGGAGCCGGGCGGCCCGGCCAGGTCACGGTCCAGGTCGGCGAAGACCGCCCCGGGCAGGTGGCCCGACCGGTAGCTGTCGATGCCGGGTGGCCCGGCCAGCCGCCAGCGAGCGTCGAGGACCACTGGCGCCGGGTTACCCGCCAGCTCGGCGGCGAGGGCCGGGGCACTGATCAGCAGGCCGTCCCGGCCAGTCCGCGTGCTCACGCCGCGGTGTACATCAGGGCGGGCACGAGCTGTTCCGAGGGGGTCAGCGAGCCGTGCATGCCGACCAGCCTGGACTCGCGCGGCTCGGCCTTGGTGGCCACCAGGGCGAAGGATCCCGCCGCGGCGGCCACCACGTCGCCGATCCGGCTGGTCATGGCCGCGTCGACCGGCCCGAACCAGCCTTCCTTGACGGCCTCGTCCCTGGACAGCACCCAGGCGCGGTCGCCGAGCACGTCACGCCAGGTGGCGAGCAGGTCGGCGGCGGCGCCGCGGCGCGCGTACAGGTGCCGGGCGCGCGGCTCGCCGCCGAGCAGGGCCAGCCCGGACCGCAGCTCGGGGTGCGCGTCCACGTCGAACTTGTCGTCCGGGCTGATGTCCACCATGCCGTGGTCCGCCGTCACGTACATGCAGGCGCCGGAGGGCAGCGACGCGGCCAGCTGCTCGGCCAGCTTGTCGACGTGGGCCAGCTGGTTGTACCAGGCGTCGGAGGCGACCCCGAACATGTGCCCGGTGCCGTCGAGGTCCCCGTGGTACACGGTCACGAAGGCGCGGTCGTTGTCCCGCAGGGCCGTGGCCGCCTGCGCGGCCAGCGCCCCCATGCTGTCGGCCGGGCGGAAGTCCGAGCCGCGCATGGTCGCCACCGTCAGGCCGGTACCGCGGAAGGAGCCCTGCGCCACGTGGACGGCCGCGATGCCCGCGGCAGTGGCCCGCTCGTAGACGGTGGGCAGCGGCTGCCATTGGCGGGGATCGACCCTGGAATCCCAGCGCAGCCCGTTGAGCAGGCGGTTCTCACCCGGGATGATGACCTGGTAGCCGAGGATGCCGTGCTGGCCGGGCGGGCGGCCGGTGCAGATCGAGCCGAGGCTGGTAACGGTGGTGGACGGGAACCCGGCCGTGATCGGCTTGGAGTTGCGGGCGAGCTCGGACAGGAAAGGCGCGGCCGCGGGGTGGTCGCGGAGCAGTTCCCAGCCCAGGCCGTCCACGATGAGCAGGCAGGCGCGCCGGGCCTCCGGGAGACCGAGGACGTTCTGCCCGGCGGGCGCGTCCGGGTCCAGCGACGCGAGCATCGACGAGGACAGGTCGGCGAGGGCGGCGGTCCCGTAGGACGGCACGATCGGCAGCTGTCTCGGCTCGTGCGTCATGCGGGGATCCTCACCTGCTACTCGTGGGTGCCACTCAGCATCTTGCCGCAATATGGTCCCACCGGGCGGGCAGCGGCGGCAAAACGGGGTTGCCGCCCGGATCCTCCGTCAGGCCGCCGTGTCGTCAGGCGCCGCGGACCGCGGTGGCGTCGGACAGCTCCCGCGCGAAGCTCAGCAGCTGCCGCACGGCGTCCTCGCCGTCCGCCGCCGAGCTGACGCGCAACGACAGGTCATCGGCCGTGATCGTGCCCAGGTAGCCGTGGTCAGCGTCGCAGCTCTCGTCGCCGCAGTGGGCGGGCTCGAGTTCGAGATGGGACAGGACGTTCCAGCCGATGGTCAGCATGACCTCCGACGGCATGGTGGCGCCGGGAACGTAGGCGGCCGGGTCGGGCACTACCCGGCTGAGGGCGACCGAGGAGATCTTGCCGAACCGGATCGCCTCGGTACTGGTCTCCGCCCGCGGCCGGGAGTCGGAATCCTCGGCCGGGTGCTCGTCGGTGTGCGAGTACACCAGCCGGGTCGGGGTCAGCGCCAGCACGGTCATGTGCCGGCGCACCTCCATGCCGGGGTCGAAGATCGCGTCATGGTGGACGACATAGGCCGTGACCGGTTCTGATCCGAGCGCCGAGGCGACCGCGTCGGATACCAGGCCCGGATAGTAGCCACTGCGCTCGATCGCAGCCCGCAGGCCATCGGTCAGGGCTCGCGTTTCCCTCATTCCCCCATCCTGCCCTGTCCGGCCGGGTGTTTTACCCAAGGCGGCGAATCTAAAGCACCTCGACCTGCCCGGGCGGCGCCACGCCGGACAGGTGCAGGACCCGCTCCTCGGCCGGCTCGGGCAGCTCGACCGCGCTCGCCCCCGGGGCGGGCTTGGGCTTGCGGGGTTTCCGGGGGCCCGATCCCCCGCCGCGGCCGCGGTAGATAATAAGGCCGTTGACCGGGTCGGGCGCGCCGTCAAGCGCCGAACGGACGGCGGGCAGCGCCCGGAACACCTCCCACTGGGCCTCGGAATCGAAGAGCACCTCGAACACCACGCCGTACCGGTGCTCGTGCCACGCCCACTCGATCGCGCCGTTGGTCAGCGCCGCCTCGGTGAGATCGTCCTGGTAGGAGTCCTTCCAGCGGCGAGCGGGCAGCTCACTCGCGTCGAAGACCTCGATCGACCACCACTCGGACATGCCTACGCCACCGCCCGTCCCGTTGCGTACGACCCCCGTCTTCGAGATAGTACGCCTCTAGCCGTCCCACCGATAGGCTCGTTCGCCAGGAGTGAAGGGGGTAGCCAGTGAACGTGGCCGGCCTGCGGCTGTCGGTGACCCTGCTGACCGTGATTCCGTGGCGGCCGCGGCCCGGCGAGGAACTGGCCGCGCCGTCGCGGGCCGACGCGGCCGCCGCGATGGCGTGGGCGCCCGCCGTCGGGCTGCTGCTCGGCGTCGTCGCCGCCGCCGTCCTGCTCGGGGCCGATCACCCGCTCGGGGCCGGGCCGCTGACCGCGGCCGGCCTCGCCACCGGCGTGCTCGCGCTGCTCACCCGGGGCCTGCACCTCGACGGGCTGGCCGACCTGGCGGACGGCCTGGCCAGCGCGCAGCCCGCCCCGGCGGCGCTGGACATCATGCGCAAGTCCGATATCGGGCCGCTCGGAACGGTGACGCTCATCATGACGCTGCTCCTGCAGGTGGCCGCGCTCAGCCACGCGGAAGCGGCCGGCTCTGGCCGGGGTCCCGCGGCGCTCATCGCCGCCACCGTCACCAGCCGGCTGGCGCTGACCTGGGCATGCCGCCGGGGGGTGCCCGCGGCCCGGCCGGACGGGCTCGGCGCGCTGGTCGCGGGGTCCGTCCGCCCGGCGGTGCCGGCCGCGGTCACCGCGGTGACCCTGGCCGCCGCGGCCGCGGCGGTCGTGATCTCCGCGACGGCCGGCGGCTCGCTCGGCTGGACCCTCCCGCTCGCGGTCGCCGCGGGCCTGGGCGCGGCGCTGGCCGTGCGGCGGCACGCAGTGCGGCGGCTCGGCGGGATCACCGGCGACGTCCTCGGCGCGCTGGCCGAGATCGCGGTCACCGTCACGCTGGTGGTGGCATCGATGGGCCCGGCCGCCTGAGCGGATCAGCTCAGGCGGATCCGCGGGTCGGCGAGGGTCAGCGCGATGTCGGCGATCAGGTTGCCGAATACCGTCAGCACCGCGCCGATCAGCGTGTACGCGATCAGCACGGGGTAGTCCTCGTTGCTCAGGCTGCTGTAGAACAGCAGGCCGAGACCGTTGTAGTTGAAGACGTACTCGGCGACGAGGTTGCCGGCCAGGAGCGCCGGGATGGACAAGCCGATCAGCGTGATCATCGGCAGGCAGGCGTTGCGGAGCAGGTGCCGGAACAGCACCAGCCGCTCCGGCAGCCCCTTGGCCCGGGCCGTCTTGATGTAGTCCTGGGCCAGGGTCTCCATCGCCGCGGACCGCATGTACCGGGAGTAGCCCGCCAGCACGAGCAGGGCGATGCACAGGATCGGCAGCGCCATGTCGTGCCAGTCACCGATCACCGAGACGATCGAGAGGGACTGGCTGGCCTCGAAGCCGAGAATCGGGAAGCTCAGCGCGAAGATCTGGATCCCGATCAGGTAGAGCAGGTAGTCCGGCATGGCGTAGGTGGTGAAGGCCACCAGGGTGACGGCCTGGTCCCCGAGGCTGTTCCGCTTGGCCGCCTGGAAGATCCCGAGCGGGATCGCGATCAGGACCGCGATCGCGATGCCCATGCCGGACAGGTACGCGCTGCGCTCCCACCGCTCGCCGAACAACGCCGCCACGGACTGGTTCAGCTTGTAGGAATAGCCGAGGTTGCCGTGCAGCAGCCCGTTCACGTAGTGCAGGTACTGCTCGATGACCGGCCCGTCGTAGCCGTTCTGGGCGTTGAAAGACGCGATCGCGGCCGGGGACGCCTTCGGCCCCAGGATCACGATGGCGGGCGACGGGAAGACCGCATGCAGCAGCACGTAGACGAAGATCGAGATGCCGACCAGGATCACCAGGGACGTGCCGATCCGCCGGATCAGGTAAGCAGTCACTTGTCCCCTTCGTGTTTCAATGAGGACGACCCGGACGCCAAGGCAGGAAACGCTGATGCCGCCGACACATGACGTATTCAACCAGTCTCCCGCACTCGTAGGCTACGACGTCGCCGACGACCCGGCCATGCTCAGCGCGCTGCGGCGCGAGGGCGGCGGCTGGGCCGAGGAAGCCGTGCGCGAGCTCGGCCGCCGGGCGGGCTCGGCCCGCGTCCAGGATCTCGGCCGCCAGGCCAACGAGAACCCGCCGGTGCTGCACACGCACGACCGCTTCGGGAACCGGGTCGACGAGGTGGAGTTCCACCCGGCCTGGCACGAGCTGATGACGGTGGCGGTGCGGCACGGCCTGCACGCCGCCCCGTGGCGGGACAGCCGTCTCGGGGCGCACGTGGCGCGGGCGGCCGGCTTTTACGTCTGGGGCGCGGCCGAGGCCGGCCACACCTGCCCGGTGTCGATGACCTACGCCGTGATCCCCGCCCTGCGGCACGCGCCCGGCCTGGCCGGGCGCTTCGAGCCGCTGCTGGCGGCCCCGGAGTACGACTTCGGCCTGCGCCCGCCCGGAACCAAACGGGGACTGCTCGCGGGCATGTCGATGACCGAGAAGCAGGGCGGCTCCGATGTGCGGGCGAACACCACCCGGGCGGTGCCGGTGCGCGGAGACGGCCGGGCGGCCGGGGACGAGTACCGGCTGACCGGCCACAAGTGGTTCACCTCGGCACCGATGGGCGACCTGTTCATGGTGCTCGCCCAGGCCCCCGGCGGGCTGTCCTGCTTCCTGCTGCCGCGGGTCCAGCCGGACGGTACCCGGAACGGCATGCGCCTGCAGCGGCTGAAGGACAAGCTCGGCAACCGGTCGAACGCCTCGGCCGAGGTCGAGTACGACGAGGCCCTGGCCTGGCTGGTCGGCCAGGAGGGCCAGGGCGTCCGGACCATCATCGAGATGGTGAACATGACCCGGCTCGATTGCGTGCTGGGCACGGCGACGGGGATGCGGACCGGGCTGACGCTGGCTGCGCACCATGCCGCCCACCGGTCCGCCTTCGGCCGCAAGCTGGCGGATCAGCCGCTGATGACGGCCGTGCTGGCCGATCTCGCGATCGAGTCAGAGGCGGCCACGATGGCAGCGTTCCGGCTGGCCGGGGCGACCGACCGGGCCGCCCGCGGTGACGCGCAGGAGAGCGCGTTCCGCCGCCTGGCGCTGGCCGCGACCAAGTACTGGGTCTGCAAGCGCGCCCAGGCGCATGCCGCCGAGGCCCTCGAATGCCTGGGCGGCAACGGGTACGTGGAGGAATCGGGGATGCCGCGCCTGTACCGCGAGGCCCCGCTGGCCTCGATCTGGGAGGGATCGGGCAACGTCGCCGCGCTCGATGCCCTCCGCGCCGTGACCAGGCAGCCCGAAACCGCCGAGGCCTTCTTCACGGAGGTCGGCCTGGCGGCCGGGGCCGACCGCCGCCTGGATCAGGCGGCGGCCCGGCTGCGCAAGGAACTCGCCGACCCGTCCGAGGCCCGTGCCCGTCACCTCGCCGAGGCGATCGCCGTCGTTCTCCAGGGCGCGCTGCTGGTCCGGTACGGCGATCCCGCCGTGGCGGACGCGTTCGCCGCGTCCCGGCTGGGCGACGAGAGCGCCTCGTTCCCCGGGTGGGGCCGGGCCTTCGGCACGCTGCCGTCCGGTGTCGACGCCGAGGCCATCGTCAGCCGCGCCACCCCGGCGGTTCCGGCCGGATGAGCCGGTGACCGTCCTGGACCGGGCCGCCCCGCCGCCCGGCCTGACCGTTCCCTATGGCCCGCTGGCCGAGCACGTCGTGGACCTGCGGCTGCCACGGGATCTCCCGGCGCCGCTGATCGCGCTCATCCACGGCGGGTTCTGGCGGCCGGCCTACGACCGGACGCACCTGGGCCCCATGGGCCAGGCCCTGGCGGCCGCCGGGTACGTGGTGGCGGTGCCGGAATACCGGCGGGCCGGCATGGCCGACGAGGGCTGGACGGGCACGTTCGACGACATCGCGCTGGCCGCCGGGGAGGTGGGCCCGATCGCCGGGGCTCACGGCGCCGACCTCGGCCGGACCACCTGGGCGGGTCACTCCGCGGGCGGTCACCTCGCGGTGTGGGCGGCAGCCCGGCCCGGCCTGCCGGCCGGGTCACGGTGGCGGGGGCCGGGACCGGCCACCCGCGTAGTGTCCCTGGCGGGCTGTGTGTGCCTGCGATTGTGCGCGGAATGGGACCTGGGCGCGGGCGCGGCCGCCAACTTGATGGGCGGAATGCCGGACGAGGTGCCGGAGCGTTATGCGGTCGCCGACCCGGCCGCCCTCCCGCCGCCTCCCGTTCCCGTCACGCTGGTGCACGGTACCGCCGATGACCAGGTACCGGTGCGCATGAGCCGGGCATTCCCGGCGGGTCGGCTGGCCGAGATACCCGGGGCCGGCCATTTCGACTTGATCGACCCGCTGAGCGAGGCCTGGCCGCATGTCCTGGCGGCACTGGCGGGCACCCAGGCGTGAGGCCCTGGGCGAATCCGGCCGGACCGGCGCGACTCGTAACGAAAAGGGGAAGGCGGGTCCGTGCGGACCCGCCTTCTGGATGGCTACGCCTGGAAACGCTCAGGCCGCCGGAGTTCCGTGCCTTCTACTTCTTTAGCCTCCAGAAGGACGGCGCCCCGGGAAAAGCCGTGGTACCGAAGTCACGAGCAAGCAAACGTGCGGAGAGACCCCCCCGGTTTGGTGCCATG
>JAJKHX010000531.1 GCA_021154785.1 Nocardiopsis sp.
CCAGGTAGGCAGGCAGCATGCCCAGGCCGCCGTTACGGCTGGTGAACACCGGCCCGCCCGCGCGCGTCCCTGGCGCGCCGGCCGGGGACGCCCCGGCCGGCGGGGGCGGCGGGGGCGGCAGCAGTGAGGCCGCCGCCTCGGCCAGGGACCGGTGCCGACGGGACGCGGCCGACAGCGCGGGCAGCGTGGCGTCGAACGACAGCTCCGCCGAACGTCCCGCGTAGACTCCGCCCAGCAGCGGGTCGACCAGCCGGTCCACCACCTCCGGGCCGAGGCGCGCGCCGATATAGCCGGCCACCGGCACGTCGCCGTCCCGTTCGGTGACCGGCAGCTCGAGGTCCTGGCGGGCCCGGGCCACGCCGTCACCGGTGAGCACGCCGGACCGGGCTAGCTCGGCCAGGTCGGACGGCACGCCCATGAACTGCCGTCGCGGCAGCGGCCGGAGCGCGCCCAGCGTCCAGATGGCGGACGACGTGGGTCCGGGGGCGGTGCGCTGGTCCTCCAGGCCGGCCTCGGCGATCAGCGCGGTGCCCTCCGGCCGGGTGACGAGCAGCGCCTCGGCTCCCTCGTCCACGGCCACGCCGGCGACCTCGGAGACGGACAGCTTGCCGCCCAGCCGCGGCGACCCTTCGAGCACGGTCACCCGCACTGGCTCGTCCCTGAGGGAGAACGCCGCCGCGAGCCCGGCGATCCCGCCGCCCACGATCACCACATGCGGTTGTCGTTGCGTACGCTCCATGATTCCAGCCTGGCAGACGTCACCCGATGCGACGAACCCAGCCGGCCGGGCGCTGCCGGCCGGGATGACGCGCATGCGCTCGGCGGGTGGTTACTAGGATCTGGTGGACTGTACCGGGCGGATGGCTGGCCAGGGGTCCTTCTGGATACCTATACCCCCCACAGGTATAATTGAGGCATGGGTGTGCTGGTCATGATCGGGGACAGCCTGCGGGAAGCGTTCTTCATGTTCTGGGAGACGCTGTGGGCGCTGGTGCTCGGCTTCGCGCTGTCAGGGGCCGTGCAGGCCTTCGTGTCCCGGGGCCAGATGCAGCGGGTGATGGGGCGGCACGGGCCCGCGGCCCTGACCCGGAGCTCGCTGCTCGGCATGGCCAGCTCCTCGTGCTCGTACGCGGCCAGCGCCCTGGCCCGGTCGCTGTTCCAGCGGGGCGCCGACTTCACCGCGGCCATGGTGTTCATGTTCGCCTCCACCAACCTGGTCGCCGAGCTCGGCATCGTGCTGTGGCTGCTCATCGGCTGGCAGTTCACCCTGGCCGAATTCGCCGGCGGCGCCATCATGATCGTGCTGCTGAGGCTGCTGCTGCCCCGGCTCGTGCCCCGGCGCCTGGTCGCGGCCGCGCGGGAGCGGCTGGACCGGGACGAGGCGGGCGGCGGAGCCCACGGAGGGCACGGCGGCCACCAGCTCCCGGCCGAGGCCGGCTCGCTGGCCGGGCGGCTGCGCCAGCCTGCCCGCTGGGCCGACGCGGCCGACTACACGATCTCCGACCTGTCGATGCTGCGGCGCGAGATCGTCATCGGCTTCGTCGCGGCGGGTTTCGCCGCGGCCGCGGTCCCGGCCAGCTTCTGGGGCGCCGTATTCCTGCGCGGCCACGGAGCCCTCACCCTGATCGAGAACGCCCTCGTCGGGCCGTTCGTCGCGATCATCAGCTTCGTCTGCTCGGTCGGCAACGTGCCGCTGGCGGCCGCGCTGTGGCACGACGGGATCAGCTTCGGCGGGGTGGTGGCCTTCGTCTTCGCCGACCTGATCTCGCTGCCGCTGCTGCTTATCTACCGCAAGATGTACGGCGGGCGGCTGACGCTGCGGCTGCTCGGCGTCTTCTGGCTCGTCATGAGCGCCGCGGGCCTGCTCATCGAGCTGATCGCCCAGGTAGCCGGCTTCATCCCGGCCACCCGCCCGGCCGTCATCGCGCCCGAGCACCTGAGCTGGAACTACACCACGATCCTGAACATCATCTTCTTGGTCGTGCTGGCCGCGATCTACTGGCTGCACCGCAGCCAGGAGCGCCTCGGCGGCGGCGTGCAGGTGGCCCGCGACCCGGTCTGCGGCATGCAGGTCGACATGGCCAACCCGGGCGCGGTCCGGCAGGAGGACGGGCACACCACCTACTTCTGCTCCGGGCACTGCCGGGATCGCTTCACCGGCCAGGCCGCTATGCGATCGTGACCATAGCGGCGGAACCGCCTCGTTCCCCCCAGCCGTCACAACGGCATGCTGAACACGCGGAACCTGACCCGCCGCACCACGCGGCCCGGGCGTACGAGGCCGGGCGCCGTGGCCGGCCTCATGATCGGCAGCGTCCTGCTGGGCGGGGGCTTGTTCCTCGCGGGATGCTCGGCCGGCACCTCCAGTGGCGCCGCTAGCTCGGCCGCGAAGGCGGCCGCCCCAGCCAACGGGGAGGCGGCCTCCGCGCCCAGCGCGATGGCCTCCGCGCCCAGGGCGGCCGACCAGGGCAGCCCGGGCGGCCAGGACGCCGCTACCACGGTGCGGCTGGCCCCGGCCAGCAGCATCATCTACACCGCGCAGCTGACCGTGCGGGCGGCTGATGTCAGCGCGGCCGCCGCCCAGGCCGACCGGATCGCCGCGGCCGCCGGGGGCTACATCGCGAGCGAGACCATGTCAGCCAACCCCGGTCACCCGTCCGAGGCCACCGCCAGCGTGCAGCTGAAGATCCCGGTGGCGTCGTATCCGGACACGCTCAGCCAGCTGGCCCGCGGCCTCGGCACCCGGCTCGCCCTGCGGCAGCAGGCCCAGGACGTAACCCAGCGGGTGGCCGACGTGAACAGCCAGGTCACCTCGGACCAGGCCGCCATCGCCCAGCTCCGCGCCCTGCTGCGGCACGCGGGCTCGGTCGCCGACCTGCTCAGCGTGCAGAACCAGATCAGCAGCGAGGAAGCCAGCCTGGAATCCATGCAGGCCCAGCAGCGCGCGCTCAGCCGCCAGGTCAGCTACGCGACGGTGACGCTCACCCTGCTCGGCCCGAAGGCCAGGCCGGCCGTGCACCGGGAGAAGCCCCCGCCCACGCTGGCGGGCGGCTTCGGCGCCGGCTGGCGCGCGCTGCGCATCACCGTGTCCTGGACGCTGGCCTTCCTCGGCGCGGTAGCGCCGTTCGCCGTGATCCTGGCCGTCGTCGGGTACGCGGCCTACCGGCTCAGGCGGGCGTACGGGCCGACTCGGCGTGCACGAGGTCAGTGAGCCGGGCCAGCACGCCCGGATCGGTCTCCGGCAGCACGCCGTGCCCGAGGTTGAAGACGTGCCCCTCCGCGGTGCGTCCGCGGGCGATCACGTCCTTGGCCCGCTCTTCGATGACTTCCCAGGGCGCGAGCAGGATCGACGGGTCGAGGTTGCCCTGCAGCGCCTTGCCCGGCTCGACCCGCCGGACCGCCTCGTCGAGCGGGATGCGCCAGTCCACCCCGACCACGTCGGCGCCCGCTTCTCCCATCAGCCCGAGCAGCTCGCCGGTGCCCACCCCGAAGTGGATGCGCGGCACCGAGTCATCCCCGAGCGCGTGGGACCCGAGCGCGGCGAAGATCCGCTTGGTGTGCGGCAGGATCGCGTGCCGGTAATCGTCCGGGCTGACCGCGCCCACCCACGAATCGAAGAGCTGGATGGCCGCGGCACCGGCCGACACCTGGATCCGCAGGAACGAGATCGCGATGCCGGCCAGCCGGCCGAGCAGCGCGTGCCACAGCTCGGGGTGGCCGTACATGAGCGCCTTGGTCTTGTCGTGGTTCTTGGACGGCCCGCCCTCCACCAGGTAGGAGGCGAGGGTGAAGGGACCGCCCGCGAAGCCGATCAGCGGCCGGCCGCCCAGCTCGGTCACGAGCGCCCCGACCGCCTCGGTCACGTAGGGCACGTCGTCCGGCTCCAGCGGGCGCAGCCGTTCGAGGTCCCTGGCCGAGCGCACCGGCGTTTCTATCACCGGCCCGATCCCGGCCTTGATGTCCACGTCGATGCCGACCGCGCGCAGCGGGACGACGATGTCGCTGAACAAGATGGCCGCGTCCACGTCGAACCGGCGCAGCGGCTGCAGCGTGATTTCCGTGATCAGCTCGGGGCGGGTACACGACTCCAGCATCGGGATGCCCTCGCGCACCTTGCGGTACTCGGGCAGCGACCGGCCTGCCTGACGCATGAACCAGACAGGGGTATACGGAACCGGCTCTCTCCGGCAGGCTTGCAGGAACGGCGATCTCGCCTGGGACTCGGTCACGTCAGGATCGTCTCACATCACCGTACGGTGACGGAGAGGAGACACGCCGTCTGAGGTCCCACGGATGGGCCTGGCGGCGTGTCACTATCGGCTTCAACCCTGTCAACCCGCACGCCCGCGGCGGATCGGATCACGGGGATCACGCACGGGGGATCACGCACGGGATCACACTTGAGGAGGTCGCCGATGACGCAGCTGGACGGATCCCATTCGAGCAGGTACTGCGCTGAGTGCCGCGAGGAACGGGTGTTCGGGCGGTTCCACGCTGACCTTGGGAGCTGTCCCGACGTGCCGGACGGCGACTGCCCGGAATGGGGCTGCACGAGCTGCGGCGATGCCCTGATCATCGGGGTACCGGCGGCATCCGGGTACGCCGGCAGCGACCGCGCGATCAGGGCCGCCTGACCGGACGGCCCCGGGGCCTGGGCTACGTTTCCCTTTCCGGCTCCGGCCGGAAAGGCGGTTACGACACAATTCGCAGAAAATTTGGTGCTTAGGCATGAATCTGGACTCCGCTGCGTGAGAAATGATGAGCGACACGTACGCTCGGGTCATGAGGGCGACTGACGGGTCAGGAGACCGGCGCCCCGCGCGGTCACGTGCGCCACAGCGGCCGACGGCGGTTTCCGATTGCATGGCGGGCATCTCGGTGATGACGGGAACGCCGTTGGAAACAGCCCAGGACAAGGAGCAGGACTCCGCCGCGGAGACGACGTTCGCCGCGGCGGTGGCGGCCTTCGCGGCCGGCCAGGATGCCCAGTGCCGGGCTGGCCTGGAGTTCGAGGAGGTTCCGGCCCCGAAGCGGCTGGCACCGTACGCCACGGCCGTCGCGGCCACCGTCCAGCGCGGTGAGGTGGACGTGGCCTGGGGACGGCTGGTGCTGCTCTACGACCCGGACGGCCAGCAGGGCTGGGAGGGCTTCTTCCGGCTGGTGGCGTACGTCCGGGCCGACGTCGAGCCGGAGATGGCCGCCGACCCGCTGCTCGGCGAGGTCGGCTGGAGCTGGCTCGCCGAGGCCCTGGACGCGCAGGTCCCCGGGTACACCGCCCCGAGCGGGACCGTGACCAGGGTCATCACCGAGGGGTTCGGAGCCAAGCGGGACGAGGTTCCGCTGACCGGATTCGAGCTGCGCGCCTCCTGGTCCCCGACCGGGCCCGGCCACCAGCACGGGTTCGCCGCCACCGGCGACACCGGTGTCCTCGATCTCCCGGCGCACATCGCGGCCTGGTGTGACTGCATGTCCGCCGCGGCCGGCCTCGAACCCCCGGGAACCCGGGCAATGCGTCAACCGGGGCACGGGTGAGCGCAGGGACCGAGCGGCCGCGTGGCGGCTCCGCCGACACGCGCGCTCCAGAAGGCATTGAGGCTGGCGGCGTCATCCCCCTGCTCGAGCCTCGCGACGGCCTGCCGCCGGTCATCGAGACCGAAGCCGCGCTCGCCGAGGCCACCGACCGGCTGGCCCGCGGCGAGGGACCCGTCGCGGTCGACGCCGAGCGGGCCTCGGGCTACCGTTACGGCCAGCGCGCGTACCTGGTCCAGCTCCGCCGGGCCGGGTCGGGCACGGTCCTCATCGACCCGATCGCCTGCCCCGAGCTGGCCGGCGTCGACGCCGCGCTGGCCGACGCCGAGGCGGTGCTGCACGCGGCGTCGCAGGACCTGCCGTGCCTGGCCGAGATCGGCTACCGGCCGCAGCGGCTCTTCGACACCGAGCTGGCCGGCCGGCTGCTCGGCTACCCGCGGGTGGCCCTCGGCACCCTGGTCGAGGAGGTGCTCGGCTTCCACCTGGAAAAGGGGCACTCGGCGGCCGACTGGTCGACCCGCCCGCTCCGCGAGGAGCTGCTCCGCTACGCCGCCCTCGACGTGGAAGTGCTGATCGACCTCCGTGACGCTCTGGCCGCCGAGCTGGCCGAGCAGGGCAAGACGGAATGGGCCCGCCAGGAGTTCGAGGCCGTGCTCGCGGCCCGCCCGGCCCCGGCCCGGGCGGACCCGTGGCGTCGCACGTCGGGCATCCACCGGGTGCAGTCCCGCCGCGGCCTGGCCGTGGTACGGGAACTGTGGAACACCCGGGACCGGATCGCCCAGGTCGCCGACCTGTCCCCGCGGCGCGTGCTGCCGGACACGGCCATCGTCGACGCGGCCAGGTCGTACCCGGCCAACCACGCCCAGCTGATCAAGATTAGCGGGTTCGCCGGCCGGCAGGCCCGGCGGCACGAGAAGGACTGGCTGGCCGCGGTGGCCCGGGCGCGAGCCAGCGCCGACCACGAGCTGCCGGAGACCACCGGCGGGGCGGCCGCGAACGGTCCGCCCCCGGCCCACCGCTGGGCCGAGCGCGACCCCGCCGCCGCCGAGCGCCTGGCGGCGGCGCGCGCGGTGGTGACCGCGCTGGCCGCCGACAGCAAGCTGCCGGTGGAGAACCTGCTCTCCCCCGACGCGCTGCGCAGGCTCAGCTGGGATCCCCCGCGGGTCGCCGACGAGCAGTCCGTGGCGCAGGCGCTGGCCGGCTACGGCGCCCGGCCGTGGCAGGTCGAGCTGACCGCCGGACCGGTGGCCGAGGCCCTGACAAACCCGAAGGCCGCGGCCTCCGACGCGGACGTGGCCCGCCTGAGCGAGCCCGGCGCGGAGGATGCCAGCGCGGAAGATGCCAGCGCGGGAGATCCCAGCGCGGGTGACGCCGGCCCGGAGGAGCGCTGAGCGTGGGCGTTCTCGCGAGCGGGGCGGCCGCCCCGCTGCCGGGTTTCCTCAATTCACTGGCCGGCCCGCTCGACCACTACGGGTACTGGGCCATCGCGCTCCTGCTGCTGCTGGAGAACATCGGCGTCCCGGTGGTGCCCGGGGAGCTCGCGATGATCGCCGGCGCGATCTTCGCCGGGACCGGCCGGGCTGGCCTGAACGTCGTCGTCGTCGGGATCGTGGCGCTGGTCGCGTCGGTGCTGGGCGCCGAGATCGGCTATCTCATCGGCCGGTTCGCCGGGCGCGAGCTGGTCCTGCGCCACGGCCGGTACGTCATGATCAAGCACCACCACCTGGACCGGGCCGAGGCGATCGTGGACCGCTACGGCGGCATCGTCGTGGTCATCGCCCGGTACATCGTGGGGCTGCGCGAGGCCAACGGCATCATCGCGGGCATCACCGAGATGCGCTGGCTCACCTTCGCCATCTTCAACGTGATAGGCGGGTGCGCCTGGGTCGCCACCTGGGTGACCATCGGGGACGTGGCCGGCGACCACATCGACACGATCTACGCCGACATCAACCGGTACTCGCTGTACGCGCTCGGCGTCCTGGCCGTGCTGGCAGCCGGGTACATCGCCTGGCGCGTGACCCGCCGCCGCCGGGCCGCCGCGGGCGGCGAGAGCGAGCCGGGCCCGGCGGCCCCGGCGAGCACCGAGCTTCAGGGGTTGTAGGGTTCAGGGCTCGTAGCGCTCGAGGGCGGCCAGCTGCCCGGCTCCCCCGGCCTCGCCCGGGCTGACGTGCGCGACCCAGAAGCCGCCCTTGGGCAGCGCCGGGTCCGCGGGGCCCGCGGCGGGCGCACCGAGGGCCGCGCACACCTGCGCGAGGACCTCGGGCAGGTTCTCCCGGTGCAGGCACAAGACGGCGGGACGGCGCTGCTGCACCAGGCCGGAGACCAGGTGCCGGAGCGCGCCGGCGTGCTCCGTCCGGGAGGGGAAATCCGGGGAGCGGCCGAACGGGACCAGGCAGGCCCGCGCCTCGAGGGTCCCCCCGAACTGTGCCGCGTACGGCCGCACGGTCTCGGTGCAGCGCAGCGCGGGCGAGCTGATGACCCGCGCGGCGGGCGCGAAGCAGGCCAGCAGCCCGGCCAGGACGCCAGCGTCGGCCTCGCCCTGCTCGTCGAGCGGCCGCGCGGCGTCGTCGCCGGGCCAGTCCTTCTTGCGTCCGGCCGAGGCGTGCCGGGCCACGATCAGCGGCACCGTCGGCTGCGGCTGAAAGGCCGAGATCACCGGGTGGTCGTGGGTGTCCGCCAGCTGCTTGCGGGCCCGCGCCAGCGGGAGCCAGGAGATCGCGTCGATCTCCTGGCTGGGCGCGGCCTCGAGCCCGGCGCTGAACGCCGCCCAGTAACTGACCCGCTTGGGGCGGCCCCAGCTGATGTACTCCACGGTGGGCAGCCGGGGACCGAGGACCGGCCGGACACAGGTTTCCTCCAGGACCTCGCGCACCGCGGTGAGCAGGATGTGCTCGCCCGGCTCGCTCTTGCCCTTGGGCAGCGACCAGTCGTCGTACGCGGCCCGGTGGACCAGGAGGACCTCGGCCTCTCCTGATTCCGGGTCCGCGGCATGCCGCCAGAGCGCCGCGCCCGCCGCGAGGGTGGCATCAGTCATCGGCCGAGCGGACCCGCCGTTCCCGTACCAGGGTCTCCTGCACGTCTCTGAGCGGGCTCCCGGCCTCGTCCCGGCTGTGCCTGGTCCAGTACCCGTCCGCGTTCAGCCACCAGCTCGAAGTCCCGTCGTCCATGCCCATGTCCATGAACCGGCGGATGCCGCGCTGGTGACCGCGGTCGGCGATCCGGACCAGCAGCTCCACCCGGCGGTCCAGGTTCCTGTGCATCATATCGGCGCTGCCGATCCAGACCTCGCTGTCTTTGTCATTCCCGGTGCCGAACGCGTAGACCCGGGAATGCTCGAGGAACCGGCCGAGCACGCTGCGGACCCTGATGTTCTCGGAAAGCCCGGCGATGCCCGGGCGCAGCGCGCAGATGCCGCGCACCCACAGGTCGACCGGCACGCCCGCCTGCGACGCCCGGTAGAGCGCGTCCACCACCACCTCGTCGACGAGCGCGTTGGTCTTGAACGCGATCTTGGCGGGCTTGCCCGCCCGGGCGCGCTCCGCCTGCCGGCCGATCCGGCTGACGATGCCGTCCCGCAGCGACTCGGGCGCCGCCAGCAGCCGGCGGTAGGCCCCGGTGCGGCTGTACCCGGTGAGGTGGTTGAACAGCGCGGTGACGTCCTCGCCGACCGCGGGGTCCGCGGTGAGCAGCCCGTAGTCCTCGTAGACGCGGGCCGTGGTCGGGTGATAGTTGCCGGTGCCGAGATGGCAGTACCGGCGCAGCGTGCCGTCCGCCTCCTCGCGCACGATCAGCGCCATCTTGCAGTGCGTCTTGAGCCCGACGAAGCCGTAGACGACGTGACAGCCCGCTTCCTCGAGCTTGCGTGCCCAGGCGATGTTAGCGCGCTCATCGAACCGGGCCTTGATCTCCACCACCACGACGACCTGCTTGCCCGCCTCGGCCGCGTCGATCAGCGCTTCCACGATCGGGGACTTGCCGCTGGTCCGGTACA
>JAJKHX010000532.1 GCA_021154785.1 Nocardiopsis sp.
CCGTGGACTTCTACGCCCGGATGACGGCCATGGGCGAGCCGGAGATCGTGCATGACGCCATCCCGGCCGGGGCGTCCATCCTCGAGCTAGGCTGCGGGGCCGGGAGGGTCACCCATCCCCCTGGTGGCCCTAGGCCACCCGGTGACCGCCGTCGACGAGTCGCCGGACGCTGGCCCATGTACGCGGGGCCGAGACCGTGTGCGCGCGTTCCTGGCGGCCTGCCTGCGCCACGTCGCCGACGACGGCAGCGTGATCATCCAGCAGCAGGCGCCCGGCTGGTTCGCGATCGCGGCGGACGCCGAGAGGCGGACGGAGGACGGGATCATCGTCCGGGTGCGTGACGTCTCCCGCCCGGGACGCGATCTGGTCTCGGCCACGATGGAATACGTGGACGGCGACCGGATCTGGACGCACAGTTTCACGGCCAGGCGGCTAGACGACGCCGCGATGGCCGAGGCTCTCGAGGGATCCGGGCTGCGGCTGGACCGCTACCTCACCGAGGACCGCAGCTGGCTGCGGGCCGTGCCGGCCTGAGCCCGGGGATCCGCCGGGAGGCCGGGTGCCGCTCTAGCCGCCGCTCTTGCGGCGGAAGGACCGGCGGCTGGCGGCGGGCCCGTGCGAGCCGTGCACCTTGCCGGTGTGATCCACGCCCTCGGCGCTGGCGTGGTTGCCGCGCTTACGCTCGAGCGCCTCGCGGAACTTACGCTTGGTGTCGTTGAGGTCAGGCTTGGGCGGAGCCGGCGATGCGGCACCCTCGGCAGCCTGCGGGGCTGCGGTCTCCGGGGCTGCGGTCTCCGGGGCGGGAGACGCCTCGGCTCCGGACTGCACTCCGGATTTCGCCCCGGATTGCTCATTGGCCATGCGAACCTCCTGCGGCAGAAAAGTACGTACACAGGGTTGCACACCCGAGCCGTTTCATCGAACTGGATATCCGCCTTGAGGCTCCCGGCGGCGAGACGCCGCCGGGAACCGCCGATAATGACCGCTATGGGGAGGCGCCGGGAAACGGGAGTGGCGGGGCGGGCCGAGCTGCTCAGGGACGCCGACCGGCCGGCCGCCTGGATGCTGCTCGTCGACGGCGTGCCGCAGTCGCACGTGGACCTGGACGACCCGGGCTACCTGGATTTCGAGTACGTCAGGCGGATCGGTCACGTGATCGACGCGGCCGCGCCCGCCGGGCAGCCGCTGCGCGTCCTGCACCTGGGCGCCGGGGCGCTCACGCTGGCCCGCTACGTGGCCGCGACCCGGCCCGGCTCGTCCCAGCTCGCGGTGGAGGCGGACGCCGAGCTGGTGGACCTGATCCGGCTCCGGCTGCCGCCGCGGAACCCCAGGCTCCGGATCCGCGTCGGCGACGCCCGGGCCGAGCTGGAGCGGCTGCGGCCCGGCTCGTTCGACGTCGTCATCGCGGACGTATTCGACGGGGGGCAGACCCCGGCCCACCTGACCTCGGCGGAATTCTGGGCCGCGATCCGGCGGGCGGTGCGCGGCACCGGCGTGGCCGTGGCCAACGTGGCCGACGGCGCGCCGCTGGCGCACGCCCGGGCGCAGGTCGCGACCGCTACGACGGTCTTCCCGCACGCTTGCCTGATCGCGGACGCCGGGGTGCTGCGCGGCCGCCGGTTCGGCAACCTGGTGCTGGCGGTGAGCCCCGCACCGCTGCCAGCGTACGAGCTCACCCGCCGGGCAGCCGCGGATCCGCTGCCCGGGCGGGTGCTGCATGGCCGCGACCTCAAGCGTTTCACCGCCGGAGCCAAGCCGGTGACCGACGCCACCGCCACTCCCTCCCCCGCCGCCCCGCCCGGCGCGTTCGCCTTCTGATCAACGAGGTGCGGGGTCGGTGGCACACCGGGTACCCAAGACGGTAGCCAGGGGCACACCGAGTCCGCTGGCGGGGCTTGAGGGATGCGAGCTGGGTCTGGGGGTTAGTGGGGCTTCGCTGGCGGCTGGGACTGTACGGCGGCGAGGATGGCGTGGCAGATCTGGGCTAGGTCCTCGTCGCTGGTGATGTAGGGAGGCATGGTGTAGATGAGGTCGCGGAAAGGGCGGAGCCAGACCCCGGCGCGGACCGCGGCGGCAGTGGCGGCCGCCATATCGACCTCATGGGTCAGCTGGACCACGCCGATCGCGCCCTGTACCCGGACGTCGGCCACTCCCGGCCGGCCGCGGGCGGGCGCCAGCCCGGCCTCGAGGCCGGCGGCGAGGCGCGCCACCGAGGCCTGCCAGCCGCCGGGGTACCAGGCCGGGTCGGACAGCACGGACAGCGAGGCCAGGGCCACCGCGCAGGCGAGCGGGTTGCCCATGAAGGTCGGCCCGTGCGCCAGCACGGGCACCGAGCCGCGGGAGATACCGGCGGCCACGGCGGGGGTGCACAGCGCGGCCGCCAGCGACAGGTACCCGCCGGTCAGGGCCTTGCCGACGCACATCACGTCCGGGCTGACCCCGGCGTGCCCGGCGGCGAACAGCGAGCCGGTGCGGCCGAACCCGGTGGCGATCTCGTCGAAGATCAGCAGCACGTCGTGGGCGGTGCAGGCGTCCCGCAGCACGCGCAGGTAGCCGGGATCGTGGAACCGCATCCCGCCCGCGCCCTGGACGACCGGCTCGACGATCACCGCGGCCAGCTCAGCCGCGTGCTCGGCGATCAGCCCGGCCAGCACGCCGGCGTACCCGGGATCGGCGGGACCGGACGGCGGCGCCGGGGCGAACACCTGGCCGGGCAGCACCCCGTCCCACATCGCGTGCATGCCGCCGTCGGGATCGCACACCGACATGGCCATGAAGGTGTCGCCGTGGTAGCCGCCGCGCCAGGTCAGCAGCCGCCGCTTGGCGGTGCGGCCGGCCGAGCGCCAGTACTGCAGGCACATCTTGACCGCGACCTCGACCGAGACCGAGCCCGAGTCACACAGGAACACGTGCTCGAGCCCGGGCGGGGCCAGCGCGGCCAGTTGCTCGCACAGCCGCACGGCGGGCTCGTGGGTCAGCCCGCCGAACATCACGTGGCTCATCCGCCCCAGCTGATCGGCGGCCGCGGCGTCGAGCACGGGATGCCGGTAGCCGTGGATGGCCGCCCACCACGACGACATGCCGTCGACGAGCTCGGCCCCGGAACCGGACAGGCGCAGCCGTACCCCGGCCGCCGACTCCACGGCCAGCGGCTCGGTCCGCCCCGGCATCGGCCCGTACGGATGCCAGACGTGCCGCCGGTCGGCCCGGAGAAGATCATCATGCCGAACGGGTGGGCTCACCGCCTCAGCGCCGGTTGCCAGCCCGGGCCGGACGGCGTCCGGTGCCCTCACGCTTCGCGCGGACCCGGACCGAGACCTGCACCGGGGTGCCGGCGAAGCCGAACTCCTCGCGCAGCTTCCGTTCCACGAACCGCCGGTAGGAGGCCTCGAGGAAGCCGGTGGCGAATAGCACGAAGTGCGGCGGGCGCACGCCGGCCTGGGTGGCGAACAGGATCTTCGGCTGGCGGCCGCCGCGCACCGGCGGCGGGGTCGCCGCGACCAGGGCGGTCAGCCAGGCGTTGAGCCGCCCCGTCGGTACCCGGGTCTCCCAGCCCTCCAGGGCCTTGTCCAGCGCCGGCACCAGCCGGTCCATGTGCCGCCCGGTGGCGGCGGAGATGTTCACCCGCGGCGCCCACCGGGCGTTGTACAGCTGCCGCTCGATCTCGCGCTCGAGGTAGTGCTGCCGCTCCTCGTCGACCAGGTCCCACTTGTTGTAGGCGATGACCAGGGCCCGGCCGGCGTCGATGACCATCGAGATGATGCGCAGGTCCTGCTCGGTGAGCGGGTCGCTCGCGTCGACCAGGACGACGGCGACCTCGGCCAGGTCGAGGGCGCCCGCGGTGCGCAGCGCCGCGTAGTAATCCGCGCCCTGACTCTCCCTGAACCGCCGCCTGATGCCGGCCGTGTCGACGAACCGCCAGGTGGTGCCGCCAAGCTCGATGAGCTCGTCCACCGGGTCCCTGGTGGTGCCGGCCACCGAGTCGACCAGCGACCGTTCCTGTCCGGCCAGCTTGTTCAGCAGGCTCGATTTGCCGACGTTGGGCCGGCCGAGCAGGGCGACCCGCCGGGGACCGCTCTCGGCGTCGAAGTCTTCCCGGGGCGCCTCCGGCAGCGCGGCGAGGACCAGGTCGAGCAGGTCGCCGCTGCCGCGCCCGTGCAGGGCGCTAACCGGGGCGGGCTCGCCGAGGCCGAGCGACCACAGGGCCGAGGCCTCGGATTCGGCCCGGGTGTCGTCGACCTTGTTGGCCGCGACCACGATGGGCTTGCCGGACCGGCGCAGCACGCTGGCCACCGCGGCGTCCGCGTCGGTCACGCCGACCGTGGCGTCCACCACGAACAGGACCGCGTCGGCCGCGTCGACCGCCACCCGGGCCTGGGCGGCTACCCGGGCGGCCAGGCTCTCGGAGCCTTCCACCGAGGGCTCCCAGCCGCCGGTGTCCACCAAGGTGAACGCCCGGCCATTCCACAGCGCGTCGTAGGTGACCCGGTCCCTGGTCACGCCGGGAACGTCCTCGACGACCGCCTGGCGGCTGCCGAGGATCCGGTTCACCAGCGTCGACTTGCCCACATTGGGACGGCCGACGACGGCGACGACGGGAACTACGGGGACATTGGATTCAGACGCGGAGTCTGACTCGTCCGGCATCATTACCTGTTACCTGCTCTTCTGCAGGGCCAGCCCGACGATGATGCCGACCACCTCGTCCAGGCCTAGCCCGGTTGAATCAACCACAACCGCGTCCGCGGCCTTCCCGCTCTGCGCCGCGTCCAGCCGGTCGCGCCGGTCCTGGTCGGCCTGGGTGGACCAGCTCGCCTCGGCGGACCGGCGGCTGGCCCGGGCCGCGCCGTCGGCGGTCAGGAACACCTTGACGTCCGCGCCGGGCGCGACCACGGTGCCGATGTCACGGCCCTCGGCCACGATCCCGGGGGCGCTGGCGATGATCTCCCGCTGCTTCGCGATCAGGTGCGCGCGCACCTGCGGGACGGCGGCGACGGCGCTGACCGCGGCGGTGACTTCGCGGGTCCTGATCGCCTCGGATACGTCGGTGCCGTCCACCCGCGTCCACGGCGCCCGCGGGTCGGTGCTGACCTCGATGTGCGGCGCGGTGACCAGCCCGGCTACCACCGCGGGGTCGTCAAGGTCGGCTCCGCGGCCGAGAAGCCACCAGGTCAGGGCCCGGTACATGGCCCCGGTGTCCAGGTAGCGCAGGCCCAGCGCGATGGCCACGCCGCGCGATGTGCTCGACTTGCCCGCCCCCGAGGGCCCGTCGACCGCGACGACGAGCCCGGACCCGCGCTCCGTGTCGCTCTCCTGGTCGTTACCCAGGCTGGCTGAAGTCTTCACCCGTGCGATGCTACCGGGGCGCGAGTCCGGGCCGGTACGCGTAACCGACAGCCGATGGTCCGCAGGACAAACCCGCGGGTCCGCGGGTTATGCGGGGAAGCTAGCGGCGGACCGGCCAGCCGCCTGCTTCGAGGGCGTCTAGCAGCGGGCCGGCCTCGGCCGGGCGGACGGACAGCTCGGCGATGCCGACCGGCAGGCCCGGCGAGTGCTCGATCCGGACATCCTCGATGTTCACCCCGGCCTGGCCTGCCGCGTCGAACAGCCTGGTAAGCTCGCCGGGCTGGTCGGGGATGACGACCTGGACCACGGTGAACTCGCGGGGCTCGCCGCCGTGCTTGCCGGGGATCTTGCCCGCCCCGGCCTGGCCGACCTCGAGCAGCGCGGCGACCGACTTGGGGTCGCCGTCGGTCAGCATCCGGGCCGCCTCGGCCAGGTCGGCGGCCACCGCGGCCAGCACCTCGGCCACCGGCCCGGCGTTCGCGGCCAGGATCTGGGTCCACAGGCCGGTATCCCCGGCGGCGATCCTGGTCACGTCGCGCAGGCCCTGGCCGGCCAGGTCGAGGGCCTGGGGCGGCGCGCTCTCCAGCCGGGCGGCCATGGCCGCGGCCACCAGGTGCGGGGCGTGCGAGACGAGCGCCACCCAGCGGTCGTGCGCGACCGCGGCGATCCGCATCGGCACCGCGCCGCACGCGGTGACCAGGGCCGTGACCGCCGCCACGGCCTCCTCGGAGGTCTCGGGTTCCGGGCACAGCGCCCAGGTGCGGCCGAGGAAAAGGTCGGCGCGGGCCGCGGCGGGACCGTGCTTCTCCCGCCCGGCCAGCGGGTGCCCGGGTACGTAACTGGCCAGGTCGGCGCCGCGGGCCCGGGCCTGTTCGACCGGAAGCTGCTTCACGCTGGCCACGTCGGTGTAGCAGGCGGCCAGGGCGCGATCCTGCGCGGCGGCCAGCGTGTCCGCCACCGCGGCGGGCGGCACGGCGATCACGGCCACGTCCGCGCGGAGCGGCGCGCCATCGTCGGACAGCAGAGTGTCCGGCAGCAGCTCGCCCGCGCCCAGGTGGGCCGCGAGGCGGGCCGACTCCGGGTCGGCGTCGGCGAGCCAGACGCTGGCGCCGCGCTCACGCAGCGCCAGCGCCACCGACGTCCCGATCAGCCCTGTCCCGAGAACCGCGACCCGCACTGTGGCTCCTACTGGGCGATGTCGAGCCGCAGGGCAGCGGCGCCGCGCAGGTAGACGTGCTGGATCAAGGACCGCGGCCGGTCCGTCTCGATATGCGCCATCAGCCGCACGACCCGCGGCATGCCGCCGGGTACGGCGATCTCCGCCGCGCACATCAGCGGCACGTCGTGGAAGCCGATCTTGCGCGCGGCCAGCGCCGGGAACTCGGCGGTCAGGTCCGGCGTGCTGGTGAACAGCACGCTGATCACGTCATCGGTGGTCAGGTCGTTACGGGACATCACCTCGGTGACGAGCTCGGCCGTCGCCTCGAGGATCGCGTCCCGGTCAGCCGAGTCGACCTGCACCGCCCCGCGAACCGCCCTGACTGTCATGTGAGCCCTCCCATCGCCCCACAGGCTACAGCCCGACCGCGGCGAACAGGTTGCCGATTTCCGCGGTGGTCAGCTCGCGGGTGCGGCCCGGCTTGAGGTTGCCGAGCTTGATCGGGCCGACATCGGTACGGACCAGCCGGCTGACCGGATGGCCGGTCTCGGCCAGCATCCGCCGCACGATGTGCTTGCGCCCCTCGTGCAGGGTGATCTCCACCAGCGCCCGGTTCCCGGACCGGTCGACGATCCGGAACCGGTCCGCGCGGGCCGGGCCGTCGTCGAGCTCGACGCCGGCCATGAGGCGGCGGCCGAGGTCCTTCGGCACCGGGCCGGTCACCTCGGCCAGGTAGGTCTTGGCCACCTCGTAGCTGGGGTGGGCCAGCCGGTGCGCGAGCTCGCCGTCGTTGGTGAGCAGCATCAGGCCCTCGGTGTCGTAATCGAGCCGGCCGATGTGGAACAGCCGCTCGTACCGGTCGCCGATGAAGTCGGCCACGGTCTTGCGGCCGCGCGGATCCGACATGGCGGTCAGCACCTTGACCGGCTTGTTGAAGGCCAGGTAGGCCAGGCCGGGCTTGGCCGGGATGCGCTTGCCGTCCACCCTGATCACCTGGTAGTCAGGGTCGACCCGGGCGCCGAACCGGCGGACCGTCTCGCCGTCGACCTCGACCCGGCCCTCGCCGATGAGCTCCTCGCAGTACCGGCGGCTGCCGATCCCGGCCTCGGCCAGGACCTTCTGCAGCCGGACCCCGCCGGGAACGTCGGTCAGCGAATCGCGTTCGCCTTCCTCGAATTCGTCATCGTCATCGTCGTCGGCCGCAAAGCTATGATCTGGCGTTTTCATCCTCGATGTCCTCTATGTTCTCCGGCAGGAACGGCGCCAGGTCCGGCAGGTCGTCCAGGCTGGCCAGGCCCAGCCGCTCGAGGAAATAACTGGTGGTCCGGTACAGGATGGCCCCGGTCTCGGAGTCCGTCCCCGCTTCCTCGGTCAGGCCGCGCAGCACCAGCGTGCGCATAACCCCGTCGCAGTTGACGCCGCGCACCGCCGACACCCGGGCCCGGCTCACCGGCTGGCGGTAGGCCACCACGGCCAGGGTCTCCAGCGACGCCTGGGTCAGCCGGACCTCCTGCCCGTCGCTGACGAAGCGCTCGATCAGCGGCGCGCAGTCCTCCCGGGTGTAGAACCGCCAGCCGCCGGCGATCTCGCGCAGGTCGAAGCCGCGGCTCTCGGCCACGTAGGACGCGGCCAGGTCGCGCAGCTCGGCCTCCACCGCGCTGCGCGGGCGCTCGAGCACCTGGGCCAGCACGACGACCGGCACGGGCTCGTCGGCCACCAGCAAGATGGCCTCGAGGCTGGCGCGCAGCCCGGGACCCGCGTCGGGGATCCCGGCACCCGCCGGGACCTCGGCGCCCGGAGGGTTCTCAGGGGTTCCGCTCATGATTTATTCGTCGTCGCTTTCCGTCAGCTGAAAGACGCTATCAGCGTCCTCCGGGCCCGTCCACGTCACGTAGAGATCGCCGAGCGGCGCCATCTGCTCGAAGGAGACCGCGCCCTCCCGGTACAGCTCGAGCAGGGCCAGGAACGACGCCACCACCTCGTAGCTGCCGGCGGCGCCGGCGGTCAGCCGGCGGAAGCTGGCCCGCCCGAGCTCACGCAGCAGTGCGGCGACGATC
Source organism: Nocardiopsis sp. (assembly GCA_021154785.1). GTDB lineage: Bacteria > Actinomycetota > Actinomycetes > Streptosporangiales > Streptosporangiaceae > Palsa-504. Next base: position 8,563 of record JAJKHX010000532.1, read on the forward strand.
TCAGCCTGCTCCCTGACGCTGATCAGCGGGGAGTGGATGTGCCCGGTGTCCACCGTGGGCGGCGGCTTGGGGGCGAGCGCGAGCGAGGCGAGGCGGGCGAACTCGGCCGGGCCCAGGCCGAGCAGCACCTCGGGGAGCAGCCCGGCGAATCGCGGCTCGAGCGGGACCCGGCGCGGGAAGCGGCGGGCCGCGGCGGTCATCCGGGCGGCGAAGACCGCCGCGACCTCCTTGTACGCCCGGTACTGCAGCAGCCGGGCGAACAGCAGGTCCCTGGCCTCGAGCAGGGCCAGGTCCTCCTCGTCCTCCACCTCCCCCGAGGGCAGCAGCCGGGCCGCCTTCAGGTCGAGCAGGGTGGCCGCGACGACCAGGAAGTAGCTGACCTGGTCCAGGTCCCAGCCGTCGGAGCGGTGCGAGATGTAGCCGATGAACTCGTCGGTGACCTGGGAGAGGGCGACCTCGGTGATGTCGAGCTTGTGCTTGGAGATCAGCGCCAGCAGCAGGTCGAACGGGCCCTCGAACACGTCCAGGTGCACCTGGAAGGCGCTGGACCGGGCCGCGCCCTCAGGATCGTCGCCGGCGAGCGCGTTCAGGTCCGAGGTCACGGTCATGAAGGTAGCCGGTCCCGGCTATATCGCGGACTCACTCGGTCGCGGGAGCTCCTGATCCGGGCCGGTTCCGGCCTCGTCGAGGTTCGTGCCGACGATGCGGCGAGCCAGCAGGCTGTCCCGGCCGCGGGCGTCGAGGTCGGCGAGCAGCACCGCGATCGCCTCGCGGACGATCCGGCCCCGGTCGGCGGCGGCACCGTAGCGCAGCAGCGCCAGGCGGGCGCGTTCCAGGTCAAGTAGTTCCTCGGCGGACAGGTAGACAGTGATCTTCTGGGTGTGCCGCTCCCGCCCGCTTGCCCGGCGCTGATCGTCCCCGTCCGGGTCGACAGGTCCAGGGGAGGCCGACCGCAAGAGCTCAGCGACCCCAGGCAGGCTTACCCTCCGTGATCTTCTCCTGCCTGTCGCCACCGCTCCAGTACCTCCTTGGCCAGCTCCCGGTAAAAATGAGCCCCCATTGATCCCGGGTCAAAGCTGGTAATAGGTTCTCCGGCCACCGTAGCGTCCGGGAACCGCACCGTGCGGTTGATTACGGTATGAAATACCTGGTCGCCGAAGCCATTAACCATGCTGGCCAGGACCTCGCGGGTGTGCAGCGTCCGCGAGTCGTACATGGTCGCCAGCAGCCCGTCGATTGTCAGCTTGGTGTTCAGCCGGCGGGACACCTTGTCGATGGTCTCCATCAGCAGCGCCACCCCGCGCATGGCGAAGTACTCGCACTCCAGCGGGATGAGCACCCCGTCCGCGCACGCGAGCGCGTTGATCGTCAGCAGGCCCAGGGAGGGCTGGCAGTCGATCATGACGACGTCGTACTCGGGCAGCAGCGGCTGCAGCACCCCGCCCAGCACGTACTCGCGGCCGACCTCGTGCACCAGCTGGACCTCGGCGCCGGACAGGTCGATGTTGCTCGGCAGCAGGTCCATGCCGTCGACGCTGGTCTTGTACAGCACGTCGTGCGCGGTGACGTCGCGCTCCATCAGCAGGTTGTAGACGGTGCTGTCGATGTCGTGCGGCTGGATGCCCAGGCCGACGGACAGCGCTCCCTGCGGGTCGAAGTCCACCAGGAGCACCCGGCGGCCCTGCTCGGCGAGGGCAGCGCCGAGGTTGATCGTGGTCGTCGTCTTGCCGACGCCGCCCTTCTGGTTGCAGATCGCGACGACGCGCGCGGGACCGTGCTCCACGAGCGGCTCGGGATCGGGAAAGCCGGAGTAGGGCCTGCCGGTCGGACCCAGTTCTCCTGCCTGCGGCTCGGACAAACGTATTGCTGCCACCAGCGCGAACCTCCCGTGCTAAGGGCCGGGACGATGCCCACGGAACCTGGGTTTGGACTCTAGGGCCTTGGCTCCGCGCCGGCAAGCAGGCTCGCCGTAGACGCCCGATATCCGCCCCGGCGGATTCGCCTAGGTCCTTTCCCACCAGGACGCGGAGCTGTGCTGGGCTGAGGGCGCGGTGCTGGGGTGCTCCGCCCCGGCTGGCGTGGTGGCCGGGGTGCCGGCCTGGGGAGGGTTAGCCGCCGGGCCGTGGCCGTCGGTCAGGTTCACGCCGGGGAACTGGCTGGCGGGCTGCTCCTGGGCGCTCATGAGCTGGGCCTCGAACGAGCCCGGGGCCGCGCCGGGCGGGTGCTCGGCGGGGTCGTCCGGGTAGTGGCTGGCGGGCAGCAGCCGCAATCCCTGCCTGAGGCCCAGCTGCCCGGGGAGCTCGAGGTGGGACCGCTTGGTCAGGACCTCGATCTCGTGGATGGTCAGGGCGACGCCGACGTGCGCGCGCCCGGCGTGCACCCCGGCCAGCCGCCCTTGGCTGATGCCGGCCACCAGGCCCGTGACCTCGAAGAAAATCGACAGCCCGAGCTGGAGGGTGTGGACCCGCTGGTTGTCGATCAAGATGCCGACCGCGGGCTGCTGCATGGTGCTGATCCGGTGCGGGGCCAGGCCGACCAGTTCCTTGCTGCCCGGCATGTCCAGGGTGCGGCGCGCGGCCGTGAAGATGTCCCGTTGCTGGCGCCAGCCCGACACCAGGACCTCGATCAGGTCGACCTTCAGCAGCCCGGTCGCGGCTACGGCGGCCTCACGGACGGCGGCTTCCCTGGTCACCCGGGGCAGGTGCACCAGGGACCGGGCGAAGGCACGGCCGTCCGCCATGACATGCCTGGTCAGCGCCTCGTTAGCCTTCTCGGTCGAGCCGAAGAGCAGGTCAGCGGCGGTGAGCACGCCGTCCGGACCGCGCGGCCCGGGCGCCGTCATACGCCGATCTCTTCGAGCGTGGTGATGATGGCGGCCGGGAGCGGCTCGAGGCGCACCACGTACGTCTCCTCCATGACGACCTCATGGTTGTCCACGCTGAGCTCGTGCTTCTCCACGCTGAACGCGCTGACGTGCACCGGGCTGGGCGGCCCGAGTTCCGGCACGGCGCTCACGTGCACCGCGGGCGCGGCCGGCGGGCGCTTGTGGCGCCGGCCCTTGCGCACCCGCCGCGTGGTCAGGGTCAGGCCACCGCCGATGGCGGCCAGGAGCAGGGCGGCCAGCGTGAACAGGACCGGCTTGGGCATCTTCTTCGTCGCCGAGGTCAGCACCGCCGTCCCGGTCGTCTGGCCCGGCGTGCTGGCCGGCCCGGCCGACCCGGTGGGCGTGCCGCTGGCTCCCGCCCCGGCCGCCGGGGTCGCCGTACCCGACGCGGAGGCCGACGCAGAACCCGACGCGGAGGCCGACGCCGAGGCGGAACCGGACGCCGACGCGGAGGCGGACGCCGAGGCCGCGGGGCCGGCCGGCTTGGCGGCGGCGGCGCCGGAAGCGGGACCCTCGCCGGCCTTGTTGACCGCTGTCACGGTGAACGAGTAGGTGGTGCCGTTAGCCAGGTTCTTCACGGTCGCGCCGGTACCGCCGACCGAGGCGGTCTTCTTGCCGCCCTGGTAGACGTTGTAGCTGGTAACCGCCGCGCCACCGTCGGACTTGGGCGCCGACCAGGACAAGGTGACCTTGCCGTTGCCTGGGCTCGCGGAAAGCCCGTTCGGTGCTCCGGGTTTGGTGATCGCGGCCGCCGGCGTGGCGGAGGCGGCCCCCGACGCGGGACCCTCGCCGGCCTTGTTGACCGCCGTTACCGTGAACGAGTAGGTGGTGCCGTTGGCCAGGTTCTTCACGGTCGCGCCGGTGCCGCTGACGGTGGCCGCCTGCTTGCCGCCCTGGTAGACGTTGTAGCTGGTAACCGCCGCGCCGCCGTCGGCGGACGGCGCCCGCCACGACAGGCTCACCTGGGCGTTGCCCGCGGACGCGGTCAGCCCGCTGGGCGCTCCCGGCGCGGTCACCGGCGCCACCGGGGTGGCCGAGGCCGGGGCCGACTGCGTGCTGTGCAGTTCGGCGTCGTTGACCGCGTCGACGGTGAAGGCGTAGGTGGTGCCGTCGGTCAGGCCGGTCACCGTGAAGCTGGTGCCGCTGACCAGGCCGCTGGCCGCGCTGCCGCCCTCGAAGACGTCGTACCCGATGATCGCGGCGCCGCCGTTGGAGGCGGGAGGCGACCAGGACAGCGAGACCCGGCCGTCGCCCGCGGTCGCGGTCAGCCCGGTGGGCGGACCGGGGTTCAGGATCCGGGCCTGCGGAGCCTGCACCGCGGCCAGGGCCGCCGGCCCGGGCCCGGCCAGGATGGCGACCAGGCCGCATCCGGCCAGCATCATCAGCGCGGCCGCCGGCCGGCATCTCGTGACAAGGCGAAACGGTTTCATGAGGGCTCCAGGCGGCGTGGCATTCCGCTGCATGAAGCGTAAGCGAAATACGTGCTGCGGATACGTCTCCGGGGTCAATGAGGCTAATTTCGTTCAGGTGACCAGAGTCCGCGCCGGGGCCGGTGATACATCGGGGCCGCGGGCGGCGGGCGCGGGTCAGCCGGAGGGGCCCGGCGGGACACGGGCCAGGATCACCGTGATGTCGTCCTCGCAGCGCCCGGCCAGCGCGGTGATCAGAGCCTCGCAGATGGCTTCCAGGTTCCCGTGCTCCCGGGCCAGCACCGATCGCAGCGCGAGAATGCCCTGTTCGAAGGATCGGCTCCGGCTTTCCACCAGCCCGTCGGTGTACAGGGCCAAGATCGCGCCCGGCGGCAGCTTGATGCGGGCCTGCCCGTAGCTGGCCGTGCCGATCCCCAGCGACGGGCCCGGGGGCAGCTCGGGGACCCGGGTGGTCCCGTCGGGCAGCGCCAGGATCGGCGGCAGGTGCCCGGCCCCGGCCAGGGTGCACGTGTGGCTATCCGGGTCGATGATCGCGTACGCGCAGGTGGCGAGCGTGATGCGCTGCAGCGTCGCGGTCACCCGGTTCAGCCCCCGCAGCAGCTCGGCGGGGGCCAGGTCGAGGTCCGCCAGGGCGTGCGCGGCCGCCCGCAGCTGGGCCATGACGGCGGCGGCCTCGGGACCGTGGCCCATGACGTCGCCGACGACGAGACCGGTCCGGCCGCCGGGCAGCGGGATGACGTCGTACCAGTCCCCGCCGATGACGTGCCCCGCCGCGGGCAGGCAGCGCCCGGCCAGCTCCAGGCCGGCCGGGGTGACCGGCTCGGCCGCCAGCAGGCCGCGCTGCAGCGCGTCGGCGATCGACCGCTGCCGCATCAGCGTCAGGGCGTTGAGGAAGCCCGCACCCGCCTGCGCGCCCAGCCGGGTGGCGGACGCGAGGTCGTGCTCGCTGAAGGCGGGGGCGCCGGGCGCGCGGACGAGGGTCAGGACCCCGGTGACCATTTCCCTGGCGGCCATCGGGACGGCCAGGAACGAGGAGTAGCCGGAGACCACCTCGCGGTCGACCGGGCCTAGCCGTTCCATCGACTGCCGGCTGATCTCGCTGAACCGCACCGGGCGGCCGCTGTTCACGCAGCGGGCCAGCGGCGAGTCCGAGGCGAAGGCGATCACCTCGCCCGGCGCGAAGGCGCCTTCCGGGACCCGGCGCCCGGCCCGCGCGAACTTCGCGCCGAGCCGGCGTATCACGACCTGCCCGGCGGCCGGGCGCCCGGCCGGCTCGCCGCCGTTGAGCAGGTGCTCCAGGGCGTACACGCCGGCCGCGCCGGCGAACCCCGGCACGCTGGCGGCCAGGACGAGGCGGGTGATCTCGGCCAGGTCGGTGCTCGACCCCAGCGACAGCCCGCCCCCGCTGATCGCGGGCCAGTCCTCGGCGGGCAGCGCGGGACGAGGCAGCCTGACCTGACGGCCAGCCGTCGCGTCCGGGTCCTCTGTCACCTGCCACCTCGGGCTTCGGGAACGATGCCGCGCACAGGACCGGCCAACCATAATGACCGGAACCGGCTAGGGCAACCATATCCGTCCGCTTACGAACCGGACCGTGTTCGCGCGCGCCGTTAGGATGAGCCGGAGGGCAGTCGGTCGCGCGGAACAAGGGGATTGACATGACCGTGGAGCCGGGCTGGGTTCCGCCGGGGGGCGACACCAGCAAGGCGAACATCGCCCGGGTGTACGACTACTGGCTGGGCGGCAGCCACAACTTCCAGGCCGACCAGGACGCCGCCCGCACGCTGATCGCGATGGAGCCCAACGTCAGGGAGATCGTCCGGGCCAACCGCGCCTTCCTCGGCCGGGCCGTGCGCTTCCTGGCCCGGGAGGCGGGCATCCGGCAGTTCCTCGACATCGGCTCCGGCATCCCGGCCTCACAGCCCGTGCACGAGACCGCCCAGCAGGCCGGGCCGGGCTCGCGGGTCGTCTACGTGGACAACGACGAGATCGCGGTCGCGCACAGCCGGCTCATCCTGGACGATAACCCGGACGCCACCATCATCCAGGCCGATCTGCGCGAGCCGGCCAAGATCCTCGCCGATCCGGAAACCCAGCTGCTCATCGACTTCACCCAGCCGGTGGGGCTGCTGCTGATGGCGGTGCTGCACTTCATCCCCGGCGAGGACGCCGTCGCAGAGGTCATGACCACCTTGCGGGACGCCCTGGTGCCCGGCAGCTACCTGGTCATCTGCCATACCTGCCGGGACGCCAAGCCGGAGATGGCGGACTCGGCGGCAAGCGTGTACAACAGCCGGATCGCTGCGCAGGTCGTCATGCGCACCCGGGACGAGATCGGCAACTTGTTCGAGGGCTTCACGCTCGTCGATCCCGGGCTGGTGTGGATACCCGAGTGGCGGCCCGACTCCCCCGGTGACGTCCCGGAGGACCCGCAGCAGTACTGGGGCCTGGTCGGCGTGGGCCGGCGAACCTAGCCGAGGTGCGCCGCCAGGGTGAAGCGGCGCTCCGGCGCGGGGTCCCCGCAGGCCAGGCCGGCGGCGATCTCGCCGACCAGCGGCGCGAACTTGGCGCCATGTCCCGAGCAGGGCGAGCAGATGACGAACGGGCCGTGCCGGTCCAGGATGAAATCCTCGTTCGCGGTCGAGGTGTACAGGCAGGTCACCTCGCCCACCGGGTCGGGTTCGAGGCCGCCGAGGTGCTCCCGGACGAACGCGCCGACCCGGGCCCGGGCGGCCGGGTTGACGATCCCGTCCCGGCCGTCGCCGGTGGTGACCGTGCCGAGGCCGTGCTCGCCGAGCTTGATCGCGCCGGGCACCTCGCCGTCCCGTCCGGCCGGCAGCCCGTACCTGACCACCTCGTCGTAGTAGATGAAGGGCGGCCACGGCCCCGGCTCGCGCGGGACATGGTGGAACGCCTGCACCTGGGTCACGACCAGCGGCGGTAGCGGCACCTGTCCGCCGAGCAGCGGCGCCAGCCACGCGCCGGCCGCGACGATGACGGCCGGCGCGCGCCAGGACCGGTCCGCCGTGTGCACGATCGCGCCCTCATGATCCGCCTCGACGCGCAGCACCGGGGCACCGAAGAAGAGCCGGGCGCCGTGCGCCCCGGCGGCCCGGCGCATCGCGGCCATCGCACGCTCCGGGTCGATCACGCCGCCGTCCGGATGGAACATGACCGGTTCCGGGCCGAACGACATGCCGGGCCACCGTTCGGCCGCTGCGCCGGGCGGCAGCAGCTCGGCGGGCACGCCCAGCGCGGTCAGGATCTGGTACATCTTCTCCGGCAACCGCGCCGGGCCGAAGTCGACCGCGCCGGTGGTGGTGACCAGCTCCTCACCCGCCTCGGCGGCCAGTTCCCGCCAGAGCACCTGGACCTGGCCGGTCAGGCGCACGTAGAGCGGGTCCGGGTAGGCGCGCCGGAAGATCCGGGCGCTGCCGTGCGAGCTGCCTCGCCGGTGCCCGGGCCCGGACGCCTCGACCAGTACCACCGAGCGCCCCCGGCGGGCCAGGGCCCGCGCCGCGGCCGACCCCGCCAGCCCGGCGCCCACGATGATCGCATCGGCCCGTTCGGTGCTCATGGGGCTACGGTAACCCGGCCTTTTACCGGGGCCGGGAGGAGCTTCTCACTGCGGCCAGGAGGGGCTCCGGCCCAGCAGCGAAAGGATCTGGTCCAGCGTGCCGGCCCGCGCGGGGACTTCGAGGCCGGGCGCGAACGCCGCCCCGTCTCGTTCCCGCGCCTTCCCGCCGGGCACGGCCAGCGCCACCGGCAGCGCCGCGGCCAGCACGCCGGGCCCGGGCCGGTAATCCACGCCGAGCGAGCGGGCCACGTCCCAGCCGTGCACCAGGTAGTCGATGAAATGGAAGCTGATCGCCTGGGCGGCCGGGAACCGCAGCACCGGGCTGATCTCGGCGAGGGCGAACTCGCGCTCGAGCACGCCCTCGTCGCTGAACGCCTCGAGCACCCGCCGGGCCGCCTCCGCGTACTCCCCGATCGGATCGGCGACCGGCGGTCCCGGCTGCCAGGCCGACAGGTCCGCGCCCTGCCCGGCCGCCGCGGCGGTCCAGCCGTAATGCTGCGCGGTCATGTGCCCGATCAGGTCGGCCAGGGTCCAGCCCGCGCAGGGCGTCGGCCGGTCCAGATCCAGCAGGCCGGCTTGCTTCACCAGGGCGACGGTGGCCTCGACGACCCGGGCGTCAAGGTCCACGATGCCGTGGCCAGTGGTGTTCTCGGTTGCCTGCTCTGGCGTCATGGGAACGCACCTCCTGCATCGATTATAAGCATAATCATATGATATGAGTCTACTTATTATCTGCGACCTGTTATCATTCCCGCCAGGATGAGCGCGTTCCCCGATGACCGGCGCGACCTCGCCGCGATGTTCGCTCCGCTGGCCAGGACGCTGGTCACGCGTGAGGAGCCGGCACTGCGGGCGCACGGCATCTCGATGTGGGGTTACGTGGTGCTGACCGCGCTGGCGGAGCAGCCGGTGCGGACGCAGGCCGCGCTCGCGCAGGCCATCAACGCGGATAAGAGCCGCATCATCGGCGTCCTGGATGACCTGCAGCAGCGCGGGCTGATCAGCCGCCGGCCGGACACCTCGGACCGGCGGGTGCACCTGCTCTCCCTGACCCCGGCGGGCGAACGGCTGCGCGGGTCCGTGCAGGCCGCGATCCGCGCCAGCGAGGAGGAGGTCCTCGCCGCCGTGCCGCCCGCCGACCGCGAGGCCTTCCTGCGGTCGCTGAAGGCCCTGTACGAGCGCTACCGGGTGCCGTGAGAGGCTGTGAACCGTGAAAATCGGCTTGCAGATCCCAGACTTCACCACACCCGACGGCCCGCCGCGGCTCGGCGCGGACCTGGCCACCGTGGCCCGGACCGCCGACGAGGGCGGCTTCGAGTTCATCGCCGTGATGGACCACTTCTTCCAGATCGGCCCGGTCGGCCCGCCCGAGCGGGAGATGCTCGAGGCTTACACCACCCTGGGCTACCTGGCGGCCTGCACCGCCCGGGCCAAGCTCCTCACCCTGGTCACCGGGGCGGTCTACCGCTACCCGGGCGTCCTGGCCAAGATCATCACCACGCTCGACGTGCTGTCCGGCGGGCGCGGCTGGCTCGGCATCGGCGCCGCGTGGAACGAGGAGGAGTCGCGCGCTCTGGGCATCCCCTTCCCGCCGGTGGCCGAGCGGTTCGAGCGGCTCGAGGAGACCCTGCAGATCTGCCTGCAGATGTGGAGCGGCGACGAGAGCCCGTACCGCGGCCAGCACTACCAGCTGGACCGGCCGCTGAACTCGCCGCAGTCGCTGACCCGGCCGCACCCCCCGATCATGATCGGGGGCGGCGGGGAGAAGAAGACGCTGCGGTTCGTGGCCAAGTACGCCGACGCGTGCAACCTGTTCCCCGGTCCCGACCTGGCCAGGAAGCTGGAGGTGCTGCGCGCGCACTGCGACGCGGAGGGCCGCGACTACGACCAGATCACCAAGACCTGCTACTTCCGCTTCGACGTGGGCGAGAAGGGCGAGCGGGCGGGCGAGACCGTCGACCAGCTCGGCCGGCTGGCCGAGCTGGGCTTCGAGGTCGCGATCGGGGCGGTGGCCGGCGTCTGGAAGGTCACCCCGCTCGAGGTGATCGCCTCCGACGTCATTCCCGCCGTAGCCAGCCTTTAAAAAGCAGCAGCCGAACGAGCCTGGTGCGTGCCCGCGCTCAGCGGACCCGCACTAAGCCGTGGCGCCCTGATCGGCGTGAGCCTCGCTGACCCGGGCCTGGTTGGCGCGGGTGACGGCGGCGGCGCTGCGGTCCTCGCCGCGCGCCGCCAGGCCGGCCACGATGCCCGCCACGTCGCCGGCCGGGCGGTTCTGGCTCAGCTTGGCCTTGGCCTCGATCCGGGTGATCCGCAGTTCCAGGCCGACGATGGCCCGCAGCTGGCCCTCGATGAACGTCCGCGGCGCGGCGTCCACCGACCAGGCGGGCGCCTGCCCGGCCGTTTCGGTGCGGGCCGCCTCGTGCTTGGCCGTCAGGCGCCGGACGACGTCCTCGACCCAGGCCGGGTCGTCGTGCACGACCAGCTCGCCGTAGACGTGCGCGGTGACGTAGTTCCAGGTCGGGACCACCCGGCCGTGCTCGGCCTTGGCCGCGTACCAGGACGGCGAGACGTACGCGTCCGGTCCGCGGACGATGGCCAGCGACTCGCCCCGGGCCGGCTTGCGCCACTGGTCGTTGTTGCGGGCTACGTGGCCGTAGAGAGCTCCGTGGTCGCCGGCGGCCGGCTCGTACGCGAACGGCAGCATGGTGGCCAGCAGGCCGTCCGCGGTGAGCGTGATCAGGTCGGCCGCGCCGTGCCGGGCCAGCAGGTCACGCACGGCCGCGTCGTCCATGGCGAAATGGGCGGGAATGTACATGATGCCTTCCAGGCTAGCCGCGGAAGGACCGGGTCAGGCCGCTCCAGACCGCGTCGTAGTCGCGCTGGCGGTGGGCCGCCTCCATGGCCTGCCGGGTGGGCACCAGCATCCAGCGGCTCTCGAACATGAACGCCAGCGTGCCGTCGATCTTCTGCGGCGCCAGCTCGGCCGTGCTGGCCCGGGCGTACGTCTCCGCGTCCGGGCCGTGCGAGGCGAAGGTGTTGTGGAGGCTGGCCCCGCCGGGCACGAACCCCTCGGCCTTGGCGTCGTAGACGCCGCGCACCAGGCCCATGAACTCGGACATGATGTTGCGGTGGTACCAGGGCGGCCGGAAGGTGTCCTCGCCGACCAGCCAGCGCGGCGGGAAGATCACGAAGTCCGCGTTGGCCAGGCCGGGCAGCTCGCTCGGCGAGGTGAGCACGGTGAAGATGGACGGGTCCGGGTGGTCGAAGCTGATCGTGCCGATGACCATGAAGTTCGCCGTGTCGTACTTGTACGGCGCGTAGTTCCCGTGCCAGCCGACCACGTCCAGCGGCGAGTGGTCGTAGTCGGCGGCCCACAGGTTCCCGCCGAACTTCTGCACCACCTGCACCGGCCCGGCCCGGTCCTCGTAAGCCGCTGACGGGGCCAGGAAGTCGCGCTCGTTGGCCAGCCCGTTCGCGCCGATCGGGCCGCGTTCGGGGAGCGTGAAGGCGGCGCCGAAGTTCTCGCACAGATAGCCGCGGGCCGGGCCGGCCGGGAGGTCCACCGCGAACCTGATGCCGCGCGGCACTACCGCGATCTCGCCGGGCGCCACGTGAAGCGGTCCGAGCTCGGTGCGCAGCAGGAGCGGGCCTTCCTGCGGGACGAACAGCAGCTCGCCGTCGGCGTCGACGAAGTACCTGCCGGTCATGGACCGGTTCGCGGCGTACAGGTGCATGGCTATGCCGGTGCGCGTCCTGAGGTCGCCGTTGCAGGCCATCGTGAACAGGCCGTCGACGAAGTCGGCGTCCCCGCCGGGCAGCGGGAGGGCGTCCCAGCGGAGCCGGTTCGGGTCGGGCTCGATCTCGTCGAACGGGGTGCCGCGCAGGGCGCCGTTGCCGATGCGGGAGAACCGCGGGTGCGCGGCCGACGGCATGATCCGGTAGACCCAGGTCCGGCGGCTGACACCGCGCGGCTGGGTGAACGCGGTCCAGCTGAGCTGCTCCGCGTACAGGCCGAGTGGCGCGCGCTGCGGTGAGTTACGGCCCGCGGGCAGCGCCCCGGAAACGGCCTCGCTGGCGAACTCGTTCCCGAACCCCGCCTGGTAGGAGTACTCCCCCGGCCCCTTCTCGGCTTGCTGCGGGTGAACCGCCACGTCGGTCATGACTGCCTCCTTGCTGTCCCACCCATGAAATCACCCGCGAAAACTGTGCCCGGCCGCAGGAGCGAGCGGGCCTGGGTTTCGCGGCGTTACGGAGGGGACGGAGCGGAACAAGGTGGGCAGATAGGTAGATGGGATGCTAGAGCGGACGGACGGCGGGAGGTTAGCGGTGGCGGATCGGTGGCTGACGTTCGACTGCTACGGGACGGTCGCGGACTGGAACAGCGGCATGGGCGGCGCGCTGACGGGGCTCGCCGGGCTTTCCGCGGCGGACGCCGGGCGGCTGCTGGCCGCTTACCACCCGGCCGAGCTGGAGATCGAGGCCGCGCCGCAGTGGCGTCCCTACCGGGAGGTGCTCGCCGCCGGGCTGGCCCGGGCGGCGGAACGGGAGCAGGTGCGGCTGCCCCGGGGCGGCGAGGAGGCGTTCGTCCGGGCCTGGCCGGACATGCCGGTGTTCGATGACGCAGGGCCCGCCCTGATCGCACTGCGGGAGCGCGGCTGGCGGCTGGCGTTCCTGACGAATTGCGACGAGGACCTGTTCGCCACCACCAGGGACCGGCTGCCGGTGCCGGTCGACGCGTGGGTGACGGCCGAGGAGGTGCACAGCTACAAGCCGGACCTCGCGCACTTCCGGCGGTTTGCCGACAAGACCGGGGCGACTCCGGCCAACTGGATTCACGTGGCGAACAGCTGGATCCTCGACATCTTGCCCGCGGCCCGGATGGGGCTGCGCTCGGTATGGGTGGACCGGGACCTGACCGGGCACCCGGCCAAGCTGGCGGACCGGCGGGTCACCAGCATGCGCCGCCTCCCCGAGGCCGTCACCGACGTCAGCGCCATCCCGCCCCGCACGTAACGAGCAAATAAGCATACTTTCACGATCAAGAAGGCCTTTTTCCTCCAGAGAGTTACAGCCGTCGGGTCTGAGGACCGCCGCAACCGGATCAATGGAGCATTCAGCCGGCTCTGGCCGGATCGATGGAGCATCGAGCCGGCTGGCAATGCCGCCGGGGTGGGGCCTGGAGGGCTGGTGGTCTTGATGGGGCTGCGGGGGTCAGGAACTGGGGCTGCGGGGTCAGGAACCGATCGGCGCGGAGGCCGACAGGCAGGGGTGATCCGGGTGGGGCAGGGGGGTGATCCGGGTGGAGACTGGCGGGTTAGGGGCTTAGGGGGCCGGAGAAGGCGCCGCTGTCCGCGGTGCAGGCGGCGGCGGCGGTGATGCCGCCGTTGGCCTGGGCTAGGCCGGATACGCCGGAGGCGGAGGCGGAGGCGGAGCTGGCTGGGGAGGATGCGCCCGGCGAGGAGGAGGCTGATGAGGAG
>JAJKHX010000533.1 GCA_021154785.1 Nocardiopsis sp.
AGATCCGGGCGTCGACCTGGTCCGGCTCGCCCTCGCCGGGGAACGTGACGTCGATGGGGAACTCCTGCTCGGCCCCGTCCTGGCCGCGCACCGACAGCCACGCCTGGGACGCCTGCCGCACCGCCGGACCCGCCCCCAGGGCCGACCTGACCTCGCTCGGGGCGGAACCGGGTCGGCGGGCCGCCGCCAGGTAGCCGACTCCTTCGGGGTAGATGGGGACGCTGGTCTCCGCGCCCGGGTTCAGCGCGATGCCGACGCCGGCCGGCATCCGCCGGGCGAGCTCGGCCGCCGGGACGACGATGTGCGGCTCGGTGACCGGGCGCGCGTCGGGCAGCGGAAGCCACCGCCGTCCTCGGCTAAGCTCGTCGAGCAGTGCCGTCACCCGGTCGGGATCCTTGACCGCGGCGGCCAGGGCGTCCTCAACAGCCGCCGGGGTCACCAGGTTCGCCGGATCGTTGCCCCCGGCGTCACCCTGGCCCCAGGTCAAGGCCCCGGGTCAGGCAAACTGGGACCCGCCGCGAAGCGATGGCCGTCGCCGGGGTGAGGCAACAATACTACGGATAGTAAGCGTGATGAGGCAGTGCGTGATGAGGAATCCTGCCGCAGGCGGCGGTCGCTGGGTGGAAGTTCCGCCAGAACGCTTCGTGTCCTGGATCATCACCTTCGCGGAACGTCACGGCGGCGTCGAGAAGATCGCCGGGCCCCAGCCGCCGGGCGAGACTGAGGGAGCCGTCACCTTCACCGCCGCCGACGGGGCGGTGGCCGAATGTCATCCGCCGTTCTGGTCCCCGGCCCTGCCTTCCTCTCCAGGGCCTTCTGCTCCGGCCGGTCAGGAGCGCGCCGTGGCCGAGGCGCTCGCGGCGGACGCCGCTGCGGACCGCACGATCGGAGTCCTGCTGGTGCGCCTGGGCGGTTACGCGGTCGGCGTCTTCTCCGGCGTGCCGCCCCGGCTGGTGAGCTCCAAGACGGGAAGCAGGCCGGTGCACGGCCGCAGCGCGGCGGGCGGCTGGTCGCAGCAGCGCTTCGCCCGGCGCCGGGAGAACCAGGCCGCGACGGCGCTGCGGGCCGCGGCCGACGCCGCCGCCGACGTGCTCGGCCGGTACGGTCCCGGTGGCCTCGATGCCGTGGTACTGGGCGGGGACAAGCGGTCCGCCGCGGCGCTGCGCGGCGATGCCCGCCTGGCGCAGTACCTGGCCCGCCCCGCCGGCCGTTTCCTCACCGTGCCCGATCCCAGGCTCGCCGTGCTGCGCGAGACCCCCCGCGCCTTCCTGGCCATCCGCATCCGGCTGACCGAGCCGGAATGCATTGGCCCGGCTCCCGGCTGACCCGGTACACTGGACGCCATGCTCCCCACCTCGGACTAGGACACACCTCGAGGGCCGTGTTTGCCCGGGGGGGACACCCCCCCGCAACCCGGGGTCTGTCCATTTCCAGTCCTAGGAGCAGTCAGTCATGATCGTGGCAAGTGAAATCGAACTGCGGGCGGGCGCGCGCCTGCTACTTGAAAGCGCGTCGTTCCAGGTGTCCGCGGGGGACCGGATCGGCCTGGTCGGCCGGAACGGAGCCGGGAAGACCACGCTGGCCAAGGTGCTCGCGGGGGAGGCCCAGCCGGCCGCGGGCTCGGTCCGCCGGTCCGGCACGGTCGGGTACCTGCCGCAAGACCCGCGGACCGGGAACCTGGACATGCTGGCCATCGACCGGGTCCTGTCCGCCCGCGGACTCGACCAGCTACGGGCCGAGCTCCGCGCGGCCGAGGCGGCGATGGCCGCTTCGGACTCCGGTACGGCCGCCGCCGCCATCCGCAAGTACGGACGGCTGGAGGAGCGACTGGCCGTCCTCGGCGGATACGCGGCCGAGTCGCAGGCGGCATCGATCACCGCCAGCCTGGGCCTGCCCGACCGGGTCCTGCAGCAGCCGCTGCACACCCTGTCGGGTGGACAGCGACGCCGGGTCGAGCTGGCCAGGATCTTGTTCTCCGATTCCGGCACCATGCTGCTCGACGAGCCGACCAACCACCTGGACGCCGACTCGGTGGCCTGGCTGCGGGATCACCTCAAGAGCTACCGCGGCGCCCTCGTGGTCATCAGCCACGACGTGGCGCTGCTGGCCGACGTGGTCAACAAGGTGTTCTATCTCGACGCCCAGCGGTCCTGCCTGGACACCTATAACCTGGGCTGGCGGGCCTACCTGCAGCAGCGCGAAACCGACGAGCGGCGCCGGCGGCGCGAGCGAGTGAATGCGGGCCGGCAGGCCAGCGCACTGATGGCCCAGGCGGACAAGATGCGGGCCAAGGCGACCAAGGCCCGCGCGGCGCAGAACATGCAGCGCCGGGCCGAGCGGATGCTGGCCGGCGTCGAGGCCGAGCGCACCGCCGACCGGGTGGCCCGGCTCCGCTTTCCCGTGCCTGCCCCGTGCGGGCGCACCCCGCTCACCGCGGAGGGCCTGTCCAAGTCGTACGGCTCGGACGAGGTGTTCACCGGGGTCGACGTCGCCGTCGACCGGGGCAGCCGGGTGGTGATCCTCGGACTCAACGGGGCGGGCAAGACGACGCTGCTCCGGCTGCTGGCCGGCTTGGAGGTCCCGGATACCGGAAAAGTCACTCCCGGCCATGGCCTTAGCCTCGGATATTATGCCCAGGAGCATGAAACGCTGGAAACCGATCGAACCGTTCTATCGCACATGCGTACCGCTGCGCCGGACCTTACCGAATCGGAGCAGCGTAAGGTTCTCGGGTCATTCCTGTTCTCCGGTGACGATGTCGAAAAGCCCGCCGGAGTGCTTTCTGGAGGGGAAAAGACGAGGCTAGCCCTCGCTCTTCTTGTTGTATCAGGCGCGAACGTCCTGTTGCTCGACGAGCCGACCAACAACCTCGATCCGGCCAGCCGGGAAGAAGTCCTTGAGGCACTGCGGAGCTATCGCGGAGCGATAGTGCTTGTGACGCATGATGAAGGTGCGGTTCAGGCCCTATCGCCGGAACGCGTTATCGTCCTGCCAGACGGAGTGGAAGACGCGTGGAGCGAGGATTTCGCCGACCTCGTCGCGCTTGCGTAAGGCTTGCTCGCCGCGCTTACGTATGACTGTTGCCAGTTGACGCTCCTGGAGCCTAAGACCAGTCAATCTGCCATAGCCCGTTAAAATATAGTGATCATTTACTCCGATGTGGGTGGCCAATCCCGCGATCATGCCTGATCATTGCGAGTGGGGAACGCGTAAGTCATAGGTGACCGCATCTAAACGGGAGGTACACGTGGCCGAGACCCTCAAGAAAGGCACGCGGGTGACCGGGATGGATCGCAGCAAGCTGGCGACGACCCTCAGCAAACGGTATGACTCGGGCGAGAGCATCCGATCACTGGCTGCCTCAACCGGAAGGTCGTACGGCTTCGTCCACCGGATCCTGACCGAGACGGGAGTGACGTTGCGCGGACGCGGTGGCGCGACCCGCAGTGGCAACAACAAAATGAAGCACTAGCCACGTTCGGTTCGTGCCCCAGATGGCACCGGCCCGGCGACGCCGCCGTCGGGACCCCGCCCGGATAGCCTCTGGAGTTCGCTGCTAGCTGATAGCCATCCGCCCGGCACCGGAACGAAACGCCGCCCCCGACGGTTTCCCTGTTCATGTACGGGCGGGCAAACATAGCGGCGATGCGAGGGTTCCGGATGGATCCCTCGATCACCAAGCAGAAGCTCAAGCCGGGCACGGTCCGCCGGATCGCGGTCTACGCGCGTCCCTACCGGCTCCACCTGACCGTCTTCCTGCTGGCCACCTGCGTGGACGCGGTGATCACGGTCGTCAACCCGCTGCTGCTGCGGCAGGTCATCGACCACGGCATCCTGGCCCGCAACGACCGGGTGGTGATCCTGACCGCGGTCGCGGTCGGCGCCGTCGCGATCTTCGACGCCTTTCTCAGCTTCGTGATCCGCTGGTTCTCCGCCCGGATCGGCGAGGGCCTGATCTACGACCTGCGTACCCAGGTCTTCGATCACGTCCAGCGGCAGCCGATCGCCTTCTTCACCCGCGCGCAGACCGGATCGCTGGTCAGCCGGCTGGACGGAGACGTGGTCGGCGCCCAGCAGGCCATCACCTCCACCCTGTCCGGCGTGCTCTCCAACCTGCTCAGCCTGGTCGTCATCCTGATCACGCTGTTCTACCTGTCCTGGCAGGTGAGCCTCATCGCGCTGGTGATGATCCCGCTGTTCATCCTGCCCGCGCGCCTGGTCGGCCGCCGGATGCAGCGGCTGACCCGGGAGAGCATGCAGCTCAACGCCGAGCTGGGCTCGACTATGACCGAGCGGTTCAACGTGGCCGGCGCGATGCTGGTGAAGCTGTTCGGGCGGCCGCGCGAGGAGACCGACGCGTTTTCCCTGCGAGCCGGCCGGGTCCGGGACATCGGCGTGGTCACCGCCATGTACGGCCAGGTGTTCTTCGTCGCCCTGACCCTGCTGGCCTCGCTGGTCACCGCCGTGGTCTACGGGCTCGGCGGCATCCTCGTCATCAACGGCACCTTCCAGATCGGCACCCTGGTCGCCCTGACCACCCTGCTCGGCCGGGTCTACGGGCCGATCACGTCGCTGTCCAACGTGCAGATCAGCGTCATGACCGCCCTGGTCAGCTTCGACCGGGTCTTCGAGGTGCTCGACCTCAGGCCGCTGATCGCCGACAAGCCGGACGCGGTGCCGCTGCCCCGGTTCGCCGCGCCCCCGGCGGCGGAGCCCGTTACCGCCGGGAACGCCATCCAGGACGCCCCCGCCCCGGAGATCGAGTTCGCCGGCGTCTCCTTCCGCTACCCGTCGGCGAGCGAGGTCTCGCTCGCCTCGCTGGAGTCGATCGCGCTGGCCACGCCGGAACGCCAGGACGCGGGCGCGGGGGTCCTGCACGAGGTGAGCTTCCGCGCGCCTTCGGGCAGGCTGACCGCGCTGGTGGGCCCTTCGGGAGCGGGCAAGACCACGATCACCGCCCTGGCCGCCCGGTTGTACGACCCGAACTCCGGGACCGTGCGGATCGCCGGGTACGACCTCAGGGACGTCACCCAGGAGTCACTGCACAACGTGGTCGGCGTCGTCACCCAGGACGCGCACCTGTTCCACGACACCATCCGGGCCAACTTGACGTACGCGCGGCCCGAGGCCACCGAACTCGAGCTGATCGGCGCGTGCGAGGCCGCCCAGATCTGGGACCTGATCGCGAGCCTGCCCGACGGGCTGGACACCGTGGTGGGGGACCGGGGCTACCGGCTGTCCGGCGGCGAGAAGCAGCGCGTGGCCGTGGCCCGGCTGCTGCTCAAGGCCCCGTCGGTGGTCGTCCTGGACGAGGCCACCGCCCACCTGGACTCCGAGTCCGAGGTGGCGGTGCAACGCGCGCTGAAGACGGCGCTGGCCGGCCGGACATCGCTGGTGATCGCGCACCGGCTCTCCACGATCAGGGAAGCCGACCAGATCCTGGTGGTCGATGCCGGCCAGATCACCGAGCGCGGCACGCACGCCGAGCTCCTCGAGGCGGGCGGCCTGTACGCCGACCTGTACCACACCCAGTTCGCCGGCCAGGCGGTCTAACCCCGGGCCGCAGCCCTCAGGGGGCGTAGCCGAGGCGGCGCAGTTCCTCGCCCGCGATCTTCTCGATCTGAGTGGTGTCCTCGGAGCTGAGGGACAGCTCATAGGCGGGAGCGCGGCGCCCGCGCCCCCGGGTGCGGGCGGTACGGGCCTCGTTGCGGATCTCGGCCGCCTGCACGCTGGTGCCGGCGAACCGGGACAGATCGGCCACGGCCTCGTCCGGCTTGCTGAGCAGCTGCTCGTAGCGGATGGTCTTCAGCTGGCCGGCCGGGAGGCTGTGGTGCAGCCGGGCCGCCAGGCGCACGGACCAGCGCCAGCGCAGCGCACAGCGGCCGGCCGGGGACAGCTGCGGCCACAGGTCGCGGTCCTCGGGGTCCTCGAGGCCGAAGAACGGGTTGGGGAATTCGCTGTCCACGTTCACGAAGCTCGGCCGGAACCAGGCCATCACCACCGGGTCGGCGAGCATCGACGCCACCGCATCGCGGCCGTCCCTGATCACCTGGATGATCCTGGCGTCGGGAAACGCGTAGGTGAGGGCCTCCGCGCAGTAGATGAGGTCCGGGCTCGCGTCCCCGAACGTCTCCAGGCCGCGCAGTTCGGCACACGGTCCCACGGCGTCCGCGGCCAGGCCGGCCGCTGCCCGGCATTCCCTGGTGCATTCCAGGCAGCTGCTCGCGGTGACCTGCCAGCCCTGCGCGAAGGCGTCCCTGATGACGGTCGCGGCGGCCTGCGTCCGGCCCTGGTACATGGACGGCCGCCGGGCGAAGGCGTACACCGTGCGCAGCACGCTGGGCTGGCCGATCGTGAGGTGGAAGCCCGGTGATGCCTTCAGGGCGCGGCCGATCAGGTCCGCGCCCGAGTGCGGTGCGCCGACCACGAAGACCGGCTGGTGCACGCTGCGCGAGTTAACGATGAGGATGTGACGAGCAGTGGGCATCTTCGCCTAGCAGTCTGGGGTTCCTGGCTGGGCCTGATCCGCGAAGGGCCCTGCCCGCTACCGTACTAGCTGCGGTCAGCCCGTAGGCTGGCATCATGCGGGTACTACCCGGTGTAGTGAAACAACGATGGCGACGGGCCGCCGTGGCGTGCCTGATCGGTGTCGGCGCGGCCGCGCTGACGGGCTGCGCGCAGTTCGACAAGGCGCTCGGGCAGCGGGAGGCCGTCGTCTCGTTCCGGTCGGGCACGCCGGTGTCGCAGCGGCTGACCGTGCGATCGACCTGCGCCAAGATCCCGGCCGTGGACGCCCCGCCGCTGCCGTCCGACCTCAGCTCCCCGTACGCGCTGCAGCAGCTGATCTTCCGGATCGACCACGCCAGCGATGCGGACGTGGCCCGGCTGGAGACGTGCCTGGACAAGTTCCCCGGCGTGGTCGGCGTCACCCTGCAGGACTCGAGCGACGCGGGCGGCTGAGACCAGCGGCGTTACAGGCGTAACAGAACCCCGGGCTCCTGTTTTACCTGGTCAGGGCCAATTCCCCACCTTGCCTACTTCATGTATAGTGAATCGAGTTGTTTCCTATATAAACGATAGAAATTAGGTACTAGATGCGACGTGCGATTACCGCCGCAGCGATCGGCACGGCCTTGTTGCTGGCGGGCTGCTCATCTTCATCTTCCTCATCGTCAGGATCGACGTCCACGTCGGGCGCGGCGGCCGGCGCGCCGGTCACGGTCCGGCTCGGTTTCCTCAGCAACATCACGCATGCCCCGGCCCTGATCGCCCTCAAGGAGGGTTACTTCACCAAGGCCCTGGGCTCGGCGGGCACGCTGAAGGCCACCGCGTTCAGCGCGGGCACCGAGGAGACCACGGCGCTCTTGGCCGGCCAGCTCGACGCCGCCTACGTGGGCCCCAACCCGGCTATCACCGCCTGGCAGAAAGACAGCAACATCCAGATCATCTCGGGGGCCGCCACCGGCGGCGCGTCGATCGTGGTCAAGAAGGGCATTTCCTCGGCCGCCCAGCTCAAGGGCAAGTCGCTGGCCACGCCGTCACTCGGCAACACGCAGGACGTGGCCCTGCGCTACTGGCTCAAGCAGCATGGCGTGGCGACCAACGTCACCGGCGGCGGTGACGCGTTCATCAAGCCGACCAAGCCCAACTCGGCCGCCGTGCTCCAGTTCAAATCCGGGCAGATCGCCGGCGGTTCCGAGCCGGCCCCCTACGACATCCAGATGGTCGCCGACGGCGGTACGGTGCTGCTCAGCGAGCCCGGCGTCACCACCTTGCTCATCGTGACGAAGACCTTCCTGGCGGCCCACCCGGCGGTCGTGTCCGACCTGCTCAAGGCGCAGGTCCAGGCGAACGACTTCATCAAGTCCAACCCGACCCAGGCCCAGGCCGACGCCAACGCGGAGCTGGCCTCGTACACCGGGAAGCCGCTCGCGGCGGACCTCATCGCGGCGTCGTTCAAGGAGATCACCTTCACTAACGACCCGAACGCGGCCTCGCTGAAGACCGACGCCGACCAGGCTGTGGCGCTCACGCTGCTCAAGCCGGTCAACCTGGACGGGATCTTCGATCTCGACCCGCTCAACAAGGTGCTGGCCGCGGCCGGCGAATCTCAGGTCAGTTCGTAGAATGGTGAGGCAGGTGAATTCCGTGACGGTCACCGGCCGCCGCGCGGCGCCCCCGGTAGGGGGATCGGTCAAGCTGACATCCGTGACCAAGGTATTCGGACACGGCAGCTCGGCGGTGCGCGCGCTCGACCAGGTGTCGCTCGACGTGCCGCCGGGGGAGTTCACCTGCCTCATCGGCGCGTCGGGCTGCGGTAAGTCCACGCTGCTCTCGCTGGTGGCCGGACTGGAGCAGCCCACCTCCGGGGAAGTTTCCACCGACGGCGGCCAGGTGGCGTTCATGTTCCAGGAGCCGGCGCTGTTCCCGTGGCTCACCGCGGCGGGCAACGTCGAGCTGGCCCTGCGGGCCCGGGGCGTCGGCAAGGCCGAGCGGCGCCAGCGGACCGGGGAACTGCTCGACACCGTGCACCTGACCGGGTTCGGCGGGAAGCGTCCGCACGAGCTGTCCGGCGGCATGCGGCAGCGGGTCGCGCTGGCCCGCGCACTGGCCCAGGACGCGGACGTGCTGCTGATGGACGAGCCGTTCGGCGCGCTCGACGCGATGACCAGGGACGTGCTGCACGGCGAGATCGACCGTATCTGCGCGGCCCGGCCCCTTACCGTCCTGTTCGTGACGCACAACGTCCAGGAGGCGGTCCGGCTCGGCGACCGCGTGGTCGTGCTGAGCAGCCGCCCCGGGCGGGTCGTGGCCGAGTTCGACGTGCCGATCTAGCGTCCCCGCCGGATCGACTCGGCGCCGGTCGCCGAACTGGCCGCCGAGGTCACCGACCGGCTGCGTGAGGAGATGAGCAGCCATGCCCGATAACGCAGA
>JAJKHX010000534.1 GCA_021154785.1 Nocardiopsis sp.
CGCCTCCGCGACCTCGGCCGCCACGGCGAGCACCAGTGCCACCAGCACCGCGAGCGCGTCGGGGTCGGCCTCGGCGACCGCTGCGGCCAGCACCAGCGCCCCGGGAAGCAAGAAGGCAGCGCACACGACCGGCTCCCCATCCTGCCCGGCCAGCCCCAGGCCCGCTAAGACGGCAAAGCCGCACATCAGCACGTCGGCGCCCGCCTCGGGCAGTTCCAGCCCCGCCCCGCCCCCCTCGTCTCCGTCCTCGTCCTCGCCCCCCTCGTCTCCGTCCTCGTCCTCGCCCCCGACGTCGAGCTTGCCGGGGAACACCGACGTCAGCCCGACCGGCAGCAGCTCACCCGGTACCGCGAACCCCGGCAGCAGCTCACCCGGTACCGGGAACCAGAGCGATACCACGGCCACCGCGCCTGCGGCGTCGTCCTTAGGACCGGCCGGACCGCAGTCAGGACCAGCGCCCGGATCGGGTCAGCACGATCGCGGCCGCCACCGTCCCGGCGGTGGAAGTCCGTAGCACGGTCGGGCCGAGCCGGCAGCCGGTGGCGCCGGCCGCCTGGAAGGCCGCGCTCTCCTCGTCCGTGACGCCGCCCTCCGGGCCCACCACGATCAGCAGGTCTCCCGATTCCGGGAGGCTGAGGCGGCCGAGGCTGACGGCCGCACCGGGCTCGAGGACGATCGCGCAGGCGGCCTCCCCGGCCAGCCGGGCCACGTCCGCGGTCGCGGCAAGCCCCGTCACCTCGGGTACCCAGGCGCGGCGGGACTGCTTGGCGGCCTCGCGGGCGGTCAGCCGCCACTTGCCCAGCGAGCGCTCACCGCGGGCGCCCTGCCACACCGTGACCGAGCGCGCCGCGGCCCACGGCACGATGCGGTCCACCCCTACCTCGGTCATCTCCTCCACGGCCAGTTCCCCCCGGTCACCCTTCGGCAGGGCCTGGACGACGGTGATCGCCGGATCGGGGCGGGGCTCCTGCCGCCGGGCCAGCACGGTGAGCTCGAGGCCGTCGGCCCCGCCGCGGAGCGACCCGGCCACGACGCACTCCGCCACCAGGCCGGCGCCGTCGGCTACATCGGCGCGTTCACCGGGGCGGAGCCTGCGCACGGTCGCCGCGTGGCGGCCCTCGGCGCCGGACAGGACGACGACATCGGATTCCAGCGCCGCGCGATCGGCCAGGAAGACAGGCGGCTGCACGTGGTTGCCTCGCTGCCTGGGTCAGGCCCGCCCGTTGAAGGCGTCGCGCAGCCGGGAGAAGAACCCTTGCGAGCCCGGCGCGAACCGGCCGGGCGGGGCTTCCTCGCCGCGCAGCTTGGCCAGGTCGCGCAGCAGCTTCTCCTGCTCAGCGTCCAGCTTGCTGGGCGTCTCGACGGTCACGTGGATGACGAGGTCGCCGCGCCCGTTGCCGTTCAGGTGCTTGACGCCCTGGCCGTAGAGCGGGATGACCTGGCCGGACTGGGTGCCGGGGCGGATGTCGATGTCGGCGGGACCGTCCAGGCTCTCCACCGACAGCGTGGCCCCCAGCGCGGCGGCCACCATCGGGATCGTCACCGTGCAGTGCAGGTCGTCGCCCTGCCGCTCGAAGATGGCGTGCGGGCGCTGGACGATCTCCAGGAACAGGTCGCCGGGCGGGCCGCCGCCCGGGCCGACCTCGCCCTCGCCGGCCAGCTGGATGTGCGTGCCGTCCTCGACGCCGGCCGGGATCCGTACCTTGATCGTCCGCCGGGTCCGCACCCGGCCGTCGCCATCGCACTCCGGGCAGGGCCGGACCAGCACGGTGCCGTACCCGCCGCAGCCGGGGCAGACCCGGGCCATCATGACCTGGCCGATGAAGGAGCGGGTCACCTGGCTGACTTCGCCCCGGCCGCCGCAGATGTCGCAGGTCTGCGGGTGGGTGCCCGGCGCGGTGCCCTCACCGGAACAGGTGGGGCAGACCACGGCCGTGTCGACGGTGAGCTCACGGGTGGCACCGAACGAGCACTCGGCCAGCTCCAGCTCGATCCTGATCGTGGCATTGCGTCCGCGCTGAGCCCGGCTGCGCGGCCCGCGGGACGCGGCGCCGCCGCCCGCCGCGCCGAAGAACTGGTCGAGCAGGTCGTTGAGCGGGTTGAAGCCCGGGCCGAACCCGCCCGCCCCGGCGCCCGCCGTGCTGGCGGCGAAGGGATCCATGCCCATGTCGTACATCCGGCGCTTGTCGGTATCCGACAGCACCTCGTACGCCTGGGTGATCTCCTTGAACCGCTCCTGGGTCTCCGGGTCGGGGTTCACGTCCGGGTGCAGTTCGCGGGCCAGGCGCCGGTAGGCCCGCTTGACCTCGTCTTGCGTCGCGTCCCGGCGGATCTTGAGCAACGCGTAGTAGTCGGCCGCCACTAGGACTCCGCCAGGATCTGGCCGACGTACCGGGCCACCGCGCGGACCGCGCCCATGGTGCCGGGGTAGTCCATCCGGGTCGGCCCGAGCACGCCGAGCTTGGCCAGCGGCTGGTCCGCGTTCCCGTACCAGGTGGACACCACGGAGGTGGACTGCAGGCCGGCGACCTCGTTCTCCGTGCCGATCCTGACGGTCAGGATGGCGGGCTCGGTCGTCTCCCCGAGGAGCCGCATCAGCACCACCTGTTCTTCCAGGGCCTCGAGCACTTCCCGCAGCCCCTTGCTGAAGTCGTGCGCGGCCAGGTTCGCGGCTCCACCGAAGACGATCTTCTCCTCGTTGCGCTCGACCAGGCTGGCCAGCAGTACCGCCAGCACTGCGTTGGCGTTGACACGCTCGCCAGCCGGGAGCCGCTCGGCCAGGTCGGAGACCATCACGGCGGCGTCAGACAGTTTATGCCCGCCCAGGCACGTGTTCACGACGGCCCGGACGTGGGACACCGAATCGTCATCCCAGGGCTCGGGCAGCTCGACGGTGCACTGCTCCACCCGCCCGGTGTCGGTGATGAGCACCAGCAGCAGCCGCTGCGGGGCGAGCGGGACCAGCTCGATGTGCCGGATGGCGGACCGGGTGAGCGACGGGTACTGCACCACCGCCACCTGGCGGGTCAGCTGGACCAGCAGCCTGACCGTCCGCGTGACCACGTCGTCGAGGCTGTAGGCGCCGCCCAGGAACGTCTCGATCGCGCGCCGCTCGGCCACCGACAGCGGCTTGACGCTGGACAGCCGGTCGACGAAGAGCCGGTAGCCCTTGTCCGTCGGCACCCGGCCGGCGCTGGTGTGCGGCTGCGCGATGAAGCCCTGCTCCTCGAGCACGGCCATGTCGTTCCTGATCGTGGCCGACGACACGTCGAAGTGGTGCCGGTCGACGAGTGACTTCGATCCCACCGGTTCAGTGGTGGACACGTAGTCTTCGACGATCGCACGAAGCACCGTTAGTTTCCGCTCGTCGAGCACGCGTTCACCTCCTTGGCACTCGTAGGTCCCGAGTGCTAAGTCTATTGCGTCTAGCAAGTTCCCGGCGCGACAGCGAGGCGAACGGCCGCCTGACCATGCCCGGGACCGGCTGTCCGCGATCCGGCCCTGGGTATGACCCATATTCCGATGGTAACCCGGCCGGCGCGAGCCGCGATAGCGCGTGTCGGCGGCGGCCCGGCCGGTGCCCGCTGGGCTACGCTGACGCGCAGGTACGGCTACGTTCGCGGCCCGACCGGGCCCGGCTGGCAGGCCGGGCAGGCACTGCCGGCAGGCTTACGAGCGGAGGAGATACCCGTGCGGAGCAGGCAATACGGCGCCGACGTGCTCGCTGCGGAGAATGAGCTCAAACGGCAGCGCCCCGGCCGGCGCGAGGTGCCGGAGGTCGAGGCGGAGCGCGGCCTGGTGGTCGAGGATTCCGAGGGCCGGTTCTGCGGCGCGGTGGTCGGTTACGAGAAGGGCGCCGTCAGGCTGGAGGACCGGCACGGCAGGCGCCGCCTCTTCCCGCTGGCCCCGGCGGCGTTCCTGATCGACGGCCAGCCGGTCACGCTCGTCCCGCCGGCCCCCTCGGGCCAGCCCCCCGGGCCGGCCAGGACTGCCTCCGGCTCGGTGGCCGCGCCGGCCGCGGAACGGGCCCGGGCCAAGGTCGCCCGGGCCAGCCGCATCTACGTCGAGGGCAAGCACGACGCCGAGCTGGTGGAGAAGATCTGGGGCGACGACCTGCGCGACGTCGGCGTCGTGGTCGAGTTCCTGGAGGGCATCGACGACCTGCCGGCCATCGTCAGGAGCTTCTCCCCGACCCCGGACCGGCGCCTCGGCGTGCTCGTCGACCACCTGGTGACGGGCTCCAAGGAGACGAAGATCGCGGCCAGCGTACGCTCCCCCGACGTCCTGATCGTCGGGCACCCGTTCATCGACATCTGGGCCGCGGTGCGGCCCGCGGCGGTCGGCATCGCCGCCTGGCCGGACGTGCCGCGGGGCCAGCCGTGGAAGGACGGCGTGCTACGGGCCATCGGCTGGCCGCCCGAGGTGCCGGCGGCCTGGCAGCGCATCCTGCGCTCGGTGAACAGCTTCGCCGACCTCGAGCCGGTGCTCCTGGGCCGGGTCGAGGAGCTGATCGATTTCGTCACCATGTCCGGGAGCGCGTAGCGGTGGTAGCACCGGAGCGTGATCGCGGGCAGGAACCGGTCAGCAGGGCTCGGTCAGCTTGCGGGTCACGGCGTCGGCCAGCAGGCGGCCGCGGCGGGTGAGCACGATCCGGCCGTCCGCCAGGGCGCCGGGCTCGGCGAGGCCGTCGGCCACGACCGACTCCGCGTTCGCCCGGCCCGCCGGGCCGAGCACGCCGACCGGGCAGCCCTCGGCGAGGCGGATGAGCAGCATGACGCGCTCCAGCTGCCGTTCGTCCTCGGTCAGGACTTCCCGGGCCTGGCCGGGGCTGACCCCGGCCGCGATCCGGCCGGCGTAGCCGGACGGGTGCCGCACGTTCCACCACCGGGTCCCGCCGACGTGGCTGTGGGCGCCCGGCCCGATGCCCCACCAGTCGCCGTCCGTCCAGTACAGCCGGTTGTGCGCGCACCTCGCGGCGGCACCGGCGGCCCAGTTGGAGATCTCGTACCAGCGGTAGCCGGCCGCGCTGAGGGTCTCGTCGGCGGCCACGTAACGGTCGGCGAGAACGTCATCGTCGGGCGCGGCGAGCTCGCCGCGGCGGACCCGCGCCGCCAGCCGGGTACCGGTCTCGACAGTGAGCGCGTACGCGGACACATGGTCCGGGCCGGCCGCCACCGCGGCGTCCAGCGAGCGCTGCCAGTCCGCGGCGGATTCCCCCGGCGTGCCGTAGATCAGGTCCAGGCTCACGTGCTCGAAGCCGGCGGCGCGGGCCCAGGCGGCGCACTGGGCCGGGCGGCCGGGCCGGTGCACCCGGTCCAGGACGGCCAGCACGCCGGGCACCGCGCTCTGCATGCCGAACGAGATACGGGTCACGCCCTGGGACCGGAGCTCGCGGAGGCTGGCCGCGTCGACGCTCTCCGGATTCGCCTCGGTGGTGACCTCCGCCCCCGGGGCCAGGCCGAATTCGGTGCCGATGGCGCGCAGGATGCGCCCCAGCGCGGACGGCGGGAGCAGGGTGGGCGTCCCGCCGCCGAAGAACACCGTACTGACCCGAACGTCGGCATCGGCGAGCACCTGACGGGCGAACCTGAGCTCGGCGATGGCCAGGTCCGGGTAGCTGCCGGGCGATACGGTGGCGGGCCCGGTGCCGAGCTCAGCGGCGGTGTAGGTGTTGAAATCGCAGTATCCGCAGCGGGTGCTGCAGAACGGCACGTGCACGTAGAGGCCGAACGGGCGCTGGCCGAGTCCGGCCCGCGCGTCCTCCGGCAGCGTCCCCGCGGCGGGGACCGGCTCACCGTCGGGGAGGGTGCCAGGCATGCCGCCACGCTACCTGGGTAACAATCTGGTCAGTGCCCGGGCGGTCAGAATGCCGTTCCGGGTGCTTAGACTGAAAGGGCCAGGTTTCGGGAGGCACGAGGCACCAAGGTCGCGTCTACGGGAGGCACCGTTGGCAGGTAATGAGTCGCAATGGCCGGGCCAGTACCCGAGGGACGGCTGGTATGCCGACCCCCAGGGGCCGGCCGTGGCCGACGACGGCCCGCCGACCGCCGCCCAGGACACGCCGACGGCCGCCCAGGAACCGCCGCCGGCCGCTCAGGACACGCCGCCGGCCGCAC
>JAJKHX010000535.1 GCA_021154785.1 Nocardiopsis sp.
CCTGATCCCGGCCGGGATCAGGAACGCGGTCCGGCTCCGCGGAGGGCACTGCGAATGGGCCGGACACTGCGACCAGCCCGCCGCCGCCTGCCAGGTCCACCACAGCACCCACAAGGCTAACGGCGGCACGACCAGCCTCACCGGCTGCGTCCTGCTGTGGCACTACCACCACCAGGTGATGATCCACCGGCTCGGCTGGACCCTCCTGGTCAACCCCGACGGCACCACCACCGCCTGGAACAAGGACAAGACCAAGGTGCTCCACAGCCACGGACCACCAGCACGCGCCGGGTAACTAGCCCGGCCCCAGAAAGCGCGAGGAGACACAGCACCGGATGACGCCCGCCAGGGAAACCTGACGCCACGGCGTCATCCGGTGCTGTCCGGGTTGCGAATCACGGGCGAAAATCACGCTGAGGCAAGCAGGTACACGTTCAGGCCGACGATCAGCGTGGTGACCAGCCCGGCGGCCGCCACCACCGGCTTGCGGTTCACCAGCGACCCCATCAGCGGGCGGCGGCTGGTGAAGATCAGCAGCGGGATCAGCGCGAACGGGATGCCGAAGGACAGGAACACCTGGCTGAGGACCAGGGCCTTGCTCGGGTCGAAGCCGATGCCGATGACGATCAGGGCCGGGACCATCGTGATGGCGCGGCGGGCGAAGACCGGGATCTGCCGCTGCAGGAAGCCCTGCATGACCACCTGGCCGGACATCGTGCCCACGCACGAGGAGGCGATCCCGGAGGCGAGCAGCGCGACGCCGAAGATCGTCCCGCTGTGCCCGCCCAGGAAATGGTTCAGGCCGCCGAAGACCTGCGTCAGGTCGTTGCCCACGCCGAACTGGCCGCGCGCGTGGAACACCGCCGCCGCGGTAGCGAGCATGGCCAGGTTGATGATGCCGGCCAGGCCCATCGCGATCGAGATGTCGATGATCTCGAAGCGGAAGATCCGGCGCCTGGCCTGCGGGTTGGCCCCCACGATCCGCTTCTGGGTCAGCGAGGAGTGCAGGTAGATCACGTGCGGCATCACGGTGGCGCCGATGATGCTGACCGCCAGCAGGACCGAGTCGCCGCCGGCCAGCTGCGGGACGAACAGGCCGTGCGCCACCGCGGCCCCCGACGGCCTGCTCTTCAGCAGGTCGAGGCCGAACGCGAAGACGATCACCGCCACGAAACCGGTGATCGCCGCCTCCAGCCGGCGGAAACCCCACACCTGCAGGCCCAAGATGATGAACGCCGCCACCCCGGTGAGCAGCGCGGAGACCCACATGGACAGCCCGAAGACCAGGTGCAGCCCGAGGGCCGCGCCGACGAACTCGGCTAGGTCGGTGGCCATCGCGACTGCCTCGGCCTGCAGCCAGAGCAAGACGACCAGACGGAACGGGAGATGTTCCCGGCACAGTTCAGGCAGGCTGTGGCCGGTGGCGATGCCCACCTTGGCGCTCAGCGACTGGATGAGCATGGCCATCAAGTTGGCGGCCAGCACGACCCACAGCAGCATGTAGCCGAACTGCGAGCCGCCGGCCATGTTGGTCGCGAAGTTGCCCGGGTCGACGTAAGCGACCGCCGCGATGAACGCGGGGCCCAGGAACGGCAGTACCGCCCGGACCCCGTGGCGTTCACCGGACAGGGCCCGCTCGGCCGCGTTGACGACGCGGGCTTCGCCCGGCAGGGCGTTGTCGCCCAGCGTCGCCTGGCGGTCGAGCGGGCCCGAGGTGAGCGCCGTGTCAGCCAAAGCCACCCCGCGCAGCGGGATAGGTCAGCATTGTCAGCCGACCGACGGGCCGAGCCCGAGCGACTGCGGGGTGCTCGAGTCGGGCGACGGCTGGTGCAGGCCCTCATCCAGCGAGCCGTACTCGGTCATCAGCGCGGCGCTGCCGCCCCAGGGTGTCTGCTCCTCGGCGACCAGGGTGTTGGTGGTGAGCAGCAGGCCGGCCACCGAGGCGCCGTTCTGCAGCGCCGAACGGACCACGCGGAGCGGGTCGATGATGCCCATCTCGATCATGTTGCCATGCCGTCCCTCGAGCGCGTCGAAGCCCTCGTCCGGGCTCATCGCCCGGCTCTTGGTGACGACGTCCGTCGCATCGTACCCGGCGTTGGACGCGATGAGGTGGGCCGGCTCGGCCAGCGCCCGCCGGACGATATCCACGCCGGTCGCGTAGTCGCCGGTGACGTCGAGCCCTTCGAGCACGCCCTCGGCGTGCAGCAGCGCCGAGCCGCCGCCCGCGACGATGCCCTCGGCCATGGCGGCCCGGGTAGCGGACAGCGCGTCCTCGACCCGGTGCTGCAGCTCCCTGAGCTCGGCGTTGGTCGCCGCGCCGACGCTGATCACGGCCACCCGGCCGGACAGGGCGCCGATCCGCTCGTTCAGCACGTCCTCGTCGATGCCGAACTGAGCCCGCTCCAGTTCCGAGCGCATCTGGGTGAGCCGGAACTCGACCGCTTCCTTGGAGCCCGAGCCGCCGATGATCGTGGTGCTGTCCGCGGTGACCCGCACCTGGGAGGCCCGGCCGAGCTGGGACACGGTCATCGTCTCGAGCGTGAAGCCCGAGTGCTTGCTGTAGACGTCGCCGCCGGTCAGCGCGGCGATGTCCTCCAGCTTGCGCAGCCGCCGGTCGCCGAACCCGGGCGCCCGCACCGCGACGCACTGGAAGATGCCGTTGACGTGGTTGTGCACCAGCATCGACAGCGCGGTGCCCTCGACGTTCTCGGCCAGGATGATCAGCGGCCGGGGCGCCCGCATGATCTTGTCGAGCAGCGGCATCAGGTCCTGGACCTTGGTGATCTTCTCGCTGCAGAGCAGGATGTACGGGTCGTCGACGATGGATTCCAGCGCGGCCGGGTTGGTCACCATGTACGGCGACAGGTAGCCGTTGTCGAACTCGAAGCCCTCGACGAAGTCGACCCGCATGCCCGGGGTCGGCGCCTCCTCCACGGTGACGATGCCGCCGTCGCCGACGGTGTAGAGCGCCTTGGCGATCACGCCGCCGACCGCGTCGTCGTCGTTGGCCGAGATCGCCGCGACCCGGGCGTAGTCCTCCTCGGTCTTCACCGGGTGCGCGACCCCGCGCAGGTACTCCACCAGGTGCCCGACGGCGAGGTCGACGCCGCGCTTGACCAGGACCGGGTTGCCGCCCTTGCCGATGGCCTCCATGCCCTCGTGGATGATCGCCTGCGCCAGCACCGTCGCGGTGGTGGTGCCGTCGCCGACGATGTCGTTGGTCTTGATGGCGGCTTCCTTGACCAGCTGCGCGCCCATGTTCTCGAACTGGTTCTTCAGGTGGATCTCGCGTGCGATCGTGACACCGTCGTTGGTGACCACCGGCGTGCCGGTGATCTTCTCCAGGATGACGTTGCGCCCCTTGGGGCCGAGAGTCGACTTGACGGCCTCGGCCAGCTGGTCCACGCCAGCTAGCAGCAGGCCGCGAGCTTCAGCGCCGAAGCGCAGTTCCTTGGCCATGAATGACTCCTAAGGGACGAGGATGGCGCGGCCGCGAACACGGCCGGCGTCGAGGTCGGCGAGAGCGTCCGGCGCGGCGTTCAGCGGGTAGGTTCTGGTGTGCAGCGTGACCTTGCCCGCCTGGGCCAGCACCATCAGCTCGACCAGGTCGTTGTAGGTACCGACGATGTTGCCGATGATGTTGCGCTCGGTCGAGATGATGTCGAGGGTGGGGATCTCCAGCTGGCCGCCGTAGCCGATCACGTAGTACGAGCCGGCCGGCCGGGTCATGTTCCAGCCGTCCATCTCGGCGCCCTGCTCGGCCACGAAGTCGAGCACCACGTGCGCGCCCAGGCCGCCGGTC
Organism: Nocardiopsis sp.; assembly: GCA_021154785.1. Lineage (GTDB taxonomy): Bacteria > Actinomycetota > Actinomycetes > Streptosporangiales > Streptosporangiaceae > Palsa-504. The sequence goes on from JAJKHX010000535.1 coordinate 3,803, forward strand.
AGGTCCTTCACCGCGTCGACCTGCGAGCCGTCGCCCACCACGGTGTGGCTGGCGCCGAGCTCGGACGCCAGCTTGAGCGCGTCCGGGTTGCGGTCCACCACGATGATGTTCGTCGCGGTCAGCGCGGCCAGGCACTGGATGCCGATGTGGCCCAGGCCGCCGGCGCCGATGACCACGGCGGTGGTGCCGGGGTAGAGCAGCGGCAGGGCCTTGCGCACCGCGTGGTAGGCGGTGATGCCCGCGTCGGCCAGGGCCGCGACGTCCTTGGGCTGCGTCTCCGGGTTGAGCTTGATGCAGGCCCGCGCCGAGGTCAGCAGGTACTCGGCCATGCCGCCGTCCCGGGACAGGCCGGGGAACTCGCTGTTCTCGCAGTGCATGTCGTCGCCCGCCCGGCAGGCGTGGCACAGCCCGCACGTCGGGGTCGGGTGCAGGATGACGGTGTCGCCGACGGCCACGTTGGTGACCGCCGAGCCGACCTCGTGCACCCAGCCCGCGTTCTCGTGACCGAGGATGTACGGCAGCGGCGTGCCCATGGCCGCGTCCCACTGGCCCTCGATGATGTGCAGGTCGGTCCGGCAGACGCCGGCGCCGCCGACCTTCACGATCACGTCGAGGGGTCCGCTGATCTTCGGCTCGGGCACCTCGTCGATCACCGGCTGGGTATGGAATTTATGCAACCGGACGGCCTTCATGGGTGGTCCTCCTCGACCTGCTTCGCGGTTGTGTCAGTTCATCGTTCAGGAGAGGCTTTCAGTCCGGGTCGGGAGCTGTTTCTCCTTGTCCGGGGGTGTTGCGGTACCGGTGCGCCAGCATGCCCCGGCAGATACCCGAATTTGCCTCGATGCTTACCCGGGTGGTCTTGGCCTTACGCAGGTGCAGCGGTACCGACGCGGCCGCCACGCGATCCCCGGTCACCGGATCGATCAGCAGCGGGGCGTCGTCGCCGGCGGCTAGGCCGAGCTCGGCCCGCCGCTGCCGCAGCCGGTCCAGAGCGCGAGACGGCGGCAGCTCGCCTAGGGTCATCGCGAGCAATGCCGCCGGATCCGTTCCCGCTGACAGCAATGGCCTGGCCACCTGGTCGGTGCCCGCCATCACCGCCTTGCGCAGGAAGTCAGCCCGCAGCCCGTGCAGCTCGCTGACCGCCTCGCCGTCGAAGGACTGGACGAAGCCAGCCTGGGCGGCCACGCCGCCGTTGATCTCGGCGGAGGCGAAGTGGTCCTCCAGGACCACCTCGGCGTGCCGCACGCCCGGCAGCGCCGCGACCGCGTCGTAGGCGTCGGCGACCA
>JAJKHX010000536.1 GCA_021154785.1 Nocardiopsis sp.
AGAAGCAGTGGCGCTCCGGCGACGTGAAGACCACGGCGGAGGTCGACGAGGGACTGATCGCCGAGGTGCTCGCCCAGGCCACCGGCATCCCCGTGTTCAAGCTCACCGAGGAGGAGTCGCAGCGCCTGCTCCGCATGGAGGACGAGCTGCACCGCCGGGTGATCGGCCAGAACGACGCGATCAAGGCGCTGTCCCAGGCCATCCGGCGGACCCGGGCCGGCCTGAAGGACCCCAAGCGTCCCGGCGGGTCGTTCATCTTCGCCGGGCCGTCCGGCGTCGGCAAGACGGAACTGTCCAAGACGCTGGCCGAGTTCCTGTTCGGCGACGAGGACTCGCTGATCCAGCTCGACATGAGCGAGTACATGGAGAAGCACACGGTGTCCCGGCTGTTCGGGTCCCCGCCCGGCTATGTCGGCTACGAGGAAGGCGGCCAGCTCACCGAGAAGGTCCGCCGGCGCCCGTTCTCGGTCGTCCTGTTCGACGAGATCGAGAAGGCCCACCCGGACATCTTCAACTCGCTGCTGCAGATCCTGGAAGACGGTCGCCTGACCGACGCCCAGGGCCGCATGGTGGACTTCAAGAACACCGTCATCATCATGACGACCAACCTTGGCACCCGTGACATCTCCAAGGGCGTGTCCGTCGGCTTCGCTCGGCAGGGCGAGTCCACTGGCTCGTACGACCGGATGAAGTCCAAGGTGCAGGAGGAGCTGAAGAGCCACTTCCGGCCGGAGTTCCTGAACCGCGTGGACGACATCATCGTCTTCCACCAGCTCCTGCGGGAAGAGATCTTCCGCATCGTCGACCTGATGGTCGCCAAGGTGGACGACCGGCTGAAGGACCGCGACATGGCCATCGAGCTGCGGCCCGATGCCAAGGACCTGCTGGCCAAGCGCGGCTACGACCCGGTGCTGGGGGCACGGCCGCTGCGCCGTACGATCCAGCGCGAGATCGAGGACAGCCTGTCGGAGAAGATCCTGTTCGGCGAGCTGCGGCCCGGCCAGATCGTCATCGTGGACGTCGAAGGCAGCATCGAGGGCAACGCCGAGAACGCCAAGTTCACCTTCACCGGCGTGCCCAAGCCGGACGCGGTGCCCGATGCGCCCGCGGTGGAGATGGCGAGCGAGCCCGTCATCACCAAGACCGGCGCCGTGGGCGGCCCGGTCAGCGGCTCCAGCACCACCGACGGCGGTGGTGGTGGTGGTACCGCCTCCGCGGTCGGCTAACCGCACCGTCGGCTAACCGGAGCCACCGCAAGGCGGCATCCCGCACAACGCACTGAAACCCGGGTTCCTCGGCCCAGCGCCCCGGAACCCGGGTTTCATGCTGTTCCAGCCCGGTCCGGAGCCGCCTCCGGCGCCGTGGATCCGGGGAGGGCGAAGCGGCCGTCGGGGAGCGGGTCGACCAGGCCGTCGGCGACCAGGCCGTCCAGGGCTCGTTCCAGTTGCTCCCGGCCGGGCCAGGCCGCGTCGAAGTCGGCCCGGTTCACCGGGGCGTCGGCCTGGCGCAGGACCGCGAGCAGGCGTCCCCGGCACTGCCGGTCGGTTCCGTCGTACTTCTGCGTCCGGCGCCGGGCCGCCTCGGGCGCCTCGGCCGGACGGCCGGCGGCCAGCCAGGCGCAGTCCCGGGCCACCGGGCAGGCCTGGCAGCGCGGGCTGGCGGCCGTGCACACCAGCGCGCCCAGTTCCATCACCGCGACCGCCCAGCGGGCCGCGACCGCGGGCTCGGCCGGCAGCAGCGACTCGGCCAGCCGCCGCTCCGCCACCGACGGGGCGAGCGCGGGCGCCGGCTGGCCGGAGATCAGCCGGGCCAGCACCCGCCGCACGTTCGTGTCGAGCACGGCGTGCCGCTGGCGGAAGGCGAAGCTGGCCACGGCCGCGGCGGTATAGCTGCCGACGCCGGGCAGCGCGAGCAGGGCGTCGAAGTCGGCCGGGACCGTCCCGCCGTGCCGCGTGGTCACCATCACCGCCGTCGCGTGCAGCCGGAGCGCGCGCCGCGGGTAGCCGAGCCTGCCCCACTGCCTGATCGCCTCCCCGGCCGGCTCGGCCGCGAGCGCGGCCGGGGTCGGCCACCTGGCCATCCACTTGAGGTATTCGGGCAGGACCCGGGCTACCGGGGTCTGCTGCAGCATGAACTCGCTGACCAGGACCGCCCAGGGAGTCGCGCCAGGGGCGCGCCAGGGCAGGTCCCGCGCATGGCTCGCATACCAGGCCAGCACCGGCTCGGCGTAGCTTGTCGGCATGATGTCGTCCATGGTGGCATGAGCGCACACTAAAGGTCCCAGCCACGGACGGGACGACCGTAAAGCACAGGCTCCGGCCGGCGGATCTTCCTGCTTGCCCAGGTCACAGCTTGCATACTTTCCGTATGGGTCAGGACACTTACGGTTACGGCGATGATCAGGATCAGTCTGTGGCCTACCAGTATCAGTCTGCGGACTACCGGAGGCAGCGCGAGGCCTACTGGCGTCGGCGGGTGATCACCCTGTGCCGCGGCCTACAGCGATTCCAAGGGCGAGCCGAACCGGGACGTCCGGCTCCGCCGGGGCGGGCCGGCCGAGGCGTCGGTCGCCTACGGATCGCCGCCCAGGACGGCGGAGAGCGCCTGGCGGATGTCGTCCACCTCCTGTACCTGCATCAGGTGGGTTAGGCCGTCGGCTCGCTCCAGGGGCGCTCCTGAGGCCGCCGGGACGATGATGCGGCGGAAGCCCATCCGCTCGGCCTCGGCCAGCCGCCGGGGCAGGCCGGCCACCCGGCGGACCTCGCCGGCCAGGCCGACCTCGCCGATGGCCACCACGCCCGGTGGCACGCTCAGGTTCGCGGCCGAGCTAGCCAGCGCGACCGCCACCGCCAGGTCCACCGAGGGCTCGGTCAGCCGGACCCCGCCCACCGTCGCCGCGTACACGTCCGACTTGCCCAGCTTCACCCCGGCCCGGCGCTGCAGCACCGCGAGGACCATGCCCACCCGGTTCCCGTCGAGCCCGGACGTGGTGCGGCGCGGCATCTCCAGCACCGACGGCCCCACCAGCGCCTGCACCTCCGCGGGCAGCGCCCGGCGTCCCTCCAGCGTGATCGTCACGCAGGTGCCGGGCACCGGCTCACGGTGCTGGGACACGAACAGCCCGCTCGGGTCGGGCAGCCCGATGAGGCCGTACTCGCCCAGGTCGAAGCAGCCCACCTCGTCGGTCGGCCCGTACCGGTTCTTCACCGACCGCACCATGCGCAGCTGCGAATGCCGGTCGCCCTCGAAGTACAGCACCACGTCGACCAGGTGCTCGAGCGCCCGCGGCCCGGCCACCGAACCATCCTTGGTCACGTGCCCCACCAAGATGGTCGTCAGCGACCGCTCCTTGGCCACCGCGGTCAGCGCCGCCGCCACCTCCCGCACCTGGGTTATCCCGCCGGGCACCCCGTCGACCGAGGCGGCGGCGATGGTCTGCACCGAGTCGATGATCAGCAGCCGCGGCCGCACCTGGTCGACGTACCCGAGCACCACGTCGAGATCGGTCTCCGCGGCCAGGTAGAGCTGGTCGCTGACCGCCCCGATCCGGTCCGCCCGCAGCCGCACCTGGGCGGCGGACTCCTCGCCGGTCACGTAGAGCACCGGCCCCGCCTCCGAGACGAGCGCGCCCGCCTCGAGCAGCAGGGTGGACTTGCCTACTCCCGGCTCACCCGCCAGCAGCAGGACCGCGCCCGGCACCAGGCCGCCGCCGAGCACCCGGTCGAACTCGTCCATGCCGGTGGGCCGGGCGGCGGCGTCGGTGGCGTCGACCTTGCCGATCGGCAGCACCACGGCGCTGGGCTGGGCGCCCCCGGCCGTCAGCGAACCGCGCTGGACGGCGGCCCGGACCGACTCCCGGGAGGCCCGGGCCAGCCGCGCGGGCGCCGCCTCGGAGACGGTGCCCCAGGCCTGGCACTCACCGCACCGGCCGGCCCACTTGGCGGATTGCCACCCGCACTCGGTGCAGCGGTAGGCGGATGCCGATTTAGCCATGGCCGCACCATAACCGAGGCCTCCGACAATCTCAGTAAGCTGGAGGGCGTACCGACGGAGGGAGTCAGGCAATGAACGGAAAGGTACCCGGCCCGCCTGTCGCCCTGTCGACGAGTTCGGTCTACCCCGAGCGCACCCCCGACGCCTTCGAGCTGGCCGCGCGGCTCGGCTACGACGGGGTTGAGGTGATGGTCTACACCGACCCGGTCAGCCAGGAAGCCGACGCCCTGAGAAGGCTCAGCGACTACCATCAGCTCCCCATCGTGTCCGTGCACGCGCCGAACCTGCTGCTCACCCAGCGGGTGTGGGGCCGCGACCCGTGGGAGAAGCTGCGCCGAGCCCAGGAACTGGCCGAACGGGTCGGCGCCCGCGTGGTCGTCCTGCACCCCCCGTTCCGCTGGCAGCGCGAGTACGTCCGCGGCTTCGAGAAGGGCCTGGCCGCGATGGCCGAGGAGACCGACGTCATCTTCGCCGTCGAGAACATGTACCAGCTGCACGCGGGCGCCAGCGAGGTGGTGCCGTACGCCCCGCACTGGGACCCGACCGCGCTCGACGTGCCGAACGTCACGCTGGACCTGTCCCACACCGCCGCCTCCGGCTCCAGCGCGCTGATCATGGCGACCGAGCTCGGCAGCCGGCTGGCCCACGTGCACCTGGCCGACGGCGCCGGCTCGGGCGGCGCGGTGCCCGACGAGCACCTGGTGCCCGGCCGCGGCGGGCAGCCCTGCGCCGAGCTGCTCGGCCTGCTGCCGGGGGCCGGGTACCCCGGCGCGGTGGTGGTCGAGGTGAAGACCAACCGGGCGGCCACCCGGGAGGACCGGATCACCGACCTGGCCGAGTCACTCGCCTTCGCCCGGCAGCACCTGGCCGTGGCGTCGGGCGCCGGCCGGGGATAGTGTCCGTTTCATGACCAGCACCCTGATCACGGTGGCGCCGACCGGCGCCGAGGCGAGCAAGGCGGCGGCCCCTGCCCTCCCGGTGACGCTGGACGAGCTTGTCGTCGCGGCCAAGGAGTGCGAAGCCGCCGGGGCGGCCGTGGTCCACGTGCACATCAGGGACGGCGCGGCCCAGCCCACGCTGGACGTGGGCCGGCTCACCGACACGGTGGCGGCCCTGCGCGCGGGCACCGGCCTCATCGTCCAGCTGTCCACCGGCGGCGCGGTGACCGACCCCTTCGACCGCCGGCTCGCGGTGCTCGACGCCGGGCCGGACGCCTGCTCGCTGACCTGCGGCACGGTCAACTTCGGCGACGACGTGTTCATGAACCCCTGGCCGTTCGTCAAGGACCTGTACCAGCTCACCCAGGAGCGGCAGGTCGTCCCCGAGTTCGAGTTGTTCGACCTCGGTCACGTGGCCACGCTGCACCGGCTGCTGGCCGAGTTCGGCCCGCCGGCCGGCGGCCACGTGCACTGCGACCTGGTGATGGGCGTCCCCGGCGGCATGGCGGGCGACGTGGCCACGCTGGCCGCGGCCGCCGCGGCGCTGCCCGCGGGCGCGACCTGGTCGGCGACCGGCATCGGGCGGACCACGCTGCCGGTGATGCTCGGCGCCCTCGGCGCCGGCGGCCACCTGCGGGTCGGCATGGAGGACACGCTGACCTTCTCCCGCGGCCGCCCGGTCGCCCGCAACGCCGAGCTGGTGGAGCGCGCCGCCGAACTGGCCCGCCTCGCCCAGCGCCCCCCGATGCCCCCCGCCGAGGCCCGCTCCTTCCTCGGCATCCCCGCCCGTCCGTAACCGGCCCGCTCGCCGCGGCCAGCCGGTCCAGGCTGCCGGTCCCGGGGGCTTCTGTCGATTTATGTACCGAACGGGGCAGGTATTTCCCCTCGGTTCAAGGTGCTTGCTGAGGGTTTGCAGTTGCAAGCACCCGGTGGCACACTGGACGTATGCCCAACGTTAACGTGAACTCCATCGGCGAGTACATAAGGCAGCAGCGTGAGCAGGCGAAGATCTCGATGCGCCAGCTGGCGCAGAACGCGGGGGTCTCCAACCCCTACCTGAGCCAGATCGAACGCGGCCTGCGCAAGCCGAGCGCTGACATCCTGCAGCAGCTCGCCAAGGGCCTGCGGATCTCCGCGGAAGCGCTCTACGTGCAGGCCGGGATCCTGGAGGACCGCTCGCCCGATTCAGGGGTGCGGTCCGCGCTGCTGGCCGACCCGGAGCTCACCGAGCGGCAGAAGCAGGTGCTGATCGAGATCTACGAGTCGTTCAGGCGCGAGAACGGGATCACCGACGGCGACGCGACCGACGGCGACCGGAGCCCGGCCGCGCTGACCGGCGGGGCACCGGGCTCGGAAGCGGATACCCTGGCGGTAGCCATGGAATTGGGTGCCGAGGACGGCGACCCGGAGGAGACCGGGAAGCCGGACAAGACGGCCTGGCGGACCGCCACCGGCACCAGTCCAAACCGCGACTCCGATTAGGTAGCGTGAAGCCGTGTTCGGTTCCTACTCCTCATATGGCGTAATCGACTGGTTCTTCCTGGCCCTGTCCGCCGCGGCGTTCGTCGTCGAGGTATGGGCCTTCGTCGACGCCATCACGCGGCCGGGCCCGGCCTTCGCGGCCAACGGCAAGCTGACCAAGCAGCTCTGGCTCATCATCCTCGGCGTGGCCGCCGTGATCGGGCTCGGCGGCGCGCTCGGCAAGCTCAGCGTGATCAGCATCCTGCCGGTCGTGGCGTTCGTGGCGGCGGCTGTCTACCTGGCTGACGTGCGGCCCAAGGTGCGCAGCTTCCCCAAGAACCGCAGCGGCACCAGCTCAGGCCCCTACGGCCCCTGGTAGCCAGCCGCGGCTCACACCACCAGCAGGGTGATCGGCGCGGCGACCAGCAGCGCCGCGGCCAGGCAGATGCCCAGGACCACGACGGCCGGAAGCGGCCGGACCGGGTGCAGGAGCCGGGTGACCCGGGCGGCCACCTCGCCCTCCCCGGCGGCCAGCGCGCCCGCGGGCGCTGGGCAGACGCCGGCCGTGCCGAACCGGGCCAGGGCGGTGACCAGTTCGCGGGCCGGGCGGCCGCGCAGCGCGCGGTCGTCGGCGAGCATCTCGACCAGCAGCGCCACCGCGCGGTGGGCGTCGGTGCAGGTGGCCGAGCGGGGGAAGGCGCGCCGCAGGGCGGTGAACGGCAGCAGCACCAGGTCGTGGCGTTCCCGCAGGTGGGCCCGCTCGTGCGCGAGCACGGCGGCCAGCTCGCGGCGGCCGAGCAGTTCCAGCGTGCCGACGCTGACCACGATCCGGGACCGCAGCCCGGGCAGGCAGTAGGCGGCCGCGCTCGGGTAGTCGACGACGAGCGCGCCCGGCACCTTGGGGTCGCCGTGCGCGAGCAGCGTGAGCAGCGTCCGCTGCCGCCGCCGGGCCTGCAACGCCGCCGCCAGCGCAGCTAGCAGGACCCAGCACAGCAGCTTGAGCAGGGCCAGCCCGGCGGCCAGGCAGGCCAGCCGGACCGCGAGGATGACGGCACCGCCGGCCGGCCGCAGGCCGAACATGGCGGCCATGCCGAAGGCGTCGCCGTCACCGAGCAAGGCGGCCGCCCGCAGAACCGAACGCACCAGGCCGCCGCTGCTGGCCGGCAGGGCCAGCCCGATCAGGGTGCCCACGGTGGCCAGGCCGGAGGCCAGGCCGAGAGCCTGCCACAGCAGGATGGCGGCGGCCGGCGATCGGCGGGGCCAGCTGACCCGGAGCAGGGCCGAAGCGCCAACCGCGCTTCCGAGGGCTACTACGGCGAGCAGCGCCGCGTCATCAAGTCCGGTCATCTCCCTCGCCGCTACCTTCGATCACTTCCAGGGCGTCGCGCAGCACCTCGGCCTCGCTACCCGAAACGGATTGTGCAAACCGGGTCAGTGCTGCCGTCCTGTCGCCGGTTTGCTCCAGTGCGGTCAGCATCAGCTCGGTCACGTAGGTCTCGCGGGTAGCGGCGGGGCAGTAACGCCAGGCGCGCCCATCGCGCACCCGCCTGGCGAAGCCCTTTTTCGCGAGCCTGTCGAGCACCGTCATCACGGTGGTGTGAGCTAGATTACGCTCGGTCAGCCTAACACTGACCTCGCGCACGGTGAGAGAGGAATTCGTATCCCAGAGCACGTCCATGATGGCGCGCTCGAGTTCACCCAACCGGTTCACGGTCGTCAATGTACCCCCAATGGGACCATTTTAATTCCGGATGGCCTCACGGTTAACACCCGGCTAGGCCGACGGGTCCGCGAAACGGGCGAATGCCTGCAGGTTGGCCAGGCTCTCGCCGCGCTTGACCCGCCAGGCCCACTCACGCCTGATCGCGGAGCCGAACCCCAGTTCCAGGGCGGCGTCGAAGTTCTCGTCGGAGTAGCTGAGCACGCAGCCGAGCAGCCGGTCGATGTCTTCTTCACCGACC
>JAJKHX010000537.1 GCA_021154785.1 Nocardiopsis sp.
CGGGTCGAGGTCCTGCCAGACGAAGTGGCTGGGGTCGAAGTTGAGCCCGAACGCCGGCCGGTGGTCGACCGCCTCCAGGGCGCGCTGCGTGGTCCAGTAGTCGTAGGCGATCTCGCTGGGATGCACCTCGTGGGCGAACCGCACGCCCACCTCGTCGAAGACGTCGAGGATCGGGTTCCAGCGGTCGGCGAAATCCTGGTAGCCAGCGTCGATCATGGACTCGGGCACGGGCGGGAACATGGCCACCGTGTGCCAGATCGACGAGCCGGTGAAGCCGATCACGGTGTCCACCCCGAACGCCGCGGCCGCCCGCGCGGTGTCGGCCAGCTCGGCCGCGGCGCGCTGCCGCACGCCTTCCGGCTCGCCGTCGCCCCAGATCCGGGCGGGCAGGATGGCCTGGTGGCGGGCGTCGATGGGGTGGTCGCAGACGGCCTGCCCGGTCAGGTGGTTGGAGATGGCCCAGCACTTCAGGTCGTACTTGGCCAGCAGCTCGTGCCGTCCGGCCAGGTAACCGTCCTCGGTCAGGGCACGCTGGACGTCGAAGTGGTCACCCCAGCAGGCGAGCTCGAGGCCGTCGTAGCCCCATTCCTTGACGTGCTGGCAGATCTCCTCCAGCGGCAGGTCAGCCCACTGGCCGGTGAACAAGGTGAACGGACGGGACATCTTCAGGGCTCCCTCGGGTCGGCGCGCATCAATGCGCTGGCATCAGGTTGTCGGCACGGGCGTCCAGGCGGCTCCGTCCGCGGCGCTGCGCTCGACCGCGTCCAGGACGCGCTGCACCTGGAGGCCGTCGGCGAACGTCGGGGCCAGCTCCCCGCCGGTGGCGATGGCGGTCACCAGGTCCCGGGCCTGGTGCGTGAAGGTGTGCTCCCAGCCGAGGACGTGGCCCGGCGGCCACCAGGCGGACAGATAGGGGTGGCCGGGCTCAGTGACCAGGATCCGCCGGAAGCCCGCCTCGGCGCTGTCGCCGGACCGGTCGAAGAACTCCAGCTCGTTCAGCCGCTCGAGGTCGAAGGCCAGGCTGCCGCCGTCTCCGTTCAGCTCGATCCGCAGCTGGTTCTTGCGGCCGGCGGCGAACCGGGTCGCCTCGAACGTGGTCAGGGCGCCCGAGACCAGCCGGCCGGTGAACACCGCGGCGTCGTCCACGGTGACCGGCCCGGAGCGCGGCCCGGAATGCGCGGAGCCGTCCGCCGCCTCGGGCAGCGGGCGCTCGCGCACGAAGGTGGCGGTGGCCGCGGAGACGCCGGCGATCAGCTCGCCGGTCAGGTACTGGGCCAGGTCGACGATGTGCGCGCCCAGGTCGCCCAGCGCGCCGGACCCGGCCCGCTCGCGCTGCAGCCGCCAGGTCAGCGGGAACGACGGGTCGATCAGCCAGTCCTGGAGGTAACTCGCGCGGACGTGACGGAGCTGGCCGATCCTCCCCTCGGTCACCAGCTGGCGGGCCAGCGCCAGGGCCGGGACGCGGCGGTAGTTGAACCCGGTCATCGAGCGGACCCCGCCGGCGGCGGCCCGGGCGGCCGCGGCCGCCATCGCCTCGGCCTCGGCCAGGGTGTTGGCCAGCGGCTTCTCGCACAGCACGTGCTTGCCGGCCTCGAGCGCCGCGATGGCCACCTCGGCGTGGAACTCGCCCGGGGTGCAGATGTCCACCAGCTGCACGTCGTCCCGCTTGACCAGAGCCCGCCAGTCGGTCTCGGCGGCGGCCCAGCCGAGCCGGTCCGCCGCGGCGCGCACCGCGGCCGCGTTCCGTCCGCACAGCGCGGTCATGGCGGGCCGCAGCGGCAGGTCGAACACGTGCGGCACCGTCCGCCAGGCCTGGGAATGGGCCGCGCCCATGAACGCGTAGCCGACCATGCCCACGCCGAGCACCGGCGGGTGCGCGGCCTGAAGCGTCATAGGGTGCTGGCCTTCGGGTCCCAGGAGGAGTCCAGCGGCTCGGGCAGGCTGAAGCCCGACCGCACCGGCTGGAACGAGTGGCCCGCGGCGGACCGGTCGATCGCCTCCATGGTCTCGAGTACGTGCAGGCCCAGCTCGCCCGGCGCGCGCAGCAGGCCGCCGTTGCGCAGCACCCGGGCCATGTCGAGCACGCCGAGCCCGCGCCCGTCGGACGCCCCGCTGACCGGCCGGACCTCCCAGTCATCAGATCCGATGGCGCGGATCTTGATCTCGCCGTCGAACCGGTTCGGGTCGGGCAGCACCATGGTGGCCTCGGTGCCGGTGATCTCCATGAACCCGTGCCGCGGCAGCGGCGACTCGAAGCTGAGCAGGAGCGTGGCCGCCGGGCCGTCCGCGTACTCGATCAGCGCCGAGTAGTGGGTGGGCACCTCGACCCGGAACTCCGTGCCGGCCCGCGGCCCCTTGGCGATGACCCTGGTGTCGCGGCTGCGGCGGCTCACCGCCGCGACCCGCTCGGCCGGGCCGAAGATCGTGGCCAGCCAGGACAGGTAGTAGGGCCCGATGTCGAACACGGGGCCCGCACCGGGCTGGAACAGGAACTCGGGATCAGGGTGCCAGAGCTCAGGGCCGGGTGACTGCATCATCGTGAGCGCCGTCTGCGGCACGCCGATCACCCCCTTGGCCATCAGCCGCCTGGCGGTCTGCAGCCCGGCGCCGAGCACCGTGTCGGGGGCGCAGCCCAGGAGCAGCCCGGCCTGGTCCGCTTCGGCGAGCAGGCGCCGCCCGGAGTCGGTATCGAGAGTGAGCGGCTTCTCGGTCCAGACGCTCTGGCCGGCCGCCAGCGCGGCCGAAGTGACGTCGGCGTGGGCGGACGGGATGGTGAGGTTGACGACGAGTTCGACGTCCGGGTGCGCCAGCGCCTGCGCCATCGTCCCCGACTCCGGCACGTCGTACGCGGCGGCCTGCTTGGCGGCCCGCTCGAGATCGATGTCGGCGCAGAACAGCACGCGCAGATCGGGAAACGCGGTCAGGTTGCGCAGGTACTCGCGGCTGATGGTGCCGCAGCCGACGACGGCGACACCGACCGGACCCGCCGCGCTCATCAGGCCAGCCCTTGCTCGGTCAGCCAGGCCAGGCTGTCCCCGACCGCGGTCATCATGTCGGTGGCGCAGCGGTCGAGCTCGACCACGTGCCAGGTCGACGGGCTGGCGGCCAGGATCTCGGCCACCGGCATCCGGCCCGAGCCGACCGCGGTCATGACGTCCTCCCGGCTGACGACCGGGCCGTCCTTGACGTGCAGGTAGCCGACCCGGTCACCCAGGCGGCCGAGCAGGGCGACCACGTCCTGGCCGCCCACCGCGGCCCAGTAGGTGTCGAGCTCGAGCAGCACGGCGTCGTCGAGCTGGCTGGCCAGCACCTCCAGCGCGGGCGTCCCGCCGATCAGGGAGGAGAGCTCGAAATCGTGGTTGTGGTAGCCGAGCCGCATGCCCTCGCCCGCCAGCCGGGCCGACGCCTCGTTCAGCTCGGCGGCGATCGCGCGGACGCCGTCGGCGTCGGCGAACCGGGGCGGCGGCAGGTACGGGACGATGACGGTGTCCGCGCCGAGGGTGCGGGCGGCGCCGATGACGGCCTCGGCTTCGTCCCCGACCGGGATCGCGTGCACGCTGCACACGGACAGGCCGGCCGCATCCAGGTCGGCCCGCAGCCCCTGCGGGTCGCTGGTAATACCGAACGGCTCGGCCGCCGCGTAGCCGTAACCGGCGACGCGCTTCAGGATCCCGGCCCGGTCGGTGGCCAGCTGATCCCGGACGGTGTAGAGCTGCAGGGCCGGAGGCTTGGCAGTCACGGCTCACCTTCTCGAAAAATCGTCGCTTTCCCCCGGACCACGCTAGATTCCGCTCCCCAGCAGGTCAATAGAGATTTTTCCGATCGTGGGCGATACTACGAAGACGCGGCTACCCGAGATATTTCAAGCATATTTTTCGAAAAGGAGCGATCGTGGCGCGCGACGCCCGCCGGAGCACCCTGGTCGATATCGCGGCCGGCGCCGGGGTGTCCGTATCGACGGTCTCCAAGGTGCTCAACGGGCGGACGGACGTCGCGGCTGGCACCCGGGCCCGGATCGCCATCCTGCTCAGGCAGCACGGATACCAGGTCGCCTCCCGGCTCGGCTTCGGGGTCGTCGACCTGCTGATCGCGGACCTGCACAGCCCCTGGGCCGAGGAACTGCTGCGCGGCACCCTGGAGGCGGCCAACGAGGCCGGCACCAGCGTGATCGCGACGACCGTGCACTCCCCGCAGGAATTCGACGCCTGGCTCGACCGGGCCACGGCCCGGGGCACCGACGGCGTGCTGTGCGTGCTGCGCCTGCCAGGCCGCCGCGAGCTGCGCCGGCTGGCCGCCGCCCGGATCCCGCTGGTGATGATCGACCCGGCGACCGAGCCCGGTGACGGCATCCGTTCGGTCGGCACGACCAACTGGCACGGCGGCATGACCGCGACCCGGCACCTGATCGGGCTCGGCCACCGCCGGATCGCGATCATCGGCGGGCCGCCCGGCCTGTGGTCGAGCCAGGCCCGGCTGGACGGCTACCGCGCCGCCCTGCAGGCCGCCGGGCTCAGCCCTGACGAGGGCCTGATCCGCCAGGGCGACTTCATGGTGACGGCCGGGCGAGCGCAGGCCACCGAGCTGCTGGGCCTGGCCGAGCCGCCCACGGCCGTCGTGGCCGGCAACGACAGCCAGGCGTTCGGCGTGCTCCAGGCCCTGCGCGAACGCGGGCTGCGCGCCCCGGACGACCTGAGCGTGGTGGGTTTCGACGACGTTCCCGTGGCGTCCTGGGCGGCGCCCCCCTTGACCACGATCCGCCAGCCGCTGGCGGCCATGGCAGCCAGCGGCTTCCGCATGCTGCGCTCCGACCCGGCCACCGCGGCTGGCGAGCCGCACCACATCGAGCTGGCCACCACGCTGGTGGTCAGGGAAAGCACCGGGCCGCCGCGGCCCTGACGGCAACAGATCAGTCTGGTAACCTGGTCGCCGAGCACGCCCGGCTGCGGATCGAGGCCGAGCTCGCCCGGCACCAGCTGCTGCTCGACCGCGTGGGCAAACTGACCGCGGGCAGTACCGCCGACAGCAGCCCCGCCGACAGCAGCCCCGC
>JAJKHX010000538.1 GCA_021154785.1 Nocardiopsis sp.
AGTGGGCTGAACCACGTCGACGCGGCCAGGACCACCGCCACGAAGCCAACCGCCGGCAGCAGCCAGGCGAACGCGGTCTCCCCCGGTATGAACAGCCCGGAGAGCAGCACCGCCGGCAACGCGAGCGCGAGCACCGCGATCGTGCGTAGCAGGATCAGCCGGAGCATCGGATAGGGCGTGACGAGTTCCGGTTGGAGGGCCGGGTCCATCCACGGGTCGTAGCTGGACGCGACCACCAGGCAGGGCACGACCGGCGCCACGGACAGGAACAGCCACATCCCGCGGGTGTGCCCGATCGCCGCCGCGATCGCGGCGAACGCGAGGACGGCGGCCACGCCGGTCAGCCACACGCCGCGGAAGGCGCTGGCCACCGCGACCAGCCGCGCCTCCTGGGCGGGCAGGCCGGCGCCGCGCAGCAGCCGCTCGAACACCGACGGCCGCGGCACTTCCACCGCGTCCCGGGTGCGGTCCCACACCGCGGCGAAGTCGATCACACTGCGTTCGGTCATGCTGGCCGCGACGCTGACCCGCGCCCGGCACGGCTCGCAGGCCAGCAGGTGCTGCTCGGCCGAGGCCCCCTCGGCCAGCGAATCGGTCCGCTCGACGTAGCGCCGCAGTGCGTCGTCGTCGAGGTGCCAGGCGGTCATGACGGTCCTTCCGCTAGGGCGGTTCGCAGGTGCGCCTTGGCCCGGTAGAGCCGGGTCTTCACGCTGCTCACCGGTACGTGCAGCAGCTGCGCCGCCTCCTTGGCGGACAGGCCGTCCAGGACGACGGCCTGGATGACGGCGCGCATCTCCGGCGACAGCCGGGCCAGCGCCTGGCCGATGTCGCCGTACTCCACCGACAGCAGCACCTGGTCTTCGGCGGCCGGCGCGGCCTCGGCATGCTCGAACACGGCGGCGACGCTGCCGCCGGCCCGCAGCCGGCTTACCAGCCGGCGGATCGCGATCCCCCACAGCCACGCCGCGATGTCGCCGTCGCCGCGGAAGCCCCGTGGTTTCTGCCAGACCGCGACGAAGGTGTCACCGATCGCGTCCGCCACCAGGTCACGGTCGTTGCACCGCCGGGCGAGCCGGATCGCGAGCCAGCCGGAGTGGCGTTCGTAGAGCGTGCGGAAGGCGCCCATGTCGCGTTCGGCGACGGCGAGAAGCAGCGTCTCGTCGCTCGGGCGGCTGTCCATGTCCTAACTGTCGCGTCCCCGGCCCGGAAAAGTTTCACCCCGCGGCGGGATTTTTCGCTGGCACCGCAGCTGCCAGCCTTCCGGCCCCGGGATCTGGGCCGGAAGACGGCCGGCTCGCCTCCCGGCCGGGATCTGGCCCGGGCTGAGGCGGGCCCGGGCCGGCGCGGCGCTAGATCGTGCCGGTTATCGCCGCCTAGGACCGGATCGATGGAGCATCGAGCCGCCCGGGACCGGATCGATGGAGCATCGAGCCGGCTGGGAACAGGCCCGTTGCGGGGCACCTGGGGCAGGAGGTGGAGAACGAGGCTAAGCCACCCGCCGGGGCTGGATCCCCGCGATCGGCGGGCCCGTTACAGCGAGCCTTTCCCGCTTGTCCACCAGCCTGTCAATGCGTACGCGCCGCATTGGCCGCTGCCGGTCCCGGACCCGGCCGCCACCTCGGCCAGGTCAGCGAGCTCACCGGCCGTAACGATAGACAAGGGAGCGTAATAACTTCGTTCTTGACCTCCGGCCGCCGCTGACGCGACGATGAGTGCCGAATATCGGGCACAGTACGCACTCGTCACAAGCAGGCATCGGCCGCGGAAAGCGGAACGCGGGCCACCGGGCCCAGGCCGTTGCGCTCGGAGGTATCCGGTGACTCGTTCCAGGTACGCGCTCACCATCGCAGCCACCTTGCTGCTCGCCCTTGGCACCTTCCTCGCCGCCCGCGCCATCAGCCCCGGCGGCCCGCCTCCCGCGCTCACCGCCAACCCGGCCGCGGCGGTGACGACATCGCTGTGCCAGCAGCAGACCGCGCCGGTGTCCGGCGGCACGTACACCGTGCAGAACAACGAGTTCGACTCCAGCGCGCCGGAATGCGTCAGCACCGACGGCAGCGCCGGCTTCACGGTGGCCAGCTCCTCGATCGGCAACGCCACCAACGGGTCGCCGGGTGCGTACCCGTCCATCTACCAGGGCTGCCACTGGGGCAATTGCAGCTCGGGTGGGCTGTCCGCCCACCCCGTCGTGGTCTCGGCCCTGACCCCTGGCATGGTGACCACGAGCTGGTCGACCACCCAGCCCGGCGGCAGCAGCGCCTACGACGTGGCCTACGACATCTGGTTCAACCAGACGCCCACTACCACCGGCCAGCCGAACGGCAGCGAGCTCATGGTCTGGCTGAACCACAACGGCTCGGTCCAGCCGTTCGGCTCCGAGGTCGCCAGCAACGTCACCCTCGGGGGCCACACTTACAACATCTGGCAAGGCGCGCAGTCCAGCTGGGACACCGTCACCTACGAGATGACCAGTCCGGCGACCTCGGTCGCCAACCTGGACGTCGGCACCCTGGCCCAGGACATGGTCAGCCGCGGCTATACCAAGAGCAGCTGGTACCTGATCGACGTCGAGGCCGGGTTCGAGCTGTGGCAGGGCGGCGCCGGGCTGACGACCAACTCCTTCTCGGTTACCGTCAACGGCAGTCCGACGGGCCCGGCGCCGACCCCCACCCCGACGTCCGCCGGCCCGGCGTCGCCGGGCGCCGCCTGCTCCGGCACGTACTCGGTGGTGGGCAGCTGGCCGGGCGGCTTCCAGGGACAGGTCGTGGTCACGAACACCGGATCGGCCTCGCTGAGCACCTGGCAGCTCGGCTGGACCTTCCCCGGCAACCAGGCGATCAGCAACCTCTGGAACGGCAACCGCACCCAGTCCGGCAGCACCGTGACCGTGACGAACGCCTCGTACAACGGCACGCTCGCCCCCGGCGCCAGCACCACGGTCGGCTTCACCGCGACCTACTCAGGCAGCAACACCGCACCATCGAGCGTGTCCTGCCAGTAGCTACCGTCCCCGCCCCGTGATGCGCCATAGCCACGCGATGAGCAGCCCGCACGCCGCGAAGAGCGCCAGCGCCAGGGCCGCCACGGCCGGCCAGCCGTCCCGGCTCCAGGCAGGTCCGGCCAGGGTGCCGAACACGGACGACCCCAGGTAGTATGCGAACAGGTACAGCGAAGCCGCCTGGCCGGAGGCGGCGCCCCCGGCGTGGGCCCGGGCCGGCACCCAGCCGCTGACCACGCTGTGCACGCCGAAGAACCCGGCCGTCATCACGGCCAGGCCGGCCACGATGGCCGGCAGCGAACCCGGCAGCGTCACCAGCACGCCGGCCGCGGCGATCAGGCAGCTGGCCGCCACGACGGCCCGGCGGGAGAAGCGGCCGGCCATCCGCCCGGCCACGGCCGAACTGAGGCTGCCGACTGGGTAGACGAGAAAGACGAGCCCCGCGGCCCCGGCGCTGAGGTCGAAGGGCGTGGCGGTAAGCCGGAAGCTCATCGCGTTGAAGATAGTCACGAAGGCGCCCATCGAGCAGCCCCCGATGGCGTAGAGCGCCAGCAGCCCGGGGTCGGACACGGCCTGCCGGATCATCGCCGCCAGCGTCCCGGCCCGGACCGGCGCGGGGGTGAAGTTACGCGACGGCGGCAGCGTCACCACGACCACGGCCGCGCAGGCCAGCCCGACGGCGGCGATCGCGGCCAGCGCCCACCGCCAGCCCGCCGCGTCGGCGACCGCGCTGGTGACCAGGCGGCCGGTTAGCCCGCCGAGGGCGGTGCCGCCGATGTACAGGCCCGCGGCCCGCGAGTAGGTGCCGGGATGGGTCTCCTCGCGCAGGTAGGCCGTAGCGGCGGCCGGCAGCCCGGCCAGGGCGATGCCCTGGACCAGCCGCAGCCCGAGCAGCACGTCCCAGCTCGGCGCGACGGCGCAGGCCAGCGCGACCAGGCCGGAGGCCGTGAGCGAGAGGCGGATGAGTCGGGTGCGTCCCAGCACCTCGGACACCGGGCCGGTCACCAGCAGCGCGACGCCGAGCCCGGCGGTGGTCAGCGACAGCGATAGCGTGCTCTGCCCGGCGGACAGGGAGAACGCGCGGGCCAGCACCGGCAGCAGCGCCTGGGTGCTGTACAGCAGCGCGAACGTCGCCACCCCGGCGGCGAACAGCGCGATCGCGATTCTCCGGTACCCCGTTTCACCGGCCCGGTAGCCCTCATGCCGGGGACCGGGGAGAGCCGAGCCCGAGGCCGCAGCCCGGTCGGATACAGAAGTCACCAGACCACTGTGCGCGGCCACGCTGCGGATAAGCCAGCCGCCCTGTCACGACTGCTCGCACGGGCCGAAGACGAGCTCGGCACCCGTTTGTTCGAAAGGGACGCTGAGGGCGTTCACCCCAACCCGCACGGCGAGGTGGTCCTGGCGGCGGCCCGCGACATCACCCGCCGGTACGACCAGCTCCGCGCCGACCTGGCCGAACTGCTCGATCCGGGCACCGGCACCGTCCGGCTGGCCTTCCTGGACTCGATCGCCACCTCGCTGGTGCCGCGCATCCTGCACGACTTCCGCGCCGACGCGCCGCAGGTCCGGGTCGTCCTGCGCCAGGAGCCGGGGCACGAGATGCTGCGGGGCCTCGCCTCGGGCCTGTCGGAGCTGGCGCTGATCGGCTTCCGGGTCCTGCTCTACGAGCTGCTGCAAGCCGAAGGCATGACGCCGCGCATCTCCTTCGAAAGCGCCGACCTGATCACCATCGAGGGGCTGGTGGGCGCCGACCTGGGGCTGGCCATCCTGCCCGAGCAACTCGTCGGCGCGTCCGGCACCACCGGCGTCCCGCTGACGGCGGCCGGAGCTGAGCGCGTGATCGGCCTCACCTGGCGCACCGACCGCAGCCTGCCCCCGGCCGCCGCCAGGTTCCTGACCTTCCTCCGTCACGCCGGCCCGTTCGACTGACCCCAGGACCGCGCCACGACGGTCCGCGGTCAGCCGCCCCGCCGCCCCGCGACCGCCCTTATTTCCGCCGAACGAATGGGTCATTCGTCACCGCCGGGCACCCACCGGGTACGGACGGATCGCCCACGTGTCGAACAACTTCCGGTACTCGGCCGTGCTCTGGTCCAGGTCGAACGGCTCGGCCCGCAGGGCCGAGCCGCTGGCATCGCGCTGCGGCTTGCTCATGTCTCTTGGCTCCTCGACGTTCAGAGGTCTAGAGGTCAGGGGATCAGGATGGTCTTGCCGGACGGCAGCTGCCCGGCGGCGGACTCGTCGTGGACGGCGGGCAGGTCGGCCAGCGGCCGCCGCTGGCCGACGCCGATCTTGAGGTCGCCGGCGTCGACGCGGGCGACGAGCTCGGCGAGCTGAGCGCCGTCGCTGCGGACGTAGACCCGCGCCGTCCGTACGCCGCGCCCGGCATCGTCGGGCCCGGGGGTGGTGGTGCTGACGAAGGCGCCGCCGTCGGCGGCAAGATCGGTCAGGGCGGCGGTCTCTTCCGGACTGGCGGGCGCCAGGTTGAGCACCACGTCGAAGCGCTGCCCGGCGGCCGCCGCCGGGAGCGGGGTTACGGTGTAGTCGACGATCCGGTCGGCGCCGTAGGAGCGGACCCGTCCGGCGCTGCCCGCGCTGGCGGTCGCGGTCACGGTGGCGCCGGCTTGCCGGGCCAGCTGGACGGCGTAGCCGCCGACCGCGCCGCCCGCCCCGTTGATCAGCACGCTCTGTCCCGCCTGCAGCCCGGCCACCTCGAACAGTGCCTGCCAGGCCGTCAGGCCGGACGAGGGCAGCGCCGCGGCGTCGGCCAGCTCGACGGTGCGGGGCGCGGCGGCCAGCACCTCGGCCGGCCCGGCGGCGTACTCGGCGGCCGCGCCGGGCCCGGCCATCGGCAGGAACGCCACCACCGCGTCCCCGGTGCTCCAGCCGCTGACGCCCTCGCCGACCTCGGTGATGACGCCGGCCACGTCGAAGTTCGGTATCTGCGGGAAGGTCACCGGAAATACCTGCCGCAGGAAGCCGGAGCGGATCGCGACGTCCACCGGGTTAAACGCGGAGCCGGCCACCTTGACCACCACCTGCCCCGCCGTCGCCACCGGACGGTCGGCCTCCTCGTAGGCCAGGACGCCGCTGTCGCCGTAGGCGTGGTAACGGACTGCCTTCATGATTTCTCCTCGGGTCGGTATACTTCGAAATTGAAGC
>JAJKHX010000539.1 GCA_021154785.1 Nocardiopsis sp.
GAGGTCGCGCGAGTGCGCGGCCTCGCGGGCACGGACGTCGTCCACTGCCTGCTCCGGCGTCCCGTCCGGGACCCGGGTCGTCATGCTGACCAGGTACTCCATGAAAGAGCCTCCTACGGAGAACTAGGCAAATCGAAGTAGTACGTCTGCCGGCGGGTGTGGGCCACGATGCTGTCCGGATAGGTGACCGCAGGGCGCGCCAGCTCTGGCCTGCCGGTACGGCTCCCAGGTGGCGTACCGGCCGGGCCGCGGGAACGAGCCCGCCACCCGGAACCGGGTGAACTGCTCCCAGCGCCGCAGGCCGCCGTGACCCTCGATGGCCAGCTTCAGCAGGTCGTTCACGATCACCCGCCGGAGACCAGCTGCTGGCCGCCGTCGATGTCGTAGGTCGCGCCGGTGAGCGCCGTGTTGGTCATGATGTGCACAGCCAGCGCGGCGATATCGGCCGGCCCGACCACGCGGCCGATGGGCAGGGTAGCCCGCAACTCAGCACGGCGCGCCTCGAGGCCATCGCCGAGCAGCGACGCGGACAGCGGCGTGTCGACGAAGCCGGCCGCGATGAGGTTGACCCGGATCGGCGCCACCTCGACCGCCAGGTTGGCGACCAGGGCTGGCAGGGCGGCGGTCCCGGCGGCGATGAGGGACAGGCCGGGCCCGCGGCTGCGGCCGCCGGTGCCGCCCATGAACAGCAGCGTGCCCCCGGGCCGCACCCGGCCGACGGCGTGCTGCCCGATGGCGACGGGGAGCCACAGATGGTGGTCCCAGTCCTGGTGCGCCCGCTCGCGGTCCAGTTCGGCCAGGGGCGCGTAGTACGGCCCGGGGCCGGTGACCAGCACGTGGTCGATCACCTCGGGCAGCTCGCCGAAGAACCGGTCGAGGGCCGCCCAGTCGGTGACATCCAAGGCGGCGGTGCGCACCGCGCCGACTTCCGCCGCGGCCGCGGCGAGGCGCTCGGGGTTGCGGGCGGCCAGGATGACGTCGGCGCCCTCGGTGCGGGCCAGCCGGGCCGTCTCGAGCCCGATGCCGGCGCTGCCGCCGATCACGACGACGGTCTGCCCGGTCAGCCCGGGCTCGCGGTGCAGGGTGGAGCGGTCCAGGGTGGAGCGGTGCAGGGTGGAGACGTCGGATGCGGTAGTCATGAATCCTCCTGGGGCGCCGGAACGGGGACAAGCGGGGGACAGCCATTCTCGGGCGCGCGCGGCACGAGCCGGTGCCCGGCCCAGTGGCCGGCCCGGTGGCCGGTCCAGAGGCCGGCCCAGCGACCGGCCCAGCCGTCAGCCCGATGACCGGCCATGTGGCCGGCCTGGCGGTCGTCAGTAACGAAGACAGCAGTGATGAGCGCCGCCGCCACGCACAGCCCGGCCATGGCGATCATCGCCGGCTGATAGCCGCCGCTGAGCGCGCCGGCGTAACCCCGGCTGCCGGTCGCGCCGATCAGCACGGGCACGATGGCGATGACGACGACCCCGCCGATCCGGGAGGCGGCGTCGTTGATGCCCGAGGCCTCGCCGAGGTCGGCGTCGCCCACCGCGGCCAGCACGGCGGCGGTCAGCGGGGTCACGGCCAGGCCGATGCCGAGCCCCCACAGCAGTACGCCGGGCAGGATCGAGGCGGCGTAACCCTGGCCGGGCTCCGCCGCGGACAGCCACCCGAATCCGGCCGCCACGAACAAGATCCCGCCGGTCATCAGCCAGCGCGGGCCGGCCCGCGCGACCAGGGCGCCGCTGACCGGGGCCAGCAGCAGGAAGACCACCGACTCCGGGATCAGCGCCGCCCCGGCCTGGGCCGGCGAATAGCCGAGCCGCAGTTCGCACTGCAAGATGACCAGGTAGCTCGCCGCGCCGAGGGCGCCGTACAGCACCAGCGTCATCACGTTGATCGCGTCGAACTGACGCGAGGCGAACAGCGCCAGCCGCAGCATCGGGGCGGCCGGCCTGCGTTCGGCAGGCACCAGCAGGACCAGGCAGACGACCCCGGTCACCGCCGCGATCAGGACCGGCGCGCTCAGCCAGCCCGAGTCCGGGCCGAGGGTCAGCGCGTAGATCACGCCCCCCAGGCCGGCCACGGCCAGCAGCCCGCCCCGGTAGTCCAGCGCGAACGCCCCGCTCGTCCGGGCGCTCTCCGGGACGTACCGCAAAGCGGTCAAGCTGCCCAGGATCAGCGGCACGTTGAGCAGGAACACCAGCCGCCAGGAGCCCACGTCGACCAGCCAGCCGCCGACGTACGGGCCGACCGTGGTCCCGAGGGTTTCCAGGCCCGCCCAGACCCCGATGCCCCGGGCCCGGTCGGCCGGGCGCAGCGCGCCGTTGAGCAGCGCCAGGCTGGTCGGCACGACCATGGCGGCGCCGATGCCCTGCCCCACCCGGCCGGCGATCAGCAGGCCGGCCGACGGCGCGGCCGCGCACAGCCCCGAGGCCGCCAGCATCACCAGCAGGCCGACCGCCAGCAGCCGCCGCCGGCCGAACCGGTCGGACAGCGCGCCGGCCAGCAGCAGCAGCGCCGCGACGCTCAGCAGGTAGCTGGTCAGCGTCCACTGCAGGGCGGCGGTCCCGATGTGCAGGCTGCGCCCGATGGCCGGCACCGCCACCTTGATGACGTTGGCGTCGACCGCGGTGACCGCCGAGGCGAGGACGGTGGCCGTGATCAGCGCGGCCCCGGTCCCGCTGCGCAGCGCCGCCAAGGGCTCGCCGCCAGCCGGGGAAGTACGAGGCCGGGAAAGGCGAGAGACGCTCACGGCCCGCCAGCCCCGGCCGGGCCGCCGGCCCCAGCCGGGCCACCGGCCCCGGCCGTCTCGCGGGACGCCGCGATCTGCGCCCGCAGGGCCTTCAGCCCGGCCACGAAGATCTCGGAGAAGGTGGGGAACGGCTGGATCACGTCACGCAGCACGTCCAGCGGCACCTGGGCCCGGACGGCCAGCGTGGCCTGCTGCATCCACTCGCCCGCCTCCGGCCCGAGCGCGTACCCCCCGGTCAGCCGCGAGCCGTCGGACACCAGGGTCAGGAACCCGCCCGACGAGGCGTAATCATGTTCATAAGTAGCCGTCTTGGCCACGTCGGCCATCGGGACGGTCACGCTGAACCGCCCCTCGGTCTCGCCGACCGCGGCCGCCTGCGGGTCGGTGTAGACGACGTCCGGCACCGCCGAGTAGTTAGCCTCCCGGACCTCGCCGAGCAGGTTCGAGGCGACCACCTCGCCCTGGTACTTGCCCACATGGGTCAGCAGCCGGATGCCGGTCACGTCGCCGATGGCCCACAGCCGGTCCGCCGCCCGCAGCCGGGCATCGACGCGAACGCCGTGAGCGTCAAAGGAAGCGCCGGTCGTCTCCAGGCCAACCCCGGAAGTCCGCGGCCGCCGCCCGGTAGCGATCAAAAGGCGATCCCCGCGCAGCGAAGTACCGTCGTCGAGATCCAAGACATAGTCCGAGCCGTCCCGGCGCGCCGCGGTCGCATGAATGCCCAGGTACAGTTCCACGCCCTCGGAACGCAAGGCCGCGCCGAGCGCGTTGCCCAGCGGCTCGGGCTCGCGGGCGAGCACGTGCGACGCGCCCTCCACCAGGGCCACCGAACCGCCGAGGCGGTGCACCGCCTGGGCCATCTCGGCGCCGACCGGCCCGCCGCCCAGGATCAGCAGCCGCCGCGGGACCGCCTTCATCGCGGTCACCTCACGATTGCTCCACAGCCCGTCCAGCTCGCGCAGCCCCGGCACCGGCGGCACCACCGGATCCGACCCGTTGGCCAGCACCACATCCCGCGCGGTATAGCGCGCATCACCGACCACGACCACACCGGGTCCGTCCAGCCGGCCGGTGCCGCGAATAAAGTCGATGCCCTTGCCCGCCAGCCAGGCCTGCGCCCCGGCGTCGGTGTGGTCCGAGACCATGAAATCCCGGTACGCCAGCGCCGCCGCCACGTCCACGCGGGCCTCACCGGCCGCCTCGAGCGCGCCGTGCACCGCCTCACCGGGGCGCAGCAGCGTCTTGGACGGGATGCAGGCCCAGTACGAGCACTCGCCCCCGGCCAGTTCCCGCTCGACCACGGCGACGTGCAGGCCGCCGTCCACCAGCTCGCCGGCGCAGTGCTCGCCCGGCGCGCCGGCCCCGACGATGATGACGTCGTAGTCAAAACCGCTGGTCACTTGGCGTCCGCCTGCCGGGCCGACTCGTCCGCCATGTACTGCGCGTACCAGTCCGGCCAGTCCGCGTCGGCGTGCCCGATCTCCTCTTCGTGCTTGCCGTGCGCCGCCGCCGCCCGGCGCAGCGCGTCGGCCAGGCCGGACACCGAGTCGAAGGCCGCCAGCGCGGACGTCACCCGGCCGGGCAGCCGGGTGGTGACCTCCTGGACGAACCAGGCGTTGCCGTCCGGGTCGGCGAACGAGAGCCACGAGCCGTAGGTCTTGTTCTCCGGCGCCGGGCCGGAAGCCCGGCCCGCGGTCCCGCCGTGGTGGAACACCCCGCCCACGTCGTGGAAGACCTCGCTCACCGGAGCGCCGAGGCGGCCCAGCTCGGCCCGGGCCGCGTTGATGTCGTCCGTGACCAGCTGCATGCCCTCGGCCGAGCCGGGCGCGGCGTCGGTGACCCCGGTACCGAAGATGACCGAGCAGGCCGAGCCAGGCGGCGTCACCTGGATTACCCGGAAGTCGGGGCCGGTCGCGAAGTCGGCGTCCAGGCGCCAGCCCAGACCGGTATAGAAAGCCTTGGCCCGGTCCACGTCGGAGACCGGCAGCACTACGACCTCGAGCCTGAGATCCATCAGTATGTTCCTCTCCTGCGGGTTCAGCCTGCCCTTACGATCCCGCCTGCTGGCGGGACCTCGCGCCCGTGATGTCCCTGGCCCGTACCCTGGCCGGGGCCGCGCCAGGCGCCGGGCCTGCCAGCCCGAGCGTCCGCCCGTGCCCGGCTAAGGTCAAGGGGACCTGTAACGTCCGCGCCCTACATCGGACCTAACGAGTGGGCTAGGAGTCATCCGGCCCTGCACGCCTGACTGGCGCAGCCGCGAAATGGGGGAAGCATGAGTGACCAGGAGTACGACGTCGTCGTGATCGGGGCCGGGCCGGCCGGCGAGAACGTCGCCGACCGGGCCCGGCGCGGCGGCCTGTCCGTGGCGGTGGCCGAGTCCGAGCTGGCCGGCGGCGAGTGCTCGTACTGGGCCTGTATCCCGAGCAAGGCGCTGCTGCGCCCGGCCGCCGCGCTCGCCGCGGCGCGGGCCGTGGGCGGAGCCCGGCAGGCGGTGACCGGCGAGCTGGACGTCGCGGCCGTACTGGCCCGCCGGACCAAATTCACGCACCACTGGTCCGACGACTCCGGGCAGGTCAAGTGGGTGGAAGGGACCGGCAGCACGTTCGTCCGCGGCCAGGCCCGGCTGGCCGGCGAGCGCACCGTCGAGGTCACCGGCCCGGACGGCACTACCATCACCCTGGGCGCCCGGCTGGCGGTGGTCGTCGCCACCGGCAGCGCGGCGGCCATCCCGCCGGTCCGCGGGCTGGCCGAGTCGCTGGTGTGGACCAGTCGCGAGGCGGCCAGTTCCGAGATCGTCCCCGGCCGCCTGGCGATCATCGGCGGCGGCGTGGTGGCCTGCGAGATGGCCACCGCCTGGCGGGCGCTCGGCGCCGAGGTCACGATGCTGGTCCGGGGCGGCGGGCTGCTCGACAAGATGGAGCCGTTCGCGGGCGAGCTGGTCGCCGGGGCGCTGCGGTCGGCCGGCGTGGACGTCCGCCTGGACACCCGCGTGTCCCGGGTGCGCCGGCTCTCCCGCGCCACCCCGGCGGAGCTCTGGATCGGCGACACCGATCCCGGCCCGGCCGGCCCCGCCCATCCCGCCGACCTGGTCGCCGACGAACTGCTGGTCGCGGCCGGCCGGACACCGCGCACCACCGGACTGGGGCTGGAGTCCGTCGGGCTGCGGGCCGGCGACTGGCTGGCCGTGGACGACAGCGGCCTGGTCGAGGCGGTGCCCGGCGGCTGGCTGTACGCGGTGGGTGACGTCAACCACCGCAACCTGCTCACCCACATGGGCAAGTATCAGGCCCGGGCCTGCGGCGACGCGATCGTCGCCCGGTCCCGCGGCGAGCTCGACGGGCCGCCGCCGCCGTGGACCCAGCTGGCGGCCAGCGCCGACCACCTCGGCGCCCCGCAGGTGGTCTTCACCGACCCCGAGGTGGCAGCGGTCGGGCTGACCGAGGCGCAGGCGCTCCGCCAGGGCCTCCCGGTCCGCGCCGTCGACTACGAGCTCGGCCACGTGTCCGGGGCGGTCCTGGCCGCGGACGGCTACCAGGGCCGGGCCCGGTTCGTCGTCGATGAGCGGCGCAAGGTCCTGGCCGGGGCCACGTTCGCCGGCCCGGGCACGGCCGAGCTGCTGCACGCCGCCACCATCGCCGTGGTGGGGGAGGTGCCGCTGGCGCGGCTGTGGCACGCGGTTCCCTCGTTCCCCACGATCAGCGAGGTCTGGCTCCGCCTGCTCGAGGCCTACGGCTTGTAAAAAGCCGCATCCGGGACCAAACCGCTCAGGCTACGGCGGCGAATAAGGGGTGTGAGGCGCCTACTACTAGCCGGCTGGCGATGACGGACGCGCAGCCCGGGCCGAACCAGACCAGACCGGACCAGCCGGACCCGGACCAGACGTGCGACCGGTGCGGACCCGCCGTCCGCGCGGCCTACCGCGTGCACCGGCAAGGCGAGCTCTACCTGTGCAAGCACTGCGCGAACCGGCTCTGGCCGGACCTGTCCAGGCGGGGATGGACCATCTGGCCCGTAGGCGAGGCCACCTGCTCCGCCAGCGGCTGAAGGGAAGCCCTAAATAAGTAGCTACTCGAACGGGATTTTCGTAGCATAGGGCGCGCAGCGGATGCCAACGGACGGGGAAATAAACGGCATGGTGCGCCATGACAGCGCGACGCGGCAGGCTCGGAACGGAAACGGGAACGGGGTGTTCACCTGGCTCGGCCAGGTAGCGGTGCGACATCCGTGGCGGGTGATCGCGCTGTGGATCGTGGCCGCCGTCGCGGTCATCGCCACCTCTCCCGGCCTGCCCACGACCAGCAACGAGAGCAGCTTCCTGCCCAGCAGCTACGAGTCCATCCGGGCCTCGGACCTGCAGGACCAGGCCTTCCCGCAGGCCAGCAACGTGACCGCCAACGCCGCCATCATCGTGTTCGCGAAGGCCGGCGGCGCGCCGCTGACCGCGGCCGACTCGGCCAAGGTGAAGTCGGTCGTGCAGGCCCTCCAAGCCAGGCACGTCAAGAACATCATCTCGATCACCGCGGCCCCGCCGTCGTCGAACCACCTGGTCCAGGCGGCCGCCGTCGCCATGCCGAACAGCGTGGTCAACGGCAACGGCAACGACGCGGGCGACGCCATCAAGGTGCTGCGTGCCGACATCAAGCCGCTGGTGGCCGGGACCGGCCTGACCGCGGGCATCACCGGCTCGGCCGCCCAGCAACTCGACAGCCAGCAGTCGAGTAACCGGGCCGACCAGATCGTCCTGCTGTCCACGCTGATCCTGATCCTGATCC
>JAJKHX010000540.1 GCA_021154785.1 Nocardiopsis sp.
CCGCGCTGGGCAAGCCGGCCGGGCTGCCTCGGCTGGCGTCCCCGGCCGAGGTCGTGGCCAGGAACCCGGCCGGCGCGGCGCTGTCCGCTGGAACCGGGGACAACATGGGCGCCGCGCTCGGCCTGGGCCTGCGGCTGGGCGAGGTGGCCGTCTCCATCGGCACCTCGGGCACCGCCTACGCGGTCGCGGCCGGGGCCGCCGCGGACGAGTCCGGGGCGGTGGCCGGCTTCGCCGACGCCACCGGGCGCTTCCTGCCGCTGGTGGCGACCATCAACGCGGCCCGGGTGCTGACGGTGACGGCCCGCATGCTCGGTACCGACGCCGACGGGCTGTCACGGCTCGCCCTGGCCGCGCCGCCCGGCGCCCAGGGCCTGACCCTGCTCCCCTACCTGGACGGCGAGCGCAGCCCCAACCGGCCCGGCGCCAGCGGGGTACTGCGCGGCCTCACCAGTACCAACAGCACGCCGGAGAACCTGGCCCGGGCCGCGGTCGAGGCGGTGCTCTGCTCGCTCGCCGACGCCATCGGCAACCTGGCCGACTGCGGCATCACCGCGCGGCGGGTGATCCTCATCGGCGGCGCCGCCCGGTCCGAGGCGGTGCGCCGGATCGCGCCGATGATCTTCGGCGTGCCGGTGACGGTGCCCGCGCCAGCCGAGTACGTCGCGCTGGGCGCCGCCCGGCAGGCCGCCTGGGCCCTGCTGGCCGAGGGCGGGGCGGGCGCGGCCGAGGCTCCCGCGTGGCCGCTGGCGGGTACCAGCGCCGAGTACACCGCCGAGCCCACCCCCGAGGTCCGGGAGCAGTACGGAGCGCTCCGCGACGCCACGGTCTGCTGGGACTGAGGCTCCGGGGACCGAGGTGGGGCGGGGCACGGTGAAAGGATGGAGACGTCGATGATGACTGGAGAAGGGACCGTCAGGTGAGCACGGATTTCGTACATTCGCGCGAGGACCGGTTCTCGTTCGGTATCTGGACCGTGGGATGGCAGGGAGTGGACGTCTTCGGTTCGGCGGTGCGGCCGCCGATGCCGGCCGAGCGGGCCGTGTACAAGCTGGCCGAGCTCGGAGCCTACGGGATCAACTTCCACGACAACGACGTATTCGCGTTCGACGCCACCGCGGCCGAGCGAGACGAGCGGATCGGCGCGCTCCGCAAGGCCCTGGAAGAGACGCAGATGGTGGTGACCACCGCCACCACGAACCTGTTCGGCCACCCGATGTTCAAGGACGGCGCGTTCACCGCCAACGAGCGCGAGATCCGCCGGTTCGCGCTGGCCAAGGTGATGCGGAACCTGGACCTGGCCGCCGAGCTGGGCGCGAAGACCTACGTGTTCTGGGGCGGCCGGGAGGGCGCCGAGTCCGGCGGGGCCAAGGACATCAGGGCCGCGCTGGACCGGTACGCCGAGGGCCTGAACCTACTCTGCGCGTACGTGCGCGAGCAGGGCTACGACATCAGGTTCGCGATCGAGCCCAAGCCGAACGAGCCGCGGGGCGACATCCTGCTGCCCACCGTGGGCCACGCCCTGGCCTTCATCAACGGGCTGGCCGATCCGGACATGGTCGGGGTCAACCCGGAGATCGGGCACGAGGAGATGGCCGGGCTCAACTACGCGCACGGCATCGCGCAGGCCCTGTGGCACGGCAAGCTCTTCCACATCGACCTGAACGGCCAGCACGGCCCGCGGTTCGACCAGGACCTGCGGTTCGGGGCCGGGAACGTGCGGGGCGCGTTCTGGGTGGTGGACACGGTGGAGTCGGGCGGGTACTACGGGCCGCTGCACTTCGACTACAAGCCGCCGCGCACCGAGGACGATGAGGGCGTGTGGGTGACCGCCGCCGCGTGCATGCGGAATTACCTGATCCTGCGGGAGAAGGTCAAGGCGTTCCGGGCCGACCCGGAGGTCATCGAGGCGCTCCGGGCCTCCGGCGTGGCCGAGCTCCGCACCCCCACCCTGGCCGACGGCGAGACCTGGCGCGACGTGCGCGACGCCAGCGCCGACATCGACACCCTGGCCAAGCGCGGCCTGGCTTACGAGCACCTCGACCAGCTC
Source organism: Nocardiopsis sp. (assembly GCA_021154785.1). Classification (GTDB taxonomy): domain Bacteria; phylum Actinomycetota; class Actinomycetes; order Streptosporangiales; family Streptosporangiaceae; genus Palsa-504. The sequence goes on from JAJKHX010000540.1 coordinate 2,048, forward strand.
GCCCTCGAGCACCTGTACGGCGTCCGCCGCTAGCAGGGGCGGCCTTGCCGACGGTGGCAGCCAGGTGAATCCGGTGGTGGCAGCCGGGTCGATGGAGCATTGAGCCGGCTGCCACCGGATCGATGGAGCATCGAACCGGTGGAAACCCGGCTCGGCCCGGGACACACGAGGCATCCGAGCCGCATGAGGCCGGTGGTATGGTCCCCGCTCCCCTTTCGGGAGGCCCAGGGGCACGGGGGCGGACAGCCTCCATGAATCGGGGGGCTTGGGAGGTCGTCCCCTCGGCTAATACGGCATCCAGACGCGCATGGCGTCGCCGTCGCGGTTGTCCCACTGGAAGTAGGGGATGGCGATGGCCGTGACCGGGGCGCCGTCCACGGTCTGGCCCGGCGCGGTGACCTCGATCGTCTGGCCGATGCCGGCCAGCGCGACGGGACGCTCGCCGAGCACGCCGCCCGGCTGGATGACCAGGTCCTCCAGGCGCGCGCCGTCGAGCTGGTCGGCCTGCTCGAAGCAGTAGACGAGCGGGCCGCGCTCGATGGCCACGCAGCCGCGGATCGCGTCCACGCGCCGGTCCGGGTAGGTCCAGCGCGGCGTCAGGTCCAGGTGCAGAGTCACCACGTCGCCTGGTGCCCAGGTGCGGTGGATGACGTGGTAGCCGGGTGAGACTCCGACCCGTTCGGGATCATCGTTTATCGCGACGCGGGCACCCGCGCTCCAGCTGGGCACCCGCAGGGCCAGGCCGCGGGCTTCGGCCGGCGCGGCGAGGACCCGCAGGCAGATCGCGCCGGACCAGGGGTAGTCGGTGGTGACCTCGAGGTCCAGGTCGGCCCCGGCCAGCCGGGCGCCGGTGTACTGGTGGACGTAGAGCGTATCCCCGGCCACGGAGGCGAGGTAGTGCTCGAGGGAGCCGAGGAGCCGCATGATGTTCGGCGGGCAGCAGGCGCAGCTGAACCAGACGCGACGCCGGCCGGGGTCGTCCTTCTCGAAGTGATCCTCGCGGCGCTGCAGCGGGTTCACGTAGAAGAACCGCTGCCCCTCGGTCGCGATCGCGGCGGCGAAGCCGTTGTAGAGCACGCGCTCCACGTGGTCCGCGTACTTCGCGTCGCCGGTGGCGAGCAGCAGCCGCCAGCTCCACTGGATGCTGGCGATCGCGGCGCAGGTCTCGTTGTAAGCGCGGTCGGGCGGCAGCTCGAACCGGTCGCCGAAGCCCTCGTCGGCGTGCCGGGAGCCGTTGCCGCCGGTGAGGTAGGTCTTGGCCGCCACCATGTCGTCCCAGCGGCGGACCGAGGACTCCAGCAGCGCGCGGTCGCCGGTCTCGGCGGCGACGTCCGTCACCCCCGCCTCCAGGTACAGGGCCCGCACCACGTGCCCCACCTCGGTGTCGGCGGCGAGCACCGGCATGTGGTCCTGCAGGTAGCGGTGGCCCATGCCGGAGTTCCCGGCCAGCCCCCGCCCCCGCTGGGCGACGAACTGCCGGGCTAGCTCGAGGTAGGCGGGGGTGCCGGTCTCGCGGTAGAGCTCGGCCAGCGCCGTCTCGATGACCGGGTGCCCGTCCAGGCCCCGCTCCTGACCGCCGAACTCGCGGACCAGGTGGTCGGCCAGGCGCACGGCGATGGCGAGCAGCCGGTCGTCGCCGGTGCTCCGGTGCATCGCCACGGCCGCCTGGATCAGGTGACCGGCGCAGTACATCTCGTGGCTCCAGGCCAGCCGGGTGTACCGCGGCTCGCCGCTGACCTGGAAGTAGGAGTTCAGGTAGCCGTCGGGGCGCTGCGCCTGCTCGAGCAGGGCGGTGACCTCGGCGGCGAAGGAGGCGAGCCCGGGCCGCCGGCCGTGGGCCAGTTCCCAGCCGATGGCTTCCAGCGTCTTGTAGATGTCGGAGTCCATGAACACCGGGCCGCGGTAGCCGGTCCCGGGCAGCGGATCAACCGGCCCGACGCCGACCGGGCGGTGACCGCCCGCGGCTCCGTAGCCATCGGCCGCGCTGGCCGCCTCGCCCTCGGCGTCCGCGGATCCGGCCGCGCGGGCCGCCCGGATCGCCAGCCGCACGTTGTCGAGGTTCCCCGCGTCCTCGAGCTGGCGCACCGCGAGCGGCAGGCTCGCGGTCAGGTTGCGCTCCTGCCACTGGTGCAGCAGCCCGGCGTCCAGCCGGGCCCGGGTGACCGGCTGGTGCGTCCCGGAGGCGGCGGCGGTGGGGGCGACGGGGCCGGTTACGCTACCAGCAGGACCCTCGGAAGGGGCCTGGTCCTGCGGTGGTGCGGTCCGGACGCGGCCGTTGGCGTGGTCAGCCTGGTCGGCGTGGTCAGCAGCGGGCATTGCGGCAGGCGGCTGGTCGGCACTGTTCACGTACGCGGCTCCATGATCCAAGGAATAGGTTTTCCTTATCCCCACGAAATCGTAGGCTAAAGGCTGGCCAGCGAAGCGTCAACCGGGCCGGACCGATGCTGAGGAGCGCAGATGAGGCGGGTGACCATCCGTGACGTGGCGGCGGAGGCCGGCGTGTCCATCGGTACCGCTTCCAAGGCCCTGAACGGCCAGGGCAAGCTGCGCGCCGAAACCAGGGAGCGCGTGGCCGAAGTGGCGGAGCGGCTCGGCTTCGCGCCCAACACGCTGGCCCAGGCCCTGCTCGCGGGCCGCTCGTTCACGGTGGGCCTGATCACCACGGACAGCTTCGGCCGGTTCAGCATCCCGGTCATGCTCGGGGTCGAGGACGCGCTCGGCACCGGCCAGGTCTCGGTGTTCATGTGCGACACCCGGGACGACCCGGAGCGCGAACGGCGCTACGTCGAGACCCTGGCGGCCCGCCGGGTGGACGGGCTGATCGTCAGCGGGCGCCGGATCGAGCCGCGCCCGCCGGTGGTGGCCGGGCCTGGCATCCCGGTCGTGTACGCGATGACCCAGCCGGTGGGCGAGGACGGCCCCGCGGTGGTGCCCGACGACGAGGGCGGCGGCCGCGTCGCCGCCGAGCACCTGCTGCACGGCGGCCGGCGGCGGATCGGCCACATTACCGGGCCGGAACGGTTCCTCGGCGCGCGGATGCGCGCGGCCGGGTTCGGCGCCACGCTGGCGCAGGCCGGGCTGCGGGCGCACGGCGGCGTGCGGTTCGGCGAGTGGAGCGAGCGCTGGGGCCGGGAGGCGGCCGCCCGGCTGCTGGCCGAGGAGCCGGGCACCGACGCGATCTTCTGCGGCAGCGACCAGATCGCCCGCGGCGTGGCCGACACGCTGCGGGCGGCCGGCCGGGCCATCCCGGGCGACGTCGCGCTGGTCGGCTTCGACAACTGGGAGCCGATGGCGCTCGGCGCCCAGCCCCCGCTGACCAGCGTGGACATGTGCCTGGAGGAGGTCGGCCGGGTGGCCGCGGGGCTGCTGCTGGCCGCCATCGCGGGTGAGCCCGCGCGCGGCACCCGCCGGGTCCCCTGCCGCCTGGTGACCCGCCAGTCGAGCCGGCCCGGCCCTACGGGCTGAACGCGCTCAGGACCGCCTGGTCCAGCGGGGACGGGGGGCGGCGGGCGGAGTTGGCCAGGGCCGCGACGCCCAGGCCCCGGTCCGGGTCGAAGGCGATCATCGCGCTGAAGCCGCCGGTCATGCCGTTGTGCCAGCTGACCCGGCGGTCACCGCGACGGGCGTGATGCCAGGCCAGGCCGATCTCGCCACCCGGGATCGGCTGGCGCGGCGTGAGCGTGGCCCGGATGGCCGGCGCCAGCGGGCCATCCGGGCCGTCCTGCTGGGCGGCGGCCAGGCCGGCTTGCAGGAACCTGGCCAGGTCGGCGGACGTGGAGTAGAGCGCGCCCGCGGCGGCCAGGGCACCCATCCGCCAGTCGGGGACCGGCCGGGCGCCCTGGTGTCCCTGGGCCTTGCGGTCCGGGGACGGCCCGAGCACCGCGA
>JAJKHX010000541.1 GCA_021154785.1 Nocardiopsis sp.
CCTGGAGGCCCGCCTCGCGGGCCTGCTGCCCTCGCCGCTGTTCGAGCTGGTGCGACAGAGCGGCAACTCTTCAATCCAGGCCATTTACTCCTTCGTGGCCCGCAGCTACGCGCGCGACCGCATCTGCCTAGTCGGCGATTCCGGCACGCTGACCCCTCCGTTCGCGGGGAGCGGCGTCCTCAGGGCGGTGGCCAGTGCCGCCTCACTGGCGGACGCCCTCGCCGGGGCGCCGGCCGTGGACGATGCTCTCCGCCGGTGGAGTGACGCCCAGCTCCAGGCCGCTGCCCAGGTCATTCCAGACGCTGAAGGCATCGAGCGGAGCTACGTGTTCGGCATGCCAGACCTCACTGCCATGCCGGCCACGGCGGCCAGCGACTGGATGTCCGCAGCCTTTCCCGGCCTTGCGGTCACCCTCCCCGGCGTGTGACCGGAACGGCAGAGACCGAAGTCCTTCACCACTGCCGGCACACCACGTGATCCTGGTAGACGAGGATGGCCCGGCTCGTGCCCCGGCACCGCCAGCCGGCTGCTTGTCAGGTGTTCTTCCGCGCCTGCGCGAGGACCGTGTCGATCGTCTCCATGATCGAGATGGTCTCGTCCAGCGGCATCAGCGGGCTCTCCGTGTCGCCGGCGGCCAGCCGGCGCGCGACCTCGTCGGCCTGGTGGCGCAGGCCCCGGCCGTCGTGGGCCGGCTCGACCCGGACCGGGTCGCCGTTCCTCGGCAGGAGCGTCACGGCGACGGGAGCGTAGAAGTCGCCCTCGACCTCGATCCTCGCGTCGGTGCCGACGATGGCCGCCCGGGTCGGGCCCTTGGCCCGCAGGGTGCACGTCAGCACGGACTGGGCGCCGCTGTCGTAGCCGAACAGCATGGACGTCTGGGCGTCGACGCCGGTGAAGGCCGGGTCGCTCATGGACACGATCCGGCTCGGCGGGCCGAGGACCATCGACGCGAAGGACACCGGGTACACGCCGAGGTCCAGGAGCGCGCCGCCGCCCAGTTCCGGTGCGAACAGCCGGGACGCGGGGTCTTCGGCGAACCACTGGCCGTGGTCGGCGATCACGGTGACGATGTCGCCGAGCGCGCCCTGGGCGAGCCAGTCCCGGATGACCGCGACGTGCGGCAGGAACCGGGTCCACATCGCCTCCATCGCGAACAGCCCGCGTTCCCTGGCTACCTTGACGATGTCGCGGGCCTCGGCGGCGTTCATCGTGAACGGCTTCTCGATGAGCACGTGCTTGCCTGCGCGCAGCGCGAGGATCGCGTTGCCGTGGTGCATCGGGTGCGGCGTGGCCACGTAGATCACGTCAACGTCCGGGTCGGCCGCGAGCTGCTCGTAGCTGGCGTGCCGGCGGGCGATGCCGAACGCGTCGGCGAACCGGTCCGCGGACTCCTGGCTGCGCGACCCCACCGCGACGGCAGCACCGGAATCGGTCAGCCGCAGATCGGCGGCAAAGGCGCTCGCGATCCCGCCTGTTCCGAGGATGCCCCAGCGCACGGGATGGTCCGTCATCGTCCGTCCCTCCGCCGCCCGGTACCGGTGATCAGTCTAGTGAAGGATCCGGCGTGAACCCGGGGCCCGGGGGCAGGAAGCCGTTCATGCCGATGCTGATCGGGACCTCTGGCTGGCAGTACCGCGACTGGCGGGGCGGGCTGTACCCCGACGGCGTGCCCCAGCGCCGCTGGCTCGAGCACTACGCCGCCCGCTACCTGACCGTGGAGAACAACAACAGCTTCTACCGGCTGCCGTCGCGGGAGACGTTCACCGCCTGGCGGGAGCGGACGCCGGGCGACTTCATCATGACGGTCAAGGCCAGCCGGTACCTGACCCACGTGCGCCGGCTGCGCGACCCGGCCGAGCCGGTGGCCCGGCTGCTCGGCGCGGCCGCCGGGCTGGGGCCCAAGCTCGGGCCGGTCCTGCTCCAGCTGCCGCCGACGCTGAGGGCCGACCCTGAGGCGCTGGACGGGTGCCTGAAAGAGTTCCGGAAGGCGGCCGCCGCTCTCGGCGTGGACAGGCTCCGCCTGGCGGTCGAGCCGCGGCACGAAACCTGGTGGACGCCGGAGATACGGCAGGTTCTGGCCGCGCACGACGCGGCGCTGTGCTGGGCTGACCGGCACGCCCGCCCGGTGACGCCGCTGTGGCGCACCGCGACGTGGGGTTACCTGCGGCTCCACGAAGGCAGGGCGCAGCCGTGGCCCAGCTACGGGCCGCAGGCGCTGAGGTCCTGGGTGGGGCGGCTGGCCGGGACCTGGCCGGATGAGGCAGACGTGTTCGTCTACTTCAACAACGACCCCGGCGGGGCGGCGGTGATCAACTCCGCCCGGTTCGCCGCCCTGGCCGCCCGGGCCGGGCGCACCGTGACCCGCACGCCCGGGCCGGGCCCGGTGGCGGCGACCGCGGCCGTCCCGGCCTCGTGAGCAGGCTACGGCAGCGCCGCGCGCTCCAGCGACAGGAAGTCGGCCACGCCCAGGGCGCGCAGGGCGGCCCGCTCGGCCGGGCGGATGTGACGGCGTTCCTCGTCGCGGTACAGGCGCGGCGCGGTCAAGGCCACCGTCCGCCCGCCGGTGCGCAGCTCGCAGCGCCCGGCGGCCAGGACGTTCCGGACCCAGTCCGAATCCGGCCCGTAGGTCAGCGCGATGACGTAACCCGCCCCGGACGGGAACACGTTGACCGGAGTCTGGTACCGGCGCCCGGAGCGCCGGCCGTGATGAACGACCACGCCGAACCCCGGCACCACCGGTGCGAGGCGGGTGGTGACGCGGTTCAGGCCGATCTTGTTCAGGCGGGCCAGCGTCCGGGGCAGCGCCATGGCAGGGGTTACCGGCCGTCGAACTTGTCGGGGTCAGGGCCGGTGCGCTCGTCCTTGTTCAGCACCGTGATGTCCTCGACGTCGGCGGCGGACAGCTCGAAGTCGAAGATGGCGATGTTCTCCCGGATCCGGTCCGGGGTGACCGACTTGGGGAACACGATGTCGCCCCGCTGGATGTGCCAGCGCAGCACCACCTGGGCCGGGGTCTTGCCGGCCCGCTCGGCGATGGACACGATGGCCGGGTCGTCGAGGACGCTCCCCTGGCCGAGCGGCGACCAGGCCTCGATCGCGATCTGGTGCTCGGCGCAGAAGGCGCGCAGGTCGTCCTGCGTCAGGTAGGGGTGCACCTCGATCTGGTTGACGGCCGGGGGGATCTGGGTTTCGCCGTGCAGCCGCCGCAGGTGGTGCGGCTGGAAGTTGGAGACGCCGATGGACCGGGCCCGGCCCTCGCGGTAGAACTCCTCCAGGACCTGCCAGGTCTGCACGAAGTCGCCGCCGTAGCGGGCCGGCAGCGGCCAGTGGATCAGGAACAGGTCCACGTACCCGGTGCCGAGTGCCTTGAGCGTCCCCTCGAAGGCCTGGCGGGCCTCGTCGGGCTCGTGCGCGTCATTGCCCAGCTTGCTGGTGACGAAGATCTCGCCGCGGTCCAGGCCCGACCGGGTGATAGCCTCGCCGACCTCCGCCTCGTTGCCGTACATCTCGGCGGTGTCGATGTGCCGGTACCCAGCCTCGAGCGCCGTGCTCACCGCGGCCACCGTGTCCTTCGGCTCGATCTGGAAGACGCCGAGGCCGAACTGCGGGATGGTCTGGCCGTTGTTCAGCGTGATGTCCGGAATGGAAGTCACGAAAAGAACTCTCCTCGGTAGGAATCGGGTATGCGTACCTGCTGCACCTGCCCCGGTCAGGCCGAGCTACACACCGGTGCCGGGTCGGTATAGCCTGGTCCGCATGTCACCCACCCGGGATTAGCGGACGGACCCGCGCGGATTCCCGCGCGTTCTGGTCCCGTCCGTCCTCCGCCAGGTCAGCCTGGCGTTCTCCCGGGAGTTCCCGATGTCACGCCTCGAACAGGCACCCGTTCCGCATGCCCGTCCTTCCCTCACCTACCGCGGCCTGCTCGCCCTGCCGGGAGCGCGGCGCGCGTTCGCCGCGGCCGCCGTCGCCCGGCTGTCCTTCGGGATGGCGGGCCTGTCCCTGCTCCTGCTCATCCACCACGCGACCGGGTCGTTCGCCGCGGCCGGGGCGGCGGGCGGCGCCTATTCCGCCGGTACGCTGACCGCCCCTTCAAGTCCCGCTTGATGGACCGCCGCGGCCAGCGGGCAGTCCTGCCCGTCCTCGGCCTGGGCGCCGCGGCGGCCCTGCTTGCGATGACCGCTCTCGCCCTGGCCGGCGGCCGGGATCCGGCCCCGTACATCGCCCTGTGCGCCACGGCGGGGGCGCTGGTGCCGCCGGCCGGGGCGGCGATGCGCGCCTGGTGGGCGGCCGCGGCCGGCGGCGGCCAGAACCTGGAACGCGCCTACAGCCTCGATGCCGCCACCGAGGAGACGCTCTTCACCGCAGGGCCGCTCCTCGCGGGACTGACGGTGACCGCAGCCGGTCCCGTGCTGCCGCTGCTGGCCACCGCGGCGCTGCTGGCCGCCGGATGCCTGCTGCTCGCGGCCCCGGGTGCCGGCGCCCCGGCGGGCGAGCCGGGCCGGCCCGGCCCGGCGGGCCCGCTCGCCGTGCCCGGGTTCCGCGTCCTGCTCGCCATCGTGCTCGCCACCTCGCTGGGCCTGGGCGCGATCGACGTCACCATCACGGCCCGCGCCGTCGACGCCCGCCATCCGGGCGCGGCCGGCTACATCCTCGCCGCGCTGAGCCTGGGCAGCGCGCTCGGCGGGCTCGCCTGGGGGAAGCTGCGGCACCGGTCCCGGCCATCAACCCAGCTGGCGTGCCTGCTCGTCGCGATGGCGGGCGGCATCGCCCTGGCGGCCGTCACGCCGGAGCTGCTGCTGGCGGGCGTCGTGCTGGCGCTGACCGGGACCGTCCTGGCCCCCTCGGCGGTGCTCAGCTACCTCAGCGCGGAACGTCTCGCCGGACCCGGCGCCGAGACATCGACATGGGTCAATACAGCCTGGAACGCCGGCGTCGCGGCCGGGTTCGCGCTCACCGGCCTGGCGGTCGGCCGGGCCGGCCCGACGGCGCCCATGCTGGCGGGCGCGGCCGTGCTGCTGGCCGCGGCTTTCGCGGTCCTGATGCGCCGGGCCGCCTTCGATGAGCCGGGGAACTGAGCTCATGCCAGCATGCCGTATGACGGCGGGCCGGACGGCGGCCAGCGGGGCGTCCGGACGGCTCAGCGGAGCTGGTTGATGCGGATCAGGTTGCCCGCGGGGTCACGGAAGGCGCAGTCGCGGATGCCGTACGGCTGCTCGGTCGGCTCCTGCACGACCTCGGCGTCGGTGGCTTCCAGCCGCGCGAAGGTGGCGTCGAGGTCGTCGGTGGCCAGGGTAATGATGCCGTAAGTTCCCTTGGCCATCATCTCCAGGATGGTGCGCCGCTCGTCGTCGGTGACGCCGGGGTCGGCACCCGGCGGGTACAAGACGATGGACGTGCCGGGCTGCCCGGCGGGGCCGACCGTGATCCAGCGCATCTCCCCGTATCCGACGTCGTTGCGGACCTCGAAGCCGAGGATGTCGCGATAGAAGGTCAGCGAGGCGTCCGGGTCGTTGTGCGGCAGGAAGGTCCCGTTAATGCTGATGTCCATGGCGGTCACTCTAGGTGAGGCCCGCCGGACGGCGCTTCTCGATTCCTGATCAGCCTGGCTCCCCGGCCGCGCCGGCTGAGGCCGCTACGCGGCCCGCCGGGACGACTGGATCTCGCCGGTCACCGCGTCGCCAGTCACCGCGCCGGTCACTGCGTCGTGGTCGCTGGCCGTCACCGCGGCGGACTGCAGCGGCAGGGGCCTGGGCCGCCGCCAGGGCACCCGGGTGCGCCCGGTGAGCGGCACGGCCAGCGGGGTGCGGGCCAGCACGCCCGTCAGCGCCGCTCCGCAGGCGATGACGATCGCCACGGTCGCCAGGCACAGCACCGGCCACGGGATGACCGCGCTGAGCTGCCCCCATCCGGCCCGGGTCAGCGTGGTGATGAAGAGCATGTGGGACAGGTAGATGCCGTAGGCGTTGTCCGAGCCGGAGCGCACCGCGGCCCTGACCCGTCGGGACCGCTGCGGCTTGACCAGTGCCACCCCGGCCAGGTACCCGCAGGTGACCGCGCCGATGTTGAACGGGATGACGCTCGGCTGGAACGGGTCGTTTCCCGAGCCCAGCACCGTGGTCACCCCGTTGGCGGCGAGGAAGTAGACACCCTCGGCCGCGAGCGCCGCGGCGGCCGCCAGCGCCACGATCAGCCGTGCGTGCCCGCACACCCACGCGTGCACCTGGTCCAGGTGGAAGGCGACGACGCAGCCGCCGACCAGGTAGAGCAGGTAGCTGAGCGCGTCCTACTGCCCGGACTTGATCATCACCGCGGGCAGCAGGTTCCAGTGCATGGCGGTCGTCAGTGCCACCTGGGCCGCGACGGCGACGACGAGGCCGTGATGGTTCCTGGTCCGCCGCAGTAGCAGGAGGACTAGCGGGAAGACCAGGTAGAACTGCATGATCACGAGCAGGAAGTACAGCTGGTAGTACCCGGTGTACGCCATCGAGGCGAGGTGCCTGAGCGCTGCC
>JAJKHX010000542.1 GCA_021154785.1 Nocardiopsis sp.
GGTCTCGCCGACCTCCACCCCGACGCCCTGCGCCACGTTAGGGCCGGTGCTGCCCGGGATGCGCTCGCGGATCGCGCCGAACGTCCGGGTGCCGCCGGTGCCCATCGCGTGCACCCCGGCGATTTCCCGGCAGGCCTTGCCGGCGATCTTCTGCACCACGGTCTCGGCCACGGTGATCTGGCCGTCACCCGTGGCCAGCCGATCCCGGGTCGCGGGACTGGCGTTCGTGCTGGTGGTGGTCGCGGTCTGGCTCACCGTGGGCGTCATGGGCTGGCTCATCGGTCATGCTCCTTCGGAAGATCATCAGGCAGGCCAGGGGATCGGGAAGTCCCAGGGGCCATTACCTGGTTAGACACCGTCCGGCGCAGATCCTCGCAACCTTTCTCGCGGAATCCCCTCCGCGGGCCGCGCGGCCCGCATGCTCTGGGCCGGGAAGGGTATGCGAGTGCGGCCCGGGCACCGGGCCCGAGAGCAAAGGAGTCCGGGATATTGACGGCAGCGGCGCGGGCGGCCCAGCCCGCGGTAGGAGACGCCTACCTGGTAGCGCGCGCCCAGGAAGGATACCTCGATGCCTACGAACTCCTCGTCCAGCGGCACTCTGCCATGGCCTACCGTGTGGCCCTGCGCCTGACCGGGCACCACCACGATGCCCAGGACGTCGCCCAGGAAGCGCTGATCGCGGCCTGGGAGAATCTGTCGCGGTTCCGGGCCGGGTCGTCGTTTTCCACCTGGCTGTACCAGATAGTGACCCGCCGGGCACTGAATAAGGTCAGCCGAGGCCAGGCAGCCAGCTCGCTGGACCTCCTTCCCGGCGTCGCCGACCCGGCCGGAGAGCCCGCGACCCAGACCGAGCGTAACCTCGCGGTTGATGCGGTCACCGACGCGCTGCTCGCGCTGCCGTTTCCGCAGCGTGCGGTTATTGTTCTTCATCATTTCGAGGGACTGCCCTACGCTGAGACAGCCAGCGTGACCGGCAGCACCGAGTCGGCAGTTCGCAGCCATCTGTTCCGCGCACGGCGTGCCCTGGGAAAGAAGCTGGAGGAATGGAGATGAGCGGCCCGGTGAATGATCCGCCCCCAGGCGACCCGGCCGCCCGGCCACTGCTCGGCGCCGCCACCCTGCCGTGCGGCGCCGACGTCGACCTCCTGCTCGAGCAGGTCGCCGACGGGCGTGGCGCCGATCGGGACGCCCACCAGCAGCGATGCGTGCACTGTCAGGCCGCACTCAGTGAATTCACCGCCCTGTGGGCTCCGGTCACCGAGTTGACGGCTGCACCGATCCCAGCACCCCCCGGCCTGGCCGCAGCGGTAATGAGCCAGATCCGTTTCCTCGTCCGCGACATCTGGTACACCTTGGAGATCACCGAGAGCGGCACGATCCGGATCGCGGCCCGAATCGTGGCTGCCCTGGCTCGCGACTGCGCCCGGATGATCCCCGGGGTCCGGGTCGCGCTTGGCCGCAGCACCCAGGGCAAGATCGCCGCGCTCGCCGAGAAGGCCACCTTCGGGCACCGTCACCCGCACGCCGCTGTCGGGGTGCTGGGTCGAACCGCGGTGGTGGACCTGGCCGTAGCGGTCACCTACGACGATCCGGCCCACCAGGTCGCCCGGGATATCCAGCGTCAGGTCATCGCCACCCTACGCGACCAGGTGGGACTGCAGAGCGTGAAAGTCAACGTAACCGTAGACGACATCCTGGGCGACGACGAAATCTAGCCGAAACCGCCGCAGAGGGCCCCACGGGAGCGGACTAACGGACGCGGGAAGGCTTGCGACCATGGCGAACCCGCCGGCCTGCCACGACAACCAGCCGGACCAGCCACGGGCAACGCTTGACAATCACCACCTTGGGCAACTGCCCGGACTCTGGCTCCCGTCCGGTATCGAAGGCCCGCAGACCCACGGTAAAGAGGTTCGTATCCCCGCCCCGGTCAGGATGATACGCCCTGATGAAAGCCCGGCGGCGGCGCCGGAATTCGCGAGCCTGGGTTTCGTTCATCTGCAGATTGGCGCCCACTTGCCCCCTCGGCCGAGAGCGGGAGTAGCTTCCGGCCACAGGTTCAGGCTAGCTGCCCGGGCCGTCTTGGTCACAGTAATGGTCGCACGGCCTTGCGATCGTGGTGTCGAGCACGTGACGGACGCTCATGGTAGCCGTCGGCTCAGCCCAACCCTGGCAGCGAGGCATTGCCCGCCGACGTGAACCCAGTGCCGCTCTTCAGCTGCTCGAACAGGCTGTTGGTACTGTTGGCGTCGCTTGACGTGGCGGTACCGCCCTTGATCTTGGCCGCCAGGTTGCTCAGGCTGGCTTTGGTGGTGCCCATGCTGGGGACGAATTTGCACAAGGTCGGGTCCGCGGCGGCGTTCTTCTCAGCGTTGCTGAGCAGCTTGATGATCGCTGCGGTCGCCAGTCCGGCCTTGATGATTGCCTTGATACGTCCGTGCGCGCCCTTGCGGAAGGTCCCGGCCTGGTAGGGCCGGTACAGGTAGCGGTGGAAGGCCCCGTAGGTTAGGGCTAGATCCGCCAGCAGCCGGGTCTTGGTAATCTTCCGGGTCCCCACGCTCGCGCACGAGGCTGCCGACGGAGAACCGGTCTGGGGGCCGGCTGCGGACGCCGACTGAGCGGTAGGCGCCGCGGCCGGTGTCGAACTGCTCGATGAGCCGCACGCCGTAGCCCCGCCCAGCAGGATCACCAGGCCCATGACCAGGGCTACTACACGTTTCATCGATCCACCCCTCCCGATCTGCGTATACGAGGACGGCCCCGCGTGGTCAGGATCCCGTCTAGGCAGCGACCCGCTACCCTGCCCTATCCGCGGCCTGGTCCTGCTGCGCGGCTGGTGGGCCGTGGCCAGCAGCGTCGCAGTGCCGGACAGCGTCAGCACGAAGGACCCGAAGGCCTCCCCGGCCGGCGCGGGCAGGCGGCTGGGGACGCCGGGGGTCGTCTCCGGCCGGCTGCTCGGATTGCCTGCATTGCGATCACTCCTTTTTCCTGCACGTTGCGGCGGAATAGCTCCGGGCTCGCGCAGGCGGGCGCCGCTACCCGGCTCGCCCCAGCGCAAACCGCCACGGCACTCCGTCGCCCGGATGGGACCGGCCCTTGTCTGAGCACCGCCCTCAAGGAGACCGGCCGACCCGAGGTAAAGGCCTTGACCTGGCGTGCTCGAGATGACCAGGGTGTACCAGTAAGACGCAGAGTTCCTTTGATCAGCATGAGCAGCCCTGGCCGAGGCTGGACGGCGAGCGTGAGGGCGACCTATCGCACGGCATGGACATGGAGAGATCGGTGGACACCTGGAATACCTCCAGGCCAGGCACCCAGCGATCATCGACGGCGGCGTCCAGCGCGTCCAGGTTGTCTCATCCCGTGCCACCCCGTCTCGCTACCAGACCGTACGGATCCGGTTTCCGGGACACGTTTTACTACAGTGCCCGGCACGCAAAAGGCCCTTCCCTGCCGGGAAGGGCCTTGATCTGCGGAAACTAGTAGCGGGGGCGGGATTTGAACCCGCGACCTCTGGGTTATGAGTCAGGCGGCCGGCGTCCACGAAGGCCCAATGGGTCCATGGAGTCCGGCATCGGCTCTGCGCAGCGAGCCGCGGCGTCTCCCGCCGTCTCGCGCCGCTCCCCCCGTCCATGGCGTCTCTGCTACACACGCTGCTACATGGTGAGCAGTCACCAGCCGCAAACGAGCATGAGCAAGACGTCTTACTACGGCAAGTCGCCGGTGCCGTCGTAGCGTCGGGTTCGGCAAGTGCCAGATCGGCGCTTCGTCACCGACGGTGACAGCTCTGCGGTCGTGCGCCGCGCAAGTAGCCGCCGTTCGGCATGGCTCGCGCGACGCCAGGGCGGGGTACCGGCTGGGTGCAGAGCTGGCCGATCTGTGCGGACTTGGCCACGATGGCTGGCATTTTGGTGAGCTGGTAACCGGTGAGGAGGCTCGGGTAGGTGATCGAGGCCGCGGAGTCGGACGCTGCAGGCATGCCGTGGACAGCGCCCAGATCGTCCGCGGTGACACCCGAATCTCTGCCGGTATCTACGGTGGAATGCGTCGCGGTGCTTGCGCTGGTGGCGTCGTTTCAGGTGCGTCGGCCGAGCATTGCGAGCAGGCGCGCCTGAGCATCGCTGGATCCGGGGGGCTCGATGCGGTCACCGAATACGCCGCTGACACGCAGCACGTCGGCCTGAGGTGCGGCCACCTCGTGGCAGGCATCCACCAGGGCCGGGTCGAGCATCGTGTCCTGGCCGGTGGCGACGGCCAGGTCCCAGCCGTGGATGAGCACGTCCAGGAAGCGGTGGCTCGCGTAGACCGCGCCGGATACGGGGCCGTAGGAGACTGCGCACGGCGTTTCGAGCGCGCCCGGCGCGGCGAAGGCGGCGTTGGCCCCCGCTGCCGAGGCGTCGTAGGCGCGCCGCGGGTCGGTGCCCAGCAGGTCGCCATCGAGGCGGTCGCCGACCTGCTCGGCAGTTCTGCCACCCGCGAGCTCGGCCGCCCAGAGGTTGCCTGCGACCAGGTGGTTAACCAGGGCATGCACGTCCCAGGCAGCGCAGGGGGTCGGCGCAGTCCACTGGCTGGGCGCGACATTGGCGACGATTATGCCGGTCGCCTCAAGGGCACGGCGGTGGAGTTCGGCCATGTCCGGGACAGCGGCGCCCCTGCCGGCCCGCGATGCCGTCGGGGTGAGCGCGATCGCCTCGGCCTCTTCAGCTGTCATGGACGGGCCGACGACGCTCACCCCGGCGTCCCGCAGAGCCCGCTGGAGCTCCTCGGGGGATACCTGCGGCATATCTGTCGGCAACGCCCGGCTCCGCGCCGGGATGCCGAGTGACTGGATGAGCCGGAGGAACGAGTCGTCGGCGTGGACCACGAGCATGCGGGCCGCCCGGCTGCCCGTTACCCGGAATGTGTGCGGGACGCCGGCCGGCTGCGGCAGGTAGGTGCCGGGATCTGCCCGGAAGGTGCGCTCCCCGAAGCGGACCGCGAGCGTCCCGTCGAGCAGGTATGACGAATCGTCGAGACCCTGGTGGACGTGCAGCGGCGGCGAGCCGCCCGGCGGGATCGTCATCTCGATGACGAGCGGGGGCGCCGGGCTGTGCACGACGGCGAGTGTGTCCAGGAACCAGTAGGCCATCGTGGCCGCGTTGGTGTCAGTGAGCGTCATGGCGGTCCCTCCAGTCAGGCCTGGGCGATCAGGTAGCGGAAGACGTTGTCCTGCCGGTAGCTGCCGTCGGGCTGGCCGCTGTCCGCGAAGGCCGCTGCCAGTGCTTCGCGCGTGGCCGGTTCACCAGCGTGCTCGATGGCCATCCGGGCCGGCCCGGAGGAGAGCTGAGTCCGGACGGCTGTGTTCAGGTCGGGATAAATGAGCGGGGTCGGTACGTCGTCGGCCCGCTGCGGGGTCAGCCCGGCGGCCTGGGCGAGCTCTTCCAGCTTGCCGGGCACGCTGAGCGCGAACGGCCCTTCCGCACCTGGCGGGGGTGGCGGCAGCAGGCCGCCGATGGCGCCGAGGATGACCCGGCTCTGGCATCGCTCGGGCGCACCCCAGGTGACGATCGCGACGGGTGTCCCCGGCTTGGCAACCCGGCGCAGTTCCCGGAGCGCGGCGGGCGGGTCGGCCGCAAACTGGACCGAGTTGAACGCGGTGATGGCGTCGAAGGTGTGCCCGGCGAAGGGCAGCGACTCGAGGTCGCCCTGGCGGATGTCCGCTGCCGGAACCCGCTCGCGGGCGATATCGAGCAGCGGAGCGCACGCGTCGAACCCGGTGACGGTCGCGCCGCGCTTTGCCGCCAGCTGCAGCGCGAACCCGCCACCGCATCCGGCGTCGAGCAGCGTCATGCCGGGCCGGACGCCGATGGCGTCGAAGACCGCCTCATAGAACGGCGTGCAGGCCGGCTCGTTGAGTTCCGCCCAGTCGCGTGCCCCGGGACCCCATAGCTTGCCCTGCAGTTCCGCTGAACCCATTACGATGCCTCCTTGGATTGGCTTCCTGGCAGGCATCGTGCGCCTGGCCGCGGATGTGACGCATCGGCGAGAACACGAAACTCACTGGGCAGCGGTCCTACGTGTTTCCGCGTAGGTGCTCGCCGGCGCCGGCACCGGCCTCTGGCCCGGCGACCACGACGAGCTGGGTTCGCGACCGGGCGGAGGTCTTCCGCAGCAGGCTCTCGACGTGCTTTTCGACGGTGCGCGGCGAGACGTGCAGCCGGGCCGCGATCTCCCGGTTGGCTAGGCCCTCGGCCACCAGGCGGAGCACGTCGGCCTCCCGGGTGGTGATGCCGAGCCGGATCCAGCGGCTTGGCCGGGAGCCGGCCAGCAGCTGACGGCAGCGATCGGCCAGCGGATCGATCCCATGGGCGGCAAAGCACCCGGCCCCGGCCTCCAGCCAGCGCTCCGGCTGCCCCCAGCCGTCGGCCAGTGCGGGCTCCGCCGCGCACAGCCGCGCCAGGTCGGCCCAGACCGGGTAGTGGACAAGCTCGCCATCTGCCGCCCTGGCAACTTCAGTGGCCTGCCGCACGTCACCGGCACGGCCGGCCAGGATCGCTTCGGCGTAGGCCAGCATGCCGCGGTTGGCCCGGTTGACGGTCACGCCCAGACGGCCTGCACTGTCGATGGCGGCCGCGGCCCGCGGATCGCCGATGGCGGCCAGCAGCACCGGCCACAGTCCCCGGTAGCTCGCGGGACCCTGCTGCGGCAGCGTGTCCAGGATGGAGATCCCGTGGCCGAAAGCCCGGACGGCACCGTCCCGGTCGCCTTCCAGCAGTGCGAGCATTCCCCGGCCTCCCGCCCACGCGCTGCCCTCGATCTCGGGGTCGCCGGGCGCGGCCGAGCCGGCGAGGGCGAAGAATCGTTCCATCTCGTCACGCTCGCGCCGGAGGGCGTGAATCTCGCCCAGGAACAGCAGCATGATCGCGCCTATGTTGGCCAGGCCGAGCCGTTCGCTCACGGCCAGCGCTGACCGGGCGTGCTCCGCGGCAGCTGCGAGCTCGAACCGGAGCATGAATGCCGCGCTCAGCTGAAGGTCGATGACCGCGCCCGTGCTGAGCGCGCCGAGCTCATCCGCGGTCCTGCGGGCCTGGGCAAGGCGCTCGGTGCCCGCGTGGTCGAACATCGCTATCGTGCCCAGCTCGTGCAGGGCCCGAAGGCGCCAGACAGCCAGCCGGGCGCCATCGGCGACGGCCAGGGCACGCTCGAAGGTGTCCCGCGCCGCGTCGAGATCGTTAATGCGCTGAACGCGGCCGAGCAGCTGCAGCGCGTGGCAGCGCACATCGGGGCTCGCGTGCTCGGCGGCGGACACGCTCTCGGCCTGACGGCGGGCCAAGGCGACGTCGTTGGCGGCGAAAGCGACTTCTGCCTCCAGGATCGCCGCCCGGGCACGCCGAGCCAGGCGGGGGGCCGACGCCAGCAACCCCTTCGCGGCATCCAGATGCATGGTGGCAGCAGCCCACCGCGCGCCATCCACGGCGGCATGCGCCAGCCGGAGGTGGACTTCGGCCCGCGCGCCGGCGGCCGCGCCGCCCTGGCCGAGCTGGGCGATAAGCCGATCGCCCACCGCCATCGCCTCGTCCACCCGCCCGGCGAGTGCCAGTGCCTCGACGAGCAGCGCTTCTGCATCGGTGCGCAGGCCGACATCATCGAGCAGCCCGGCCACGCGGCTGAGCGTATCGACGGCGGTGCCCAGCGCCCCCCGGCCGAGTGCTGACCGGCCAGATGCCAGCAGCAGGGCTCCGGCCCGCTCCCGGTCACCGGACTGGGCGGCCAGGTCGGCGGCGAGATCGCGCCACGGGCCAGGTAGCTCCGGGTAGGCCGCATCAACAGCCGCAAGCGCCCGTTGAGCGATCGCGGCGCGTCGCGGCGGCAGCAGCTCGCCGGCCACCGCTTCCCGGGTCAGCGCGTGCCGGAACCGGAACGTGTCACCGCCGACGGTGAGCAGCATCCAGCCGACCCCCCGTTCGAGCGCGCCGGATACCAGGCCGGGGGATAGCCCGGTCGCGGAAGGCAGCAGCCGCCAGTCGAAGTGGCGGCCGAGTACGGCGGCGGTGTGCAGCACCACGCGCTCATCGTCGCTGAGGCCAGCCAGCCGCATCCGTACCGTGTCCGTGAAGGATCGCGGCACTCCGGGTGACGCGAGCAGCTCCTCAACCAGGAACGGGATTCCGTCGGCGGTCTGCCGCACCCGCGTGATCATGTCGTCGGCTACGCCGGGCAGGCAGGCCCGCACCATCTCGGTCACCTGCCCGTCGTCGAGCCGGCCCAGCGAGAAATGCGCCGCGCTGCGGCGGGTATGCAGGCGGATGGCCAGGTCCATCGCAGCGGAGCGCGGTTCGCTTCTCGCCGTTGCCACGCACAGCACCGGTTCGGTGGCGAGGTTGTCGCCGAGGTACTCGATCACGGCCAGGGTGTCGGGATCGGCCCAGTGCAGGTCTTCGAGGACGACGACAAGAGTGCCCGGCCGGGCCAGCCGTCGTAGCAGGCGCAGAACCGCTTCACCCCGCACGGCCGGGGAATGGTCACCGTGATCGTCGCCGCCGGCGGCGGCCGGAATGATCGTGCGAAGCGCGGGCAGCCACGGCACCAGGTCGGCGTCGTCGGGGAACTCGCGATCCCGCAGCGCCTGGAGCAGCGCTTCGGTGAGCGGACGGTAAGGCGTGCTGGTGCTCGCGGGCACGGCCCGGCCGGCGATCACCGTCGCAGCATGAGCCCGGGACCGGCTGGCCAGCTCGCGGGCCAGCCGGGACTTGCCGATGCCCGGCTCGCCAGTGAGAAACACAAACCCGCCCGCCCCGTCACGTGCAGCAGCAAACGCGGCAAGCAACGCCCCGATCTCCGCATCCCGCCCCACCACCACGGGGCACAGTGCATCCGCCACACCGTCAGTGTGCCCCGGTCAGGGCACCGGCCGGGAGGCCGCCCCGACCGGGCCGCCCCGCGGCACGCGCATAACTGGCTGATCGGTATGCTGCCGCCGGCAGACCCGCGCAGTCATTACCCCCCCGAGTCGGCGATCCGGAGTGTTTCCCGGGAATGCCTTACCTGCTCTGGCTTCCCCTAATCGGTGGCATAGCGTGACCGGGCCGGACGGCCTGCGCTGGGTTTCGCTTGACCGCTGGGACCGGGACTGACCTAAGCTTTCCGGTTCGAGGCCGGCCAGCCGGGGATCCGCTCTGCGGCGGCTACGGTGGAGCAGTGGATGGTGATCGCACGCCGGTGCTGCTGGTCGATCTCGGCGGGGTGCTGTTCAGCTTTGACCACGAGCACCGGCTGAACGTGCTGGGCGAATGCCTCGGCCTGCCGCCGGGCCGGGTCGATGAGCTGCTGTGGCAATCCGGGTTCAGCGCCAGCTGCGATGCCGGGCGCTATCGCGACGCCGCAGCCGTCCGCGCGCAGATCCGCCGCGTCACCGGCTATGCCGGCCCTGACGAGCGTCTTGATACCGCCTGGTGCAGCGCGTTCCGCCCGGACCGGGACGTGACCGGGCTGCTCGCCCGCCGCCCGGGCGGCCGGCGGGGGGTGTTCACCAACAACGGGCCCTTGGAAGAGGAGGTCCTGACCAGGCGGTACCCGGATGCGTTCGGTTTGTTCGAGCACCTGTTCTTCTGCTGGCGCCTTACCGCGAACAAGCCTGATCCCGCCGTATACCGGCAGGTCACCGATCTGCTGGCGGTGCCACCTGGCCAGATCGGCTTCGCCGACGACAGCGCCGCCAACGTCGAGGCCGCGCTGGCCTGCGGGTGGAACGCAGTCCGCTACCGCTCGCCCGGCGACCTCGGCGTCCTGACCGGCTGACTTGGGCAGGCGTCCGCCCGACGCCCCCGGCAGTTGCTGTCACGCACCGCACCATGCCCTGTGGCCGAGGCGTTCAATATCCGCCGATACGTGCAACTGGCCATCGCCTGATGCCATTGCCGGGATTGGCGCAGAACTGACTGTTCTGCGATGCTGAGCCCTGCGAACTGAGAATTTATGGAGCCGCTCATACTCGGCAGGGAGGCTGCGCGAATCCGGCGCCCGCGGGGCCGACCGAATCACGCTCTGTGATGGCCGCCACGGAACCGACGTCTGCCCGGAATTCCGTGAGCGTCCATGGCCCGCACGGACCTCCATGCCGCTGACGGCCGGGCACCTGGGCACCCCAGGAACGCGGCAGGTCACTTGCCGGTACGTACAACCTGGGCGGTTGGCTCACCGCCGCCGGCGGCCGTTAGCCCAGCGAGGGCCCGGTGCCGGACGTGCGCCCGGAAGGGTCCGGTCAGCGGCCGCGGCGGTCCGGGTCACTGGAGGCCATCAGGGCGGCGACGGCGGCCTGGCTGGGTGTGACGTATCGCTGCGAAGTGGTGAGCCGCGGCCGGGCTGCGCCGCCGCGGCACCGGGTTCCGGTCTCTGCACGAGGTGCACCACCACCCCCGGGCGGCCGGCTGGTCTTCCACGTCTCGCGGCCCTGGCCGGGTTGATCCGGGGCTCATCGTGGAGGGGTTCGCGCTGTCCGGCGCCGCGACCGTGCAGCACGGCCAGGCAGTGGCGCTGCTGGGCTTGGCTTGCCGCGCACCGGACGCCCAGGTCCGCGCGGATCTCGGCGGCCAGCGCCGAGTGCGCCGTGCCGCCGAAGACCGCGATCTCACGCAACTTCGGATCCCCGGTTTTCCGGCTGGGACGGCGGCAGGCCCAGGCGCTCCCTGATCTGCTGCTGGATGACTTCCGGCGCGGGCCGCGCGTCCACGGTGTAGACGTACTCCTTGCGCCGGAAGATCTCCAGGACGGGGCCGGTCTGGTCGTGGTAGTCCCGCAGCCGGACCGCGAGCGCCTCCTCGGTGTCATCTTCCCGGGTGATCAGCTCTCCGCCGCACATGTCGCACCGGCCGGGGACCTTCGGGCTGTTGGCGATCAGGTTGTAATCCATCCCGCAGTCGCCGCACAGCCTGCGGTTGAGGACCCGGCGGCGGACCTCGCTGTCCGGCAGGTCAAGCTCGATGACGCCGTCGATGTCGTAGCTCTCCAGGAAGAACTCGGCCTGCCGCGGGTCCCGCGGGAACCCGTCGATGATGAAGCCGAAGTTCCAGTCGTGCTGGGTGAGCCGGTCCCTGACCACCGACTCCGCCAGGTCGTCCCCGACCAGTTCCCCGGCCGCCATGGTGCGCCGGACCTGCGCGCCCATCTTGGTGTGGTTCTGCACGTTCCACCGGAAGATGTCCCCCACGCTGATGTGCACCAAGTCCAGGTCCGCCGCCAGCATCTTGGCCTGCGTGCCCTTGCCGCTGCCCTGAATCCCCATGATCACGTATTTGCGCATATCATCAGCCTGGCATAAGGGGGATGGCCCGGGTCCCCCGCAGCCTCGCAGCGACGCCGCGGTTGCCGCGGGCGCCATGGTCTCCTGGACGTGCCTGGACACGCGTTCGGGCCCGCGCCGCCACCCGTAGATCAACAGCATGATGCCGACCGCAGTGCATTGGCGGCGCCGCGCCGCGCATAACCGGATTGGCTGCGCAGTTATTTTGAGCTGCGTGTCGTGGGTGAGGTGCCTGCCGCTGCCGTACCTTGGCCAGCAGTTGCCGTCCGGGCTGCAGCGCCCCGGGCCTGGGATCTGCTGGTGTCAGCCCGTCCGGTCGTCGAAGGCGCGGGTGACGGCAGCGGTCCGGCTGGAGACCTGCAGCAGGCGGTAGATGGTTTCCAGGTGGGTACGCACGGTTCCCTCGGATATGCCCAAGCGGCGGGCGATCTGGGCGTTGGTGTGCCCGGCGGCGACCAGATGCAGCAGGTCCCAGTGCCGGGCCGTGAGCCGGGGGACCGGGTGGCGGCGGCGCTCCGCGTCACGGTATGCCTGGTGCAGGTGCGGGCGCAGCACGGTGAGCAGGTCGCGTTCGCGGTCGGAGAAATCCGGGCCGGGCCCGCGGATGAAGACCAGCCGTAGCGTCCGCCCGGGCCCGGCGGTCCACCCGGGCCCAGCGGGCAGGCACAGCATCAGCTCATGCTCGTTCCCGTAGGGCTTGCAGCAGTCCTGGTACATGCCGGTGCTGTGCCATTGCCTGGCCGAGTAGAAATCCGAGATCAGCACGTGACGGCGCAGGTCGCCGGTGTGCTCGGGGTAGCTGCAGGGGCTGTTCCAGTAGTGCGACCAGAACGACGCCTCGTCGAACTCGGGGTCGTGGGCTTCGGTCGGCACGGTCTGCCCGAACCAGTCCACCCGCCGGCTGCTGTCGGTACCCGAGAAGACCACGAGATCGCCGCCGACCAGTCTCAGCAGGTCACCGAGGAAGGACGGCACCAGCCCCTCGGCCGGGGGTTCGCCGCGGTCATCGCTGACGATCCCCGCCAGGGTGCGCAGGTCCCGTCCGCTGGTTGCTACCGGGCCTTTCATCACGCCGCCCTCCCTGCTCCACGCTACTCCGGTTGCGGCCGCCAGCACATCCGCAGAACGTCGGATGGCGGACACCGGCGGCCCCGCACATCCTGGCTGGTGAGCGGTCCGCGACCGCGGCCGGAGCAGGTGGGGACATGGATGAGATCATGCAGGGCCCGAAGCGGAACGTCGGCTTTTCCCGCAGGCGGTGGCTCGACGTCGCGGTGGCGGTGGCCCTGATCGCCGCGGCAGCCGCGGTAATGATGACCGGCCGGGGCAGCCGGCCCGCTGCCGCTCCCGCGCCCAGGCCCGGCGCGCCGACGGTCCCGGCGCTGCTGCCATCAACCGCGCGGACATGGGTCCGGCTGCCATTCGGCCAGCCCGGCGGCATGGCCATCATCGGCTCCACGGCATGGATCTCGGACTGGTCCGCCAGCCGGGTCGTGGGCGTCGACCTCGCCGCCAAGTTCCGGTGCCGGGCTGATAACCGGGTCCCTGCTGCTCGGCACC
>JAJKHX010000543.1 GCA_021154785.1 Nocardiopsis sp.
CGGCGGGGCTCGGGCTGCCGCTGCTGGAGGTGGGGACGTACTGCGGGCGGTCCACGATCCTGCTGGCGGACGCGGCCCGGAGCGCGGGCACGGTCGTGGTGACCGTGGACCACCACCGCGGCAGCGAGGAGCAGCAGCCGGGCTGGGAGTACCACGACCCGGACCTGGTGGACTCCGCTGTCGACCGCCTGGATACCCTGCCGAAGCTGCGCGCCACGCTGGCCGCGGCCGGGGTCGAGGACGACGTGGTGGTCGTGGTGGGCCGCTCCGCCGACGTGGCCCGGCTGTGGCGGACGCCGCTGGGCATGCTGTTCATCGACGGCGGCCACACCGACGCCGCCGCCAGCACCGACTACGAGAGCTGGGCGCCGTGGGTCGTGCCCGGCGGCGTGCTGGCCATCCACGACGTGTTCCCCGACCCGGCCGACGGCGGCCAGGCGCCGTACCGGATCTACCAGCGGGCGGTCAAGTCCGGCGCGTTTACCGAGGTCGAGGGGCAGGGCTCGCTCCGCCTGCTCGAGCGAACCGGCGACGGGATCGGCTGACAGGCCGCCCCCAGCGGAACGGCCAGAGCCCCGCCCGACAGGGCCAGCCCGTCCTACGCGCCGTCACCGGCATCAGGCGCCGCCCCGGCATCGCGGAAGATCCCGGCGCCGCCGGTGAAGCCCGCCAGCGCGTCGGCCGCGAGCACCACCGCGGCCGACGTCCAGGTCGACCGCTCCCGCGGGAACGGCGCCTGGTTGGCGAACTGCCAGCCGGTCCAGTAGGAGCCGTCCGGCTGGCGCATGTGCTGGACGCTGGCGAACACCTCCCGGGCCCGCGCCCGCATCCCGCACGCGTCCAGCGCCATGACCAGCTCGCAGGTCTCGGCCGCGGTTACCCAGTCCGAGCCGCTCACGCAGCGGACGCCGAGCCCCGGCACGACGAATTCCTCCCAGCCCGCCAGCAGCCGGCGCTCCGCGTCCGGCCCGCGCAGCGCGCCGCCGAGCACCGGGTAGTACCAGTCCATCGAGAACCGGCTCTTGTCCTCGAACGCCTCCGGGCAGCGCGCCACCACCTGGCCCAGCCGGTCCGCCGCGAGTTCCCAGTCGGGCCGCGGGTCGTCGGCCAGCTTGGCCAGCGCGACCGCGCAGCGCAGGCTCTGGTGGATGCTCGAGCAGCCGGTCAGCAGCGCGTACGCGCCCGGCTGCCCGGCCGCGTCGCGCTCCCAGCGGATCTCGCCGCGCGGCGTCCGCAGCGCCAGCGTCCACTCCACCGCCCGGCGGACCACCGGCCACATGTCCAGCGCGAAGCTCTCGTCGCCGGTGATCAGGTACTCATGCCAGACGCCGACCGCCACGTAGGCGGCGTGGTGGCTCTCCGCCGCCGGGTCGGTCACCTGGCCCGCCACGGTGGACCGCGGCCAGGAGCCGTCGGCCCGCTGGTTCTCGCGCAGCCAGCGGTACGCCCGCCGGGTCGGCGAGCCCAGCCCGCAGACCCGCATGGCCATCGCGCACTCGACGTGGTCCCAGGCCTCGACGTGCCCGTCCGGCCACGCGATCCCCCCGGAAGGCTCCTGCATCCGGGCGATGTACTCGCCCGTGGCGACCATGGCGGCCCGGTCCAGGGCCAGCGCGGCCCCGGGACTGTGCTCCTCAGCCATCCACCCGCCCCGCCGGAGACTTGACCGCGTACACCACCAGGCTCTTGCCGATCAGCGGGTTCAGCGCCTGCTCGGCCCGCCGGGTAAGGGCCGGCTTGCGCATGATGTCCCAGACCAGCAGCTTGTGGTACGCGCTGGCCAGCCGGTGCTTGTCGTCGTGCACGCCGACCGCGCACTTGAGCCACCAGTACGGCGAGTGCAGCCCGTGCGCGTGGTGGTGCCACAGCGCGGTCAGCCCGGCCCGGGCCAGCTTGGCTTCCAGCTCGACCCGGGTGTAAATGCGCACGTGGCCGCCGGGCGTGTCGTGGTACTCCGAGGACAGCGCCCAGCAGATCCGCTCGGGCAGGAAGGCGGGCACCGTGATGGCGGCCAGCCCGCCCGGCCGCAGCACCCGGGCCAGCTCGTTCATGGCCCGCTGGTCGTCCAGGATGTGCTCGAGGACCTCGGACGCGATCACCCGGTCGAACGCGCCGTCACCGAACGGCATGGCGGTCGCGTCCCCGGAGATCGCCCCCGCCCCGGTCTGCGCGCTGACCTCGCCCGCCGCCCGCATCCCGCCGAACATGGACGTCACCGGGGTCAGCTCGCCCGGGTCCAGGTCGAACGCCACCACGTCGGCGCCGCGCCGGTAGACCTCGAACGCGTGCCGGCCGCCGCCGCAGCCGAGGTCGAGCACCCGGTGCCCGGCCCGGACCGGGAACCGGCCGAAATCAACGGTCAGCACGGCGGCTGCTCCTGTCCCTCAGCGCCGCCGCGGGCCGTGCCGCCACGAGCCGCGCCGCCGCGCGCGGCCCCTCCGCGAGCCGCGATGGCGTTCCGGTACTGCTCGGCGGTCGCCTGGGCCACCGCGGGCCAGGCGAACCGCTCGCTGACCCGGCGCAGCGCCCGTTCGGACAGCGCGGCCCGCTCGGCCGGGGCGCCGAGCAGCCGTCGCAGCACGGCGGCCAGGTGCTCGTCGTCCCCCGGGTTGAACAGGACGGCGGCATCCCCGGCCACCTCGGGCAGCGACCCGGAGTCGCTGGCCACCAGCGGGGTGCCCGAGCCCATGTGCTCCACCGCGGGCAGCGAGAACCCTTCGTACAGCGAGGCCACCACGGCGACCTCCGCGCTGGCCAGCAGCTCGGCCAGCGCCTCGTCGGACAGGCCGTGGGTGAACCGGACCCGGTCCCCGAGGGACAGCTGGGCGTGCAGCTTCTCGTTGGCCGGCCCGGGCTTGCCCACCACGATCAGGTGCGCATCGGTGTCGGTGACCAGCTTGGCCATCGCCCGCAGCAGCGTGGCCACTCCCTTGAGCGGGGAGTCCGAGCTGGCCACGGCGACGATCCGGCCCGGCACCCGGGGCGCCGGACGCGGGTGGAACACCCGGGTGTCCACGCCTAGCGGGATGATCCGCACGTTCTGCGGCCGGACCCTGAAGTCGCGGCAGATGTCATCCCGGGACGAGGAAGACACGGTGAGCAGCGGTGCCTGCTCCGAGACCCGGCGGGCCACCCGGGCTTGCATCCGGACGAACCCGTACCAGCGACGCTTGGACAGCCGGGCCATCCCGCGGGCCTCGGAAAGCTCGATCCGCCGGTCCACGCTGATCGGGTGGTGCACGCTGGTCACCAGCGGCAGCCCCAGCCGCGGCACGCCGAGCAGCCCGTAGCCGAGCACCTGGTTGTCGTGGGCCACGTCGAAGTCGGCGGCCCGGGTGCGCAGCAGCCGCCGCGCCCGCAGGCTGTAGGTCAGCGGCTCCGGGAAGCCGGCCGTCCACATCGTCGCGGTTTCCAGCACGTCGATCCAGTCCCGGTACTCACGCCAGCCCGGCGTGCGGAACGGGTCCTCGTCGCGGTAAAGGTCCAGGCTGGGCACCTCGCGCAGCACCGGGCCGTCGTCGAGTTCGGGGTAGGGCTGGCCTGAGAACACCTCGACGTGGTGCCCGAGCGCGTGAAGTTCCCTGGTCAGGTGGCGTACGTAGATGCCCTGGCCGCCGCAGTGCGGCTTACTGCGATACGACAGCAGCGCAATGCGAAGCGGGCGATTCAAGATAACCACGGGGCACCTTACCACCCAGTAGCCCCGCGCTTCCGGAGTGCCCCACCCCGAACCGGCCCTGCCTGGTCCGTTACAACAGTGACTAGGTTCGCAGCACAAAGGCAGAAAGGCGGTACCACGTGGCGCACAGGTTCCCGGCCCTCATCGCGGCCCCGGCCCCGGCGCGGGGGCGGCTCTGGCTGACCGGGGCCCGGCTGTTCGACGGCAGCCCGGTGGCCGGTAACGCAGCCGCGCTGCGCGAGGACACCGCGGTCCTGATCGACGACGGCGTCATCCGACGGGTCGCGGACGACCGGGAACGCTGCCCGGACGGCGCCCGGCCGCTCGACCTGGGCGGGCGGACCCTGATGCCGGGGCTGACCGATGTGCACACGCACGCCTCCGGCCACGTCCCGCACACCGCCAAGGGCGCCGAGGCCCCGCTGCCCGGGGTGGCGGCGCACTTTCTCCAGGCCGAGCTGCGTGAGTACCTGCGGCTGGGCGTGACCACCATCCGGGTCTGCGGCTCGCAGGGGCTGCTCCCGCAGCAGGCCCGGCAGGCCATGCGCTACGGCGCGTTCCGCGGCCCCCGGCTGCTGACCTGCGGGAAGATCATCTCGGCGACGGCCCCGGGCGGCCGGTTCTACGGCGACATGTACCGCGAGGCCGACGGGCCCGACGACGTCCGGCGGGCGGTGCGGGAACAGATCAGGGAGGGCGCCGACTTCGTCAAGATGATGACCACCGGCGCCCGGTCCAACGAGCTCGAGGACCCCGACCCGCTTCAGCTCACCGAGCCGGAACTGGCCGCCGTCACCGACGAGGCCCACCGGCTCGGCTACCGGGTGGCGGCGCACGCCGAGGGCCTGGACGGCTGCGCGGCCGCGATCCGGCACGGCGTGGACACCATCGAGCACGGCATGTACCTGCACCACCGGCCGGACCTGCTCGAGGCGATGGCGTCCGCGGGCCAGGTCCTGGTGCCCACGCTGTCCGGCTACTACTGGATGGCCGGCCTGGGCGAGGCCGTCGGCCAGGACGCTGGGTCCGGTGCCGTGCCCGCCGACCCCGACGCCCCGCACGCCGACCCCGGCATGCCGGCCGTGCTGACCGAGCTGGCCCACCACAACCTGGCCGAGGGCGCGGCCAGCATGCGGGCGGCGCGGCAGGCCGGGGTGAAGATCGCGCTGGGCAGCGACGTGAGCCTGGCCACCGGGCTGGAGATCCAGCGGATGGTGCACCACGGGCTCACCCCTGGGCAGGCCCTGGCCGCCGCCACCGGCACCGCGGCCGAGGCGCTGGGCCTGGCCGGGCACGTGGGCACCGTGACCGAGGGCAAGCTCGCCGACCTGATCGTCGTGGACGGAGACCCGCTGGCCGAGCCGGCCCTGCTGTCCGACCCCGGCCGGATCTGGCTGGTCTTCCAGCAAGGGGTGCCCGTCGCAGGCCAGGCCCTTGAAAACCTAGCTCCCTAACGAGGCAGATGTCACCCGATCCCGCCCCCCGATCCCGGTACGCGTTCGCCGCCGCCTTCCTGGCCTGCTTCGTACTCGCCGAGCTCGTCTACAGCCAGCTCGACCCGGCCGCCCAGGCCCGGCTGGTCGCGTGGGCCAGCACGAACGTGGCCAACCTGGAGCACGAGCCGGTACTGCCGCTGCTGGTGTCGGCGTTCGTCGCGCCCGGCTACTTCGCGGCCTGGCCGGTGCTGATCGCGCTGGCCCTGTTCGGCGCGAACCGGGCGCTCGGCAACGGCCGGACGGCGCTGGTCTGCCTGGCCGGCCAGGTGATAGGATCGCTGGTCAGCGAGGGCATCGTCGCCTGCCGGGTGGATGCGGGCCAGCTGTCGGTGGCCAGCCGGCACCTGTCCGACGTGGGACCGTCCTACGTGGTGGTGTCGGCCGTCGTGGTCGCGCTGGCCGTGCGGCCGCCGCCGCCCGGACATGCCCCGCGGCGGCAGCCGCTCAACCATGCCCCGCGGCGGCAGCCGCTCAACCATGCCCCGCGGCGGCAGCCGCTCAACCATGCCCCGCGGCGGCAGCCGCTCAACCAGCAGCGCGGTACCTGGCTCGTCCGGGCCCTGGCCGCCGTGGACCTGGTTATCCTGGTGTTTCCCGGCGACATCTTCGGCGGCCTGAGCCAGCTCGACGTGGCCGCGGTCGGGCACCTGACCGCGATGCTCACCGCGGCCGCGGCCGCGGTGCTCATTCTCCGCCGGCGCCGGGATCTTCCCTCATCCGGCGCTGGCGCCGAGCTTCGCCTCCCCGCCGGCATCTCCCCTCGTCCTCGGCCTGGGGAGGATCAGGCAGCGACGTGACCCACGGCGGCGCCGATGCCGTAGGTGATCGCGGCGGCGGCAGCCCCGAGAATCAGCTGCCGGGCCGCGCCGCGCCAGAACGGCCGGCCGGTCAGCCGGGCCACGATCCCCCCGCCCGCCACGGCGGCGACGGCGGCGAGCCCGAGCGTGACGGCCAGCAAGTCCAGGCCGATCAGGTACGGGAACAGCGGGATGACCGCGCCGAGGGCGAACGACGCCAGCGACGCTCCCGCCGCCACCGCGGGCGAGGGCAGCTCGCCTGGGTCTACCCCGAGCTCCTCCAGCGTGTGCACCGCCAGCGCCTGATCCGGGTGGGCGGAGATCTCGGCGGCGGCCTGGTTCGCGGTGGCGGCGCTGACGCCGCGGGCCCGGAGCATGCCTGCCAGCTCGGCCTGCTCGGCCCGGGGGTGGTGCTCGAGTTCCAGTCGTTCCTTGTCGACCTCGGCCATGATGAGCTCGTTCTGCGAGGAGACCGAGACGTACTCCCCGGCCGCCATCGAGCCGGCCCCGGCGGCCAGCCCGGCCAGGCCGGTGAGCACGATCGTGTGCGCGCTGGCGCCGCCGCCGCCCACCCCGGCGATCAGCGACACGTTGGTGACCAGGCCGTCCATCGCGCCGAACACGGCCGGCCGCAGCCAGCCGCCGGACACGTCGCGATGGTGATGGCCGTGCTCGTGCGCACGGGCGTACGCGTCGGGCCCTAGCTTGCCGTGCTGTTCTTTGCCGGGCCGGGCCCGTTTCTCGGTCGCCATGCCAGCCACCTTCTCTCTCCGCGCCGCCGCACTCCCGGTGGCGGCGCGGAGAGAGGCTGGCCCTAGCTCTTGGCCGCGTTGTACAGGAACAGGTGCCCGATCGCGGTCGGGTAGACACCGGTCACGTTCTTCGCCGTCGCCGTCAGGTAATTGTAGAAGTACCCGAAGATGATCGGCGTCTGGTCCAGCAGCAGCGTCTCGATCTGCCCGGCGATGGTCTTCTGCGAGGACACGTCGGAGGCCGCGATGTACTGCCCCACCAGCTTGTCGTACTGGGCGTTCTTGAAGTGGGCCGCGTTCCACGGCCCGGTGCCCTTGGCGGCGTTGGTCGTCACGAGCGGCGCGGTCAGGAACACGTTCGGCACGCTGCGGTGCCCGTAGTCGACCAGGCTCATGGTGGCGTCCAGCCAGTCGGAGTTACCGAACGTGGCCTTGCCGTAGTACGCCGACGAGCTCTCCACCTTCAGGTTGATCTTCACCCCGATCTCCTGGGCCGCCTGCGCCACGATCTGGGCGTACTGGGGGATCTCGACGAACTGCTCGGTGACCAGCTGGGTGCTGAACCCGGCCGCGTGCCCGGCCGCGGTCAGCAGCGACTTGGCCTTGGCGACGTCCGCCGTGCGCTGCGGGATGCTGGTGTTGGTGGACGGGAACACCGGCGCGAACGGGCTGTCGTTGCCCACGTCGGCGTAGCCCTTGAACAGCGCCTGGACGATCTGCGGCCGGTTCAGCGTGAGCGCGACCGCCTGCCGCACCCGCGCGTCGGTGAACGGTCCCTGGTCGCAGCGCATCGACAGCTGGCGGTGCGCGGCGGACTTCAGCTTGATGATGTTGTAGTTGCCGGTCAGCAGCTCCTCCGCGCCGGACACGGCGAACTGCCCGACCACGTCGATCGTGCCGCCGGTCAGCGCCAGGATCGACGGGTTCTGGCTGTCGTAGAAGGTGAATACCGTCTGCGACGGCAGCGCCTTCTTGCCCCAGTAGCTCGCGTTGCGGGTGAACGTAGCCCCGGACTTCGGCGTGTACGAGCCGAGCTTGAACGGCCCGGTGCCGACGAAGGTGCTCTCCCACTTGGTCGGGTCGTAGCCCTTCGGCAGGATGATCATGTTGTAGTTGTCGGATGACGTCAGGTACGGGAAGTTCCCGTTCGGGGCGCTGAGGTGGAACGCCACCGTGAAGTCGTCGACCTTCTTCACGCCCGCGGGGGCGAGCACGCCGCCGAAGGCGGACAGCGCGTTCGCGTTGCCCTTGGGGTTGGTGTGCAGCTGGTAGGTATAGACGACGTCGTCGGCTGTGAGCGCCTGGCCGTTGTGGAACTTGACGCCCTGGCGGATCTTGAACGTCCAGATGTCGGAGTTGCCGTTCGGCGTCCAGCTGGTGGCCAGCACCGGCTGCAGCTGCAGCGTCTGGCTGGACAGGCACAGGTACTCGCCGGTCTGCGCGAGCATGTCCAGGCCGCCCTGGTCGGCCACGGTGACCGGGTTGATGGCGGCGGTCGGGGTGACGATGCCGGCCTTGATCACCGCCCCCGGCGCCCCGGTGGCCGTGGCCGTCGAACCCGACGTGCCCGAGCTGGTCGAGCTGCTGCCGCAGGCCGCGAGGATCGAGCCGAGCGCCGGCACCGAGATGCCGACGACGGTGGCACGGCGGATGAAGTCACGCCGCGACAGCCGCCCGGCGGCGAACTCGTCGATGATGTGGTTGGCGATCTCGCCCTGGTCCTCGCGCAGTCGTCCGAGGCGCTTGTGGTCGATGTTTCCGGTCAATGGGAGCTCCCCTGTGATGGGACGGATTCACTCAGCTGGATGGTTCGCAGTTCGGTGAGCGGGATGTGGCATCGGATCAGGTGACCCGGCTCGCCTTCGAGCAGGGGGGGTTCGGTCGATTCGCAGACCCCGGTGGACAGCTTGCGGGGACAGCGGGTGTGGAAAACGCAGCCACTGGGCGGATTAGCCGCGGAGGGGATCTCGCCCTCCAGCTTGATCCGGTCGGGGCGCTGGCCGTCCAGGGACGGTACCGCCGAGAACAGGGCCTCCGTGTACGGGTGGTGCGGCCCGGTGAAGACGACCTCGGCCGGCCCGACCTCCATCACCCGCCCGAGGTAGAGCACGACGATCCGGTCCGACAGGTACCGCACCAGGCCGAGGTCGTGCGAGATGAACAGGTAGGTGGCGTGCTCCTGCTGCTGCAGGTCGGCCAGCAGGTTGAGGATGGCCGCCTGTACCGATACGTCGAGCGCCGAAGTGGGCTCGTCGCAGACCACCACGTCCGGCCGGGCGCCGAAAGCGCGCGCGATCGCCACCCGCTGCTTGAGGCCGCCGGACAGCTGGCCCGGCCGCAGCGCCAGGTGGCGCTCCTCCAGCCGGACCGAGGAGATCAGCTCGGCCAGCCGGTCCCGCAGTCCCGTCCCGGACAGCCCGGCCAGCCGGCTCAGCGGGCGGCTGATCAGGCTGCGCACGGTGTGCCGCCGGTTCAGCGCCGAGTCGGGGTTCTGGAACACGATCTGCAGCGCGCGCAGCACGTCCCGGGGCCGCCGCCGGGCGTCCGCGCTGAGCTGCTTGCCGTCCAGGGTCAGGACCGAGCCCTGGTCGGCCGACGTCAGCCCGAGCAGCGTCCGGGCCAGCGTGGTCTTGCCGCTGCCGGACTCGCCGACCAGGCCGAGCGTCTCGCCCCGGTGCACCGTCAGGTCCACCCCGGCCAGCGCCTGGACGCCGCCCGGGAAGGTCTTGGACAGCTTCTCGATCTTCACCAGCGGGCCGCCGATCCCGTCGGTGGCGAGCGCCGCCGCCGAGGCCGGGGTGGCCCGCGGCAGATCCGGCGCCTGCTCGTGGAAGAAGCAGCGCGCGGTCCGCAGGTCACCGACGTCGAAGAACGGCGGCGGCTCGGTCCGGCAGCGGTCCCGGGCGAGCGCGCAGCGCGGCGCGAACACGCAGCCCGCCAGGTTGTGGCCGGGACCGGGCAGGAAGCCGGGGATGGTGTCCAGCCGGTCGCGGTCCTTGCGCTGGCCGCGCCGCGGGATGCAGCGCAGCAGCCCCACCGTGTACGGGTGCCGCGGGTCGTCGAAGACCTGGCGGGCGGGGCCCTCCTCGACCAACTCGCCCGCATACAGCACGCCGACCCGGTCGCACATCTTGGCGATCACCGCCAGGTTGTGGCTGATGAACAGCACCGAGGTGTCGAATTCCTGGCGCAGCGCCGCCACCAGGTCGAGCACCTCGGCCTCCACGGTGGCGTCCAGCGCCGTGGTCGGCTCGTCCAGGATCAGCAGCGACGGTGAGACGGCCAGCGCCATCGCGATCACCACCCGCTGGGCCATCCCGCCGGACAGCTCGTATGGGTATCGCCGCATGACCCGGCCGGGGTCCGATATCTGGACCTTGCGCAGCATGTTCTCGGCCGAGGCGGTGGCCTCGTCGGACTTCTCCCCGGCGATCTCGAAGACCTCGGCGATCTGCTCGCCCACCCGCAGCGACGGGTTCAGCGCTCGCCCGGGCTCCTGGTAGACCATCGAGATGGTCTTGGCCCGCAGCTCGCGCAGCTCCGCCTTGCCCATGCCGAGCGGATCCTGGCCGTTGATGCTGACCGTCCCGGCGCTCACCCGGCCGTTGCGGGGCAGGTACCTGACCAGCGCGAGCGCCACCGTCGACTTGCCGGATCCCGACTCGCCCACCAGCCCGTACGACTCGCCGCGGGCGACGGTGAACGACACGTTCTTCAGCGCGCGGCGGTCCTGCCCGCGCACCTTGTACGACACGTCCATGTTCGAGACAACCAGGGCCGGCCCTGAGTCAGTCGTCATGAATTCAGCACCTGCTCGATCGAGTCGGTGATCAGGTTGACCGCGGTCACCAGCGAGGCGATGGCGAGCGCCGGGAACAGCACCTGCCACCAGTAGCCCGCCAGCAGGCCGCTGTAGTCGGCCGCGATGTCCGAGCCCCAGTCGGGCGTGGGCGGCTGCACGCCGAAACCGAGGAAGGACAGCGTGGCCACGGCGAACACCGCGTAGCCGAGCCGGACGGTGAACTCGACCAAGATGGCGGGCATGACGTTTGGCAGGATCTCGCGGAACATGATGCGGAGCGGTCTCTCGCCCAGCAGCCGGGCCGACGACAGGTAGTCCAGGTTCCGCTCGGTCAGCACGGCCGCCCGGACCGTGCGCGCGATCAGCGGCGTGAAGATCAGGCCGATGACCACGATCAGCGTCGTCGTGGAGGGGCCGAGGGCCACGATGAACAGGAACGCGATGATGACCGCGGGCAGCGCCAGCACGGCCTCGACGAACCGCCCGACGACTAGGTCGAACGGGCCGCCCAGGTAGCCCATGGCCAGGCCGAGGGCGGTGCCCAGGATGGTGCCGAGAATGGTCGCGAGCGGGGTGACGACCAGGATGTCCCGGGCCCCGACCAGGACCCGGGACAGCACGTCCCGGCCGAGGGTGTCGGTGCCGAACCAGTGCGCGCTCGACGGGCCGGTGTTGTTGAACAGCAGCTGCTGCTCGAGCGGGTTGTACGGCGCGATCGCGTGCCCGAAGATCGCGCAGAACACCCAGAACACGATGATGACCGCGCCGATAATGAAGGTCGGCCGGCGCAGCAGCAGCCGCCAGGCGGACCGGGGGACGGCGGTGACAGGCGTCGCGACCGTGACCATGTCCCCGGCCGGTCCCAGCGTCCCGAGCGGCCCGCCCGGCTCGAGCGGCGCGGCGTTCCCGGCGATGTCAGTCATGGCTGGCTCCGGCCCGCAGCCGCGGGTTGAGCGCGATCAGCAGCAAGTCCGCCACCAGCGTGGCGAGCACGTAGACCACTCCGATGGTGAGTACCCCCGCTTCCAGCATCGCGAAGTCCTTGGCCTGGGCGGCCTTGTAGATCAGCTGGCCGATGCCCTGGTAGTTGAAGAGCTGCTCGACCACGACCAGGCCGCCGATCAGGTAGCCGGTCTGGGTGGCGATGACCGTGATCGTGGGGAGCAGCGAGTTGCGCAGGATGTGCCGCCGGATCATGGTTGCCCGGGGCAGCCCCTTGAGGGTCGCCGTCCGGGCGTAGTCCGAGTTCAGCGCCTCGATGGTCCCCGCCCTGGCCATCCGGGCGATATACCCGAAGAGAACGAAGACGAGCGGGATGGCGGGCAGGATCAGATGTCGGAATTGGGTGAGGCCGCCGGCGCCCGCCCCCGACGACGCGGTCACGGGCAGTACCTTCAGCGTC
>JAJKHX010000544.1 GCA_021154785.1 Nocardiopsis sp.
CGCCGTCGACATCGGCATCCGGGCGGTGCTGTCCAACGACGTCGCGCTGGACGAGCACAACCTGGACACGCTCCAGGACAACAAGGACGCCTACGACGCCGGCTGCTCGGCCCGCGCACGATCGCCGCGCATTGCGTCTGGCTCTGTGATGGCGAGCTGGCGATGATGAGCGAGACCGGGACGCAGATCGCGCACAATCCCTCCAGCAACGCCAAGCTCGGCAACGGCATCGCCCGGGTCCCGGAGATGCTGGCCGCCGGGATCAACGTCGGGCTGGGCCACGACGCGGCCGAGTCCACCAACAACTGCGACATGTTCGAGGTGATGAAGTTCGCCTCGCTCGTCCACCGCGCCGCCCGGGTGGACGCCTCGCTGTTGCAGGCGCCGGACGTGGTGCGGATGGCGACCCGCAACGGCGCCGACGCGCTCGGGCACCAGACCGGCCAGCTGGTGCCCGGCCGCAAGGCCGACGTGATCCTGGTCGACACGCGCAGCCCGATGTTCACCCCGCTGGTGCCGGGAAACGCCGAGCAACTGTACTCCCACCTGGTGTTCGCGGCCAACGGCAGCGCGGTCGACACCACGATCGTGGACGGCCGGGTGCTGATGCGTCACCGCGAGCTGCTGACCATGGACGAGACTCGCATCCTGGGTGAGGCCAACGCCGGGCTGGTCCGGGTCCTCGACCGGATCGGAGGATTGGCGAGGCTTGAGGGGATGACGCCGCCGTGCTGATCGACGCGCACACGCACATCCTGAGCCTGGCCGAGGACGCCGAGTTCACCACCGAGTACGGCCGCGAGGGCTCGCTGTGCATCTACCGCAGCCTGGGCAAGCTGCCGGCCCACCGCACCCCGACCGAGCAGGAGTGGGAGGCCAGCGGCTACAGCCGGCGCGGATTCCCCGTGATAGGCCCGGCCGAGTCGGTCCGCGACCACCCGGGTTTCGACAAGATCGTGATCCTGGCGGTGTCACCGCAGTTCCTGGACGGCGAGCTGATCGGCACGGTCGACAGCTACGGGATCACCGGCGTGCCCGGCCCGCCCTCCCCGGAGAAGTGCAACGACTACATCGCGGCGATCGTGGCGTCGGATCCTGAGACCTTTATCGGCTACGCGTCGGTCAACCCGGCCTACCGCGGGCCGGCGGCCGCGGTCCGCGAGCTGGAGCGGGCCGTGACCGAGCTCGGCCTGGCCGGCCTGAAGCTCTACCCGATGTACCAGGACTGGTCCCCGGCCGACCCGGTGCTCGCCTTCCCGGTCTTCGCCAAGGCCGAGGAGCTCGGCATCCCGGTCATGGTGCACCAGGCGGGCTCGACCCGGATCGACGCCCGGATGGAGTACGCGCGGCCCGCGCTGCTCGACGCGGCCGGCCGGCATTTCCGCGAGCTGCGGCTGACGATCGCGCACTGCGGGCTGCCCTGGGTCGACGAGGCCCTGTTCATGCTGACCAAGCACCCCCACTTCTTCGCCGAGCTGAGCTACTACATCGCGACCGTGACCCCCGAGGAGCTGTTCCGCTTCCTGGTGCATGCGCAGCAGTCGTTCGTGCCGCTGGAGAAGCTGTTCTTCGGCACCGACTACCCCGGGTTCCTCTACGATCCGGCCGGGCTGCGCGCCAAGCTGCTCTCCGTCAACGATCAGGCCGAACGGGTGGGCTCCGCGCCCATCCCCCAGGCCCAGCTGGACAGCATCCTCGGCGACAACTACGCGCGCATGTTCGGGCTGATGGCTTGAGCGGGGAATCTCAGCGGCTCAGGGAACGCGGTGCCGCTCAGTGGGCCGCCGCCGTCGCGCACCCGATGGTAGCCGAGATCGGCGCGGGCACGCTGCCGCACGCGACGTTCCGGTTCTACTTCGAGCAGAACCTTCCCTACCTGCGCGAGTACGCGCGGGCCATCGCGTTCACGGCCGCCGGGACCAGCGACCGCGGCGCGGTATCGGTGCTGGCCCGGTTCCTCAGCCAGATCGCCGATGCCGAGATCCCGGCCAACGAGGCGTTCCTGGAACGGCTCGGCGGGTCGCTGGCCGAGCCAGCGGTGATGCTGCCGACCACGTACGCCTACACCCGCCACCTGCTCGACGCCACCCGCCGCGGCGGCCTGGCCGTCGCCCTGGCCGCGCTACTGCCGTGCCAGTGGAGCTACGGCGAGATCGGCCGGCACCTGGCCCGGTCGCTGCCGGACGACCCGGTCTACCGGGACTGGATCGCGATGTTCGCCGGCGACGGCTACGACGACCTCGTGGTGGCGTCCACCGAACTGCTCGACGCGGCCTGCACCGCAGGCGACCAGGCCTCGACCGCGGACACGTTCGACCGCTCGACGCGCTACGAGATCGCGTTCTGGCAGATGGCCTACACCCGGGGCGAGTCCGACCGCGCCTGATTCCGCAGGTACCCCGCTACGGCGTTCATGGAAGAAAACACCTGGTCGGCCTTGGTCAGCGCGGCCGCCTGGTGGGTCGTCGTCACCGCCAGCACGGTCATTGCGGCCCGCTTGGCGGCCAGTATCCCGGCCGGGGCGTCCTCCACCACCACGCAGTGCGCCGCCGGGACCCCCAGCTCCGCGGCCGCCCGCAGGTACGGCTCCGGGTCGGGCTTTCCTTCCTTCACGTCGTCGCCGGTCACGAGCACCTCGGGCACCGGGAGCCCGGCCGCGGCCAGCCGCCGGGCCGCGAGTTCCCGCCCGCCGGAGGTGACCACCGCCCACCGGCCGCGCCGGGCGAGGCTGACGCACTCCAGGGCGCCGGGAACCGCCGCCAGCCCGTCGCCCTCGCCGTCGGCCTCGTATTCTCTGACCCGCTCCACCTGCTGGACCGGATCGAGGTGCGGCGTCAGCAGCCGCACCGAGTCCTGACCCCGCCGGCCGTGGATGACCGCCAGCACCTCGCCGGCTTTCAGCTGCTGCTCGTCCGCCCACCGGAGCCAGGCCTGCTCGACCATCCGGCGCGAATCGACCAGGACCCCGTCCAGGTCGAACAGGACGGCTGACGCCACGGCGGCGGAGGAATGCGCAGGCAGAGCCACAGGTCAGCTGGCCGGGTCGGCGGCCACGATGGCGGCCGGCGTGGCCGCTGCCGACCAGCAGGCCTGGAGCAGCGCCTGGTTGAACGCCTCCGGCTGGTTCACGCAGGCCGCGTGGTCGGCGTCGACCTCATGGACCACGGCGCCCGGGATGGCCCGGGCCAGTCTCAGCTGGCGGCTGACCGGCACCACCCGGTCCCGGGTCGTGACGAGCACCGCGGTGGGCACGCTGACCTGGCCGATCCAGCTGTGCGAGCTGAACTCGCAGACGGCCTGGACAGCCGAGATGGCGGTGCCGAGCGTGGTCCGGCGCAGCTGGGCCCGGGCCTGCCGGGCCATGGCCGGGTCGTCGACGGGACCCAGCAGGGCCATCCCGAAGAACTCGGCGCTCATCGGCTGGAGGAACGGGTTCAGCCGGATGGCGGCCGCCGCCGCGGGCAGCGCCAGCGCGGTCAGCTTCTCGGCCGGCGACCCCAGGACGTTGCGCGCGGTCGCGCACAGCACCAGGCCCGACAGCAGCGGGGCGTGCCGCCGGTACAGCAGCTGGGCCACCATGCCGCCCATCGAGTAGCCGACGGCGACGAACTGTCCCAGGCCGAGGACCTTGGCTAGCGCGGCGATGTCGTCGGCGCAGTCTGCCAGCCGGAACTGCCCGCGGATAGCGATCCCGTCACCGTGGCCGCGCAGGTCCATCGCCACCACGCGGAAGTGCTGCCCGAGCAAAGCGAAGTTCTTTCCCCAGTTCAGCTCGGCGGTGAACGTCACGCCGTGGATGAGCATGAGGACCGGAGCGCCGGGCGGGCCCGTGCACTCCCAGATCCGCGTGATGCCGCGGCCTGGCAGCTCCGCCAGCCATGTCCGCTGAGCCGGGGCTTCCCCGGGCAGCTGCCGTACGACCACCCTCCACCCCCGCGATGCCGGGCAGGTTACATACATGTTTCTACCCGGACGGGTGGTAAATATGCGAGCAGGGTGTTATCGCGGGGTGCGTCCGGTCATCACGTAGCCGCTGCCGAACGCCAGCTCACGGATCTGGACGTCCTCCAGGAGCGGCTCCAGGTGCTGCCAGGGCCGGTCGAAGCCGCGGAAGCTCCGCACGTAGGGGGTGTGGAGCAGGCTGACCATGGAGTTCAGGGCGACCATCAGGGGCGCGGCCCACTTGCCCCCGCCGGCCGCAACCCACGACCCCGGGCCCAGCGTGGCCATGACGTTCGCCAGCGCGTCCGGGGACTGCAGGATGTCATGGACGG
This sequence comes from Nocardiopsis sp., assembly GCA_021154785.1. GTDB lineage: Bacteria > Actinomycetota > Actinomycetes > Streptosporangiales > Streptosporangiaceae > Palsa-504. Next base: position 4,275 of record JAJKHX010000544.1, read on the forward strand.
CGCAGAACAAGGCGGCGTCGGCGGTCCGCCCGACCTGGACGTCCTCGGCCGGGACCTGCATCACCGTGACGTTGTCCCACCCCTCGCCGGCGATGTGCTCACGGGCCACCGCCGCCATCTCGGGTGATTCCTCGATGCCGATAACGCTTCCCTGCGGGCCCACCTTCTCCCGCAGCAGGCCGGAGCACAGGCCGGTCCCGCAGCCCACATCGAGGACCACCTGCCCGGGACGGAGCGGAAGCGCCCCCACGACCGCGTCCCGGTAGGGCTGGAACGCGGCGGTGTCGCGCTCGTAGGAGCCGGCTCGTTCGCGGTAGGCCGGCGCAGCTTGACGTGTCGTACCCATCTGCCCACCGTAACCGCCGGGGACGACGGCAAGGCAAACGGGGCGTATTCGGTACGTTACGGAACGCCTCACGCGTCTCAGAGGGTTGGCCTTGTAGCAGAATTACGCGCATGACGGCTGCCGGCTTCGAGTTCGCCACGGCGGGACGGATCATGGCCCGGGCCGGGGTGGCGGCCGCGCGCGAGCACCCGTGCCGCTGAGCCACGACGAACTGCAGGCCATCGTCGGCCAGGCACTATGACCTAGGCCCGCGGCGGCGCCACCAGCGGCGCCGGGCTGGCTTCGCCGGGCGCGGGGCGGGCGGGGGCGGGTCGGCGGGCCGGGGCTGCAGCTCCCGCCACCGGCTGACCGTGGCTTCTTCGTCGACGAGGCGCAGCACCACCGGCGGCCCCACCGGGATCCGGCGCCACTCGAGGATCCGCCGGTTGAGATCCCGCACGACCTCGCGGACCTCGCGCTCGGAGCGGTAGTCGCTGAAGGTGTCAGAGACCCGTTCGGCCTCTTTGCGAAGGCGGAGCGGGACGGGCAGCATTTCCTCGGCCGGTACCCCTCGCGGTCGAGTTTGTCGCGGATCCAGGCATCGGTGTCCATGGCCCGCTTGGGCAGGGGCTTGCCCGCGCCGGGCAGGTTGTCGAAGGCACCCCGCTCCTGCGCCTCGCTGATCTGCCGGTCGATCCACGAGGTGAAGCTGATCTCCCGGGGTTTGCGTTCAGTCATCCAGTTGGCCCTCCTCCCTAGGATAGGGCCCAGTGCCGCTTAGCTAAGTTCAGCTTGGTATTGCGCCACTCGCACCCCGGCCATGGCATGGGGACAGGGCCGTCCGGAACCGCTCGGCGGCAAGGAAGATCGTTAATCGATCACCTTATTGCCCGAGGGCTTTATCCCCGGGCCGCAAAGATGTCCGGGGCCACGGCACAAGATCAAGATTTGCTAGAGCCGGGGACGGTTACGGCGGGTCCGGGCCTTTTTGGCCCGGGCCTCGCCGCAGGTCATTTTGTCGCCGAAAACCGTGGTGACGAAATACCGGCGGTGCCGCCCGCTGCCGCCGCAGCGCGGGCACTGCCGGGTGGCCCAGGTGGACAGCAGGCCGTTAGAACGGCCGGTACCGTTGCAGGTACGGCACCGGCGGAACGGCGTCAGCCAGACCGATATCATCCACACGAGGAAGCCGATGGCGACGGTGATAACCGCCCCGGTACCGGCATCGTGCGCACGTCCGGCGCTAGCGGCGAATACAATAATCAATAGGAATACCCACCCCATGACAGTGATAGTCATCCCGGCCGCCGGGAAATGCAATGGGCGATATGGCCGTCTACCTGTCTCATTTGAGCCAGCCGGCGGATAGGGCACGCTGAGCCCTTGATATGGGTACCGATTCGGCGTCCGCTTGGGCGAGGTCAGATTCCCTTCCGGCATTTCGCGTAACAGTATGCCCTGAGGAATCAGTGGCCGATCTGGCCACTGCGATTACAGGCCGGCGATGGCGGCGAGGCCGGTCTCGATCGTCCGGGCGACTCCGTCCGCGGCCGGCGGCGCGAGCAGGACGAGCCGGTCCACGCCGGCCTCGGCGAACTCGGCAGCCAGCGCGGGCGTCAACCGGCCGCGCGGCGTCACGCTGATCTCGAGCGGGCCGGACCCGCCGGGCCGCGACACCTGCCTGGCCGCCGCGGCCAGCCCGGCCACCGACGCGGCGGCCTGCTCGGGCGTGAGCCAGTAGCCGTACCAGCCCTGGCCACGGGCGACGGCCCGCCGGTAGGCCGGGGCGCTGTGCCCGCCGACGATCAGCGGGATCGGCTGCTGGACCGGGCGCGGGTAGGCGTCGACGCCGCTGAAGGCGGCGAACCGGCCCTGGTAGGAGGGATGCTCGTCGTACCACAGCGCCCGCATCGCGTCGAGGTACTCGTCGGTGACCGCGCCGCGCTCGGCGAAGTTAGCCCCCACCGCCCGGAACTCCGGTTCGAGGTAGCCGGCGCCCACGCCCAGCATGACCCGGCCGCCGGACAGCACGTCGAGGGTGGCGACCTGCTTGGCCAGCACCACCGGATTGCGCTGCGGCAGGATCACGATCCCGGTGGCCAGCCGGATTGTCGTCGTGTGGGCCGCGGCCCAGGTCAGCGCCAGCAGCGAGTCGAGCGCCGGGTCCTGCGGCGCCATCGGCGACGGCGGCGCCTGCGGGTCGGGCAGCACCAGGTGCTCCCCGGCCCAGACCGAGTCGAAGCCCGCCGCCTCGGCCGCCCGCGCCGCCTGCGTCACGGCGTCCGGCCGGCTCAGCGGCCCCATGTTGACGTGAACCAGGCCCAGTCGCATGGTCGTTTACTTTAGTGGCATCGGCACCGGATGACCTTAAGGGGCAGGCATGGACAGGAATGAGCGCCGGGAGTTCGTGCGGAAGCACCGGACCTGCGTCTTCGGGTACGGCCGGAAGAACGACGGGCCGGCCATGACCGTCGTCTACTACGTCATGGACGGCGATGACCTGCTGATCTCGACCATGGCGGCCCGCGGCAAGGCGCAGGCGGTGAAGCGCAATCCCAAGGTCAGCCTGTGCATCCTGGACGAGCGGTGGCCGCTGACCTACCTGCAGGTCTACGGGGAGGCTACGCTCGAGGAGGATTTCGGCCAGGCGGTGGACGTGCTGCGCCGGGTCGTCGACCTGATGGCCGGGCAGGATGTGTCGTCGGCCAAGCTTCCCGAGATCGAGCGGATGGCCCGCGACGAGGGCCGGGTGGTGATCCGGGTCCGGCCGTACGCCACCTTCGCCACCCCGCCGCGGCACGTCTACCAGGCCGAGGACCTCGACGGGCTGACCCACTTCACCAGCAGCAGCCAGCCGTGGTGACCCGCTAAGACCGCGAGATCCTGACGGCCGGAGCGCGGCGCACGGACGCCTCGAGGGTGTACCAGGCCACGTCGGCGGCGGCCTTCCCGGCCAGGAACCCGAGCCATATCCCACCCGGCAGCGGACGCAGTAGCCACGCGGCCCCGGCCATGCAGCCGGGCCTGATCAGGAAGCCGTCGGCGATTTCGGCGACCGCGCACGACGCCAGCTGCTCCCGCACCGCGTGCCACGCCCCGGTGGCCAGCCTGCGCCATCCGCCCAGGTGCGTGGTGGCCCGGCGGGCCGCCGCCGCCGTCTTCGCCCCGATGCAGCCGTAGAAGCCGATGGCCTCGCAGATGGTCGCCAGCCCGGCGGCGGCCAGCAGTGATCCGGCCTGCAAGTACCCGACCGTGAAACCGGCCAGGGCGGTGAGGGTGCCGCACACCTCGGCCAGCCCGAACCGAGCCCGCCAGGCCTGCCACCACCCCGCCGGCCGGGCCTCGCCCGCCCCCGCGGACGTGCCCGGCCAGCCCGTTTCCGGCCTTCCGGACGCGTCCGCCCCCGCGGACGCTCCCGGCCCCCCAGATCCCCCGGGCCGCAGCGTTGCTACCGCCCCATCGATGACCAGCTCGCTCATCGCCCCTCCCGCTTACTCAGAGCGAGGAGGGGCGGTCTTGATACACCTTGATTGCTGCGCTCGCGCCGGCTCAGGCGGGAGAAGACCGGAAGAGGCAGAACGGGTGGCCAGCCGGGTCGAGCAGGACCCGGACGTGTTCTTGCGGCTGGTAGTCAGCCAGGGTGGCGCCGGCCTGCAGCGCCCAGGTAACCCCCGCTTCGAGATCGTCGACGGCGATGTCCAGGTGCATCATCATCTGCGGCTCACCGGGCGCTGAGGGCCACGATGGCGGCAGGTAACCCGGTTCCCACTGGACGGCCAGCCCGCCGAGCCCGGGCTCGCCCGGCGGCGGCCGCAGGATGGCCCATCCGTCCTCGGCCGGGTAGCCGGGCCTGGCCGGGTACTCCTCGGCTACGGCCCAGCCGAGCAGCCGGTGGTAGAAGGCCGCCAGTTCCCGCGGGTCCGCGGCTCCGAGCACCACCGACGAGACGTGCAGACGCGGCCGCTCCATGCCGTCACCTTCCGCGTGGTTCAGGAACCGGGGATGGTCATCAACGAGACCAGGGCCCGCTGCCCGGCTTCCGTGGTGTCGTCCCGTCCCAGTATCCCGGTCTGGCCCATGGCCCGGGCGACCCGCTGGATCTCCACCCCGCTATTTCCCGGGATAGCGCATCAAGGGGCACGGGGCTCTCAGGGTTCTCTGTCGTAACAGGCCAGAGAGAGCCGCCGTCCGCGACTGCGGATCCAGCCCCGCGGGAAATGGCGGGGTCCCAAATGGGAAAACGCGAACCCGTCTCGCCGCCTGGCCATTGAGGCGACGATCCGGCTCTAGCCTGTCACTGGGCAGCGGCCATCATGAAAAGTCTTCGTCCTGGCATTGCGCATAGAGTCACATC
>JAJKHX010000545.1 GCA_021154785.1 Nocardiopsis sp.
AGGGCGGCGACGACGGCGTCGCGTTCGAGCAGGGCCAGGGCGCCGTGCTCGGCGCTGGGCATGTCGGGCGGGGCTTTTTGCAGGTTCTTGTCGACCACGGTGCGGTGCCGCAGCACCGACCGGGACCGGTTCACCACTGCCTGCCGCAGGTACGCCAGCGCCTTCTCCGCGTCCCGCAGGCGCTGCCAGCCGCCGTGCATGGCCACGAAGGCGTCCTGCACGACTTCCTCGGCGGTGGGGGTGTCCCGCACCAGCAGCGCCGCCAGCCGCACCAGCGCCCGGTAGTGCACGGTGTACAGCTCGGTGACCGCCCGGTCCGCGCTCCACCCCACGCGCGCCGCTGAGGATGCCAGGAAGGCATCTGACACGACGCCGCCATTGGCGAGCAGGGTTTCGGTCACATGGGTAGGACGCGGTACCCCGTCTCCAGGTTCACCCTCCATCCGGCTGCTTCCGCGTCGTGATGGGTGTCACACAGGACCATGCCCGCCGGTCCTTCATCCCCAGATCTCCCACCCATCTGCCCGTCCGTCGTCTGGCCATCACTGGCAAACCACCTGGCCAGCTGGCTTCTAACGACCAGCCACACGCCCGGGTGGGGGTGCCGGCCAGACCAGGAGACGACTCTCGGATATGCCGCCTGGGGAGGCCGGAGGATTGCCGGAAGTCAAGAATATCCATTGAGCGCGAGGATACGACAGCCCTTGCAGGGATCGGCACCATAACAACGGATCGCGACATAGTTACCTCGCGGTACTACCGGTATTGCCTGAATTGTGCCGTGGCGCGCATTGCCGGGGCAGGCGCGGCGCACGCGGCCAGGCTGGATGATCGTCCGTAAGCGCGCCGTGAGCCTTAGGATCTTCCCGTGGCTGAATGCTTGTTCTGTGCCATCGTGGCCGGCGATATCCCCGCGACCACCGTGCTGGAAACCGACCGGATCCTTGCTTTCCGCGACATCGACCCGCAGGCCCCGACGCACGTGCTCGTCATCCCGAAGGATCACTATCCCGACGTGGCTGCCCTGGCCGCCGCGGACACCTCGCTGCTCGGCGAGGTGATCACCGGGGCGTACCGCGTCGCCGCGGTCGAGGGCGTGGGGGAGACCGGCTACCGAGTCGTGTTCAACACCGGCGCCGACGCGGGGCAGGCCGTCCCGCACGTCCACGGGCACGTCCTCGGCGGCCGTTCACTGACCTGGCCGCCCGGATGACGCTGCCCGCCCGGATGGCACTGCCCGCCCGGATGGCACTGCCTCCTGGAGTCACCCGCGCCGACCAACCACGGGCGTCTCGCATCCCGGATAACATGGTTCTCAGCACGCTCGGGGGGCGGTCCCCCGGGTCTTCGAGAAGATCGAATTGACAGATACCAGAAACGACGACCTGAACGCCGGGGGCACCTCTAACGGCGACAGGCAACGCGAAGCCAAGACCGAACCGCGATCTCAGGTGAAGATCGTCATCCCCGCTGACCATTCCATGGTCAGCCTGCTCGGCTCCGGGGATGAGCTGCTGCACGTGATCGAGCGCGAGTTCGACGCCGATATCCACGTCCGCGGCAACGAGATCACCGCGACCGGCACCACGGCGGAGACCGCGCTGATCACCGCGTTCTTCGACGAACTGGTCGAGCTCCTGAGCAAGGGCACCGACCTGACCGCCGACGCGGTCGAGCGGGCCGCGGCCATGCTGCGCGCCGAGCGCGGCGTGCGCCCGGCCGACGTGCTCACGGTCGGCATCCTGTCCGCCCGCGGCCGGACGATCCGGCCCAAGACGCTGAACCAGAAGCGGTACGCGGACGCCATCGACCAGCACACGATCGTGTTCGCCATCGGCCCGGCCGGCACCGGCAAGACCTACCTGGCCATGGCCAAGGCGGTCAAGGCGCTGCAGGCCAAGCAGGTCAACCGGATCATCTTGACCCGGCCGGCGGTGGAGGCGGGGGAGCGGCTCGGGTTCCTGCCCGGCACCCTGTACGAGAAGATCGACCCGTACCTGCGCCCCCTCTACGACGCCCTGCACGACATGCTCGACCCCGACTCGATCCCCCGCCTGATGGCCGCGGGCACCATCGAGATCGCCCCCCTGGCGTACATGCGGGGCCGCTCGCAACCCGTTGCCACACCCGTGCTGACCCCGGACGGCTTCCGGCCGATCGGGTCGCTGGCCGTAGGCGATCTGGTCATCGGGTCCGACGGCAAGCCCACGCCCGTGCTTGGCGTCTACCCGCAGGGCGAGAAGGACATCTTCCGGGTCACCACCCAGGACGGCGCCTCGACGCTGGCCTCAGCCGACCACCTGTGGGCCGTAGCCACCCGGGACGATCGACGTCGCGGCAAGCCTCTCCGGGTCTTGACCACCCGCGAAATGATCGGCAACCTGCGTGCCAATCATTACCACCGGTACGAGCTTCCTCTGCACAGCGCGCCCGTGCGCTTCCCGTACCAGGAAGTCCCGATGGATCCGTACGCGCTGGGGCTGCTGCTCGGTGACGGCTGCTTGACCGGGAGCACCACTCCGAGCTTCGCCACCGGCGACCCCGAGCTGGCCTACGAGTTGAAGCGACTACTGCCGGGGATCGAAGTCCGCCCCAGGCAAGGCGTCAATTACATGCTGAGCCAGCTGACATCGCCGTGGTCAACCACTGCGCTCGTCGAGAACCCGGTAACCGGGGCATCGCGTCGGCTCGGCCTGTATGGCAGCCGTTCCACCACTAAGTTCGTTCCTGACCTCTACCTTTACAACTCGCATAAGGTCCGCCTAGCCGTCCTGCAGGGCCTGCTCGACACCGACGGCGGCCCGGTCACCCAGCGGAACAGGACCTGCCGCGTCCAGTACTCCACCACCTCGCCGCGGCTGCGCGACGATGTGATCTTCCTAGTCCGGTCGCTGGGCGGGGTTGCGTACACGAGCGTTCGCCTGGCCGCCGGACGTACTCCGGGATTCGCGAAAGGAAACCCGGTCTACAACCGCCACGATGCGTACATCGTCGATATCCGGCTCCCCGAAGGCGTCGAGCCGTTCCGTCTCACCCGCAAGCGGGACACCTATAACGCCGCAGGCGGCGGCGGGCGCCCGATGCGCTTCATCGAGAGCATCGAGCCGGCCGGGACCGCGGAAGCCGTCTGCATCTCGGTGGCGGCGGCCGACTCCCTGTACACCACCGAGGACTTCCTGCTCACCCACAACACCCTGAACGACTCCTTCATCATCCTGGACGAGGCGCAGAACACCTCGGCCGAGCAGATGAAGATGTTCCTCACCCGCCTGGGCTTCGGCTCGCGGGTGGTGGTGACCGGCGACGTCACCCAGGTCGACCTGCCGTCCGGCCAGGTCAGCGGACTGCGCGTGGTGCAGGACATCCTCGACGGCGTCGAGGACATCCACTTCGCCCGGCTGACCAGTCACGATGTCGTCCGGCACCGGCTGGTCGGCAAGATCGTCGACGCGTACGAGCGGTACGACGCGCAGGGGCGGCAGGCCCAGCTGGACCGGGGTTCCCGGCCGGTCAGGCGGAAGGGCAGCTAGGGAGCCCCTGATGAGCATCGATATCGCCAACGAGGCGGGCATCGAGGTCGACGAGGTGGCCCTGGCCGCGGTCGCCCGGTTCGCGCTGGACCAGATGCGGATCCACCCGCTCGCCGAGCTCTCCGTCCTGCTCGTGGACGAGCGGGCGATGACCGATCTGCACGAGCGCTGGATGGGCGAGCCCGGGCCGACCGATGTGCTCGCGTTCCCCATGGACGAGCTCCGCCCGCCGCACATGGACGGCAGCCGCCCCGACTCCGGACCCGAGCCGGGCCTGCTCGGCGACGTGGTGCTGTGCCCGCAGGTCGCGGCCGGGCAGGCGGAGAAGGCGGGCCACTCCACCCAGGACGAGCTCGAGCTGCTCTGCGTGCATGGCATCTTGCACCTGCTCGGCTACGACCATGCCGAGCCCGAGGAGCACGCCGCCATGTTCGGCACCCAGGACCAGCTGCTGAAGGCCTGGCAGGAGACGAAGGGGCAACCCGGCTTATGACCGCTCCAGCGTGGCTGCTGGTCGCTGCGGCCGTACTCGCCCTCCTGGCTGGCTGGTGCGCGAACGCGGAGGCGGCGCTGACGCTGGTGTCCGCCACCGGTGTGGCCGACCGCGCCGCCGGGGACAAACAGGCCCGGCTCAGCGTCGTGGCCGCCGACCTGCCCCGCTACCTGAGCGTCCTGCTCCTGCTCAAGGTCATCTGCGAGGTCGCCGCCGCGGTGCTGGTCACGGCCGCCTTCGTCAGCTGGCTCAGCGACGACTGGCGGGCGGTCCTGTCCGCGCTGGCCGTGGTGCTCGGGCTGCGCTACCTGCTGACCGGCGTCCGCCCGCAGACCGGCCGTATCGGCCCGCGGACCGAGCGCACCGCGCAGCGCGCGGCCGCGTTCCTGTACCCGCCGACCCGGGCGCTGGGCCCGCTGGCCGGGGTCCTCGTCGCGTGCGGCAACGCCCTGCCCCCGGCCCGCCGGACCCGGCCGCCGGAAAGCGAGGAGGGCCAGGCGGACCGGGCCGAGCTGCGCGGCCTGGTGGACTACCTGGAGCGCCGCACGGACATCGAGCCGGGTGAGCGGGACATGGTCCGCTCGGTCTTCGAGCTCGGCGACACCATCGTCAGGGAAGTCATGGTCCCGCGCACCGAGATGGTATTCATCGAGGCCGACAAGACCGTCGAGCAGGCACTGTCGCTCGCGCTGCGCAGCGGCTTCTCCCGGATCCCGGTGGTCGGCGAGAACGAGGACGACGTGGTCGGCGTCGCCTATCTCAAGGACATCGTGGCCTGGTCGCACGAACACCCCGGCGCCGACGCCACCGAGAAGATCGCCACGGTGATGCGCCCGGCCAGCTACGTGCCGGACAGCAAGCCGGTGGACGAACTGCTCCGCCAGATGCAGGCCCAGCGCAGCCACGTGGCCGTCGTGATCGACGAGTACGGCGGGACGGCCGGCCTGGTCACCATCGAGGACATCCTGGAAGAGATCGTCGGCGAGATCGCCGACGAGTACGACGAGAACGAGCAGCCTCCCGTGGAGTGGCTCTCCGACGACTCCGCCCGGGTCACCGCCCGGCTTTCGGTGACCGAGCTCGGCGAGCTGTTCGGCGTGAGCCTGGAGGACGAGGACGTGGAGACGGTGGCCGGCCTGCTGGCCCGCGTCCTCGGCCGGGTCCCGATCGCGGGCTCGACCGGCACCGTGCACGGCCTGCGGCTCACCGCGGAGAACCTGGCGGGCCGGCGCAACAAGATCGGCACGGTACTGGTAGAACGCGCGGGAGACGACGACCCGTAGACTCGTCCAGGTGAGCGAAGTGACTCCCGGCCAGGAAGACCTCAAGATCATCACCCTGGCCCGGTCCACCCGGGCCCGGGTGGCGGCATCCGAGGGCGCGGCGGTCCGCGACGAGACCGGCCGCACCTACACCGCCGCGGCGGTGGCCCTCCCGTCGCTGCGACTGTCCGCGCTGCGCCTCGCCGTCGCCATGGCAGTGTCCAGCGGCGCGGAGAAGCTCGAGGCGGCCGCGCTGGTCAGCGAGGCCGAGCTGGACCCGGGCGACCTGGCCGTGGTCCGCGACCTCGGCCCGGACGCGGTGGTGTTCCATGCCGCCCCGGACGGCACCATCCGCCAGGCGCTGCGGCCCTGACCGCTGCGCCCTGACGGCTACGCCTGCGACCGCCACGCCAGCCGCACCGGCGCCGCGGGTACGCCGCCGCTGAGCAGGCTGTCCACCAGGTCGCTGAGCCCCGCGGGCACGATCTTGTCGCCGGTCGCCCGCAGCTCGCCGGTCGTCCACCAGCGGTGCCCGGTGATGACCGAACGCTCGAACGCTTCCTGCCCGTCCGTGTCCACCCGCGGCTCGGCCACCCGGACCAGGAAGTAGGCATCGGCGCCGAAGAAGATCCGCCCGCCCGCGGTCGTCCACAGCCCGGCGGACGTCGCCACTACCGGGCCGATGTCGGCCTCGGCCCGGACGTGCCCCGTCTCCTCGGCCAGTTCCCTGACCGCGGCGGCTTCCAGGCTCTCCCCGCGGTGCACTCCGCCGCCCGGCGTGAACCACGCCGTTCCCCGCGGATCCGCCGCGCTGAACAGCAGGACCCGCCCGGCCGGATCGAGCACGAGCAGGCGGGCGGTGGGCCGGAATCGAGGCATAGGGACGACCGTAGCGCCGCTGACCGCCCGCGCCTTTTCCCGGTACCGAACGAGTCAGGCTCTCCGCCCTCCTGTCATGCGCGAGAATAAGCAGGTGAACCATTCCCCGCCGGCCCCCGCGTTCCGATCCGGGTTTGCCTGCCTCGCAGGCCGTCCCAACGTGGGCAAGTCGACGCTGACCAACGCGCTCGTCGGCGCCAAGGTGGCGATCACCAGCGACCGGCCGCAGACCACCCGGCGGGTGATCCGCGGCATCGTCCACCGTCCGGACGCCCAGCTGATCCTGGTCGACACGCCCGGCCTGCACAAGCCGCGCACGCTGCTCGGCGAGCGGCTGGACAGCCTGGTCAGGAATACCCTCGCCGAAGTCGACGTGATCGGCTTCTGCGTCCCGGCCACGGACCCGGTGGGGCCCGGCGACCGGTTTTTCGCCCGCGAGCTGGAGAACGTGAAGAAGACCCCGGTCGTGGTGGTCGTGACCAAGTGCGACCAGGTGCCGCCCGAGCGGGTCGCCGAGCAGCTGCTGGCGGTGAGCGGCCTAGGCGACTGGGCCGACGTGGTGCCGGTCTCCGCGGTGACCGGGTACCAGCTCGACGTGCTCGCGGACGTCCTGGTCTCGCACCTGCCCGCGGGCGTAGCCCTGTACCCGGACGGCGAGCTGACCGACGAGCCGGAGCAGATCATGGTGGCCGAGCTGATCAGGGAGGCGGCCCTGGACGGGGTGCGGGACGAGCTGCCGCACTCGATCGCGGTGGTGGTCGAGGAGATGGGGCCGCGGCCCGGCCGTGACGACCTCACCGATGTGCACGCCGAGCTCTACGTCGAGCGGCCGACTCAGAAGGCCATCGTCATCGGCGCCGGGGGAGTGCGGCTGAAGGAGGTGGGGACCCGGGCCCGCCATCAGATCGAGGCGCTCCTCGGCACCAAGGTCTACCTACCTGCACGTGAAGATCGCCAAGGACTGGCAGCGCAACCCCCGGCAGCTCCGCCGCCTGGGCTTCTACGACTGACCCGGCTGAGCCTGAGACTGGACCTGCGCGGCCCGCAGCTCCCAGGACCGCTCCGGCTTGCCGATCACGTGGTAGCCGAGCGTCTCGTTGATCCCGATCATGTGCCCGTTGGTCTCGGCGTTGCCGGTCAGGATGTGCCTGACCCGCGGCTCCGCGCGGGCCAGCAGGTCCAGCATGGCCACTTTGAGCCGTAGCCCTAGCCGGTGCCCGCGGTGCCCCCGGGCCACCGCCGTCAGCGCCTGGAAGCCCCATTCCGGCAGCTCCGGCCCGACCTCGACCAGGGTCAGGCCGGCCGGCTCGCCGGTGGCGTCGTGGCACGCCATCACGGTGTACGGCACCATGCCGTACACCCCCGCCCGCTCGTCGGTCGCCCGGACCCGCGCCGCGTCCCACGCCAGTTCCTGGTGGCTCGGGTCGTGCGGGGCGTCGTCGCCCGCGCGGTTGAGCTCCGCGACCTGATCCAGGTGCTCCTCCGGTGTCGCGCCGGCCCAGCTGATCAGCGAGTACCCGGCCGAAGCCGCCCGCGCCGCGTCTCGCAGCCCGGCCAGCCGTTCCGGCGGGAGGGCATCGGTGTCCATTGCCCGCCGGATCTCGTTCATTCCCCAGGCCGCCCCGGATGCCCGGGCGAAGGCTTCGCCCGGCGAACCCGTCCAGGCGAACCCGGCTAGCAGCTCGCGCCCGCCGGCCACCACCCGCCCGGCGGCGTGCCGCAGCAGGGCGGTGCCGATCCCGTGCCGCTGCCGCTGCGGTCGCACCGACAGGTCGAGGTAGCCGAGGTGCCCGTTGTCCCGGGCCGGCAGCTCGAGCAGGTACCAGCCGGCGATCCCGGCCGCGTCCTCCAGCAGCCAGGTCTCCCGCGGGTCGCCCATGAAGCCGACCTGCAGCCAGCCCCGGAAAACCCCCGGCGGCATCATCGGCGCTTCCGGGTCGTCCGCCTCCCTGGTCGCCCGGTAGATCTCGTAACAGGCATCGACCCGCTTCCCGTCCCC
>JAJKHX010000546.1 GCA_021154785.1 Nocardiopsis sp.
CCAGAACGACCAGCAGGGCGCCGCGGCGGACCAGTACGGGACTGGCCCCGGCCCGGGCTCGCCCGCTGAAGGGCCGCGGGAGACCCGGCCGCCTGAGCCCCGGGGTTCGGCGCCACCGCCCGCGATAACCCAGGCACGGCCCGCGGCCAACCCGGCACCGGGATGGGGCACGGTGCTGGCCACCACCATCCGGTTGCGGGCCCGGCAGCGATTTTGGCCGGCCACCACGCGCTGGCGGGTGCTCAGCGCGCTCATCCTGGCCGCCGTGCTGTTCTGCGGGGGAGCCGTCACCGTCATGCTGGCCCGCGGCACGATAGCTGGGAAGGGGGCGGCGGGCAGCGCTCAGCCGGCGGGTACGGGACGAGCGGGTACCGGGGCCGGAAACGGCGGGCAACCCCCCGGCGGCGGCGGCGCGATCGCGGCCGCGGCCGCGGCCAGGACCGCGGCCGCGGCGTGGATGGCCCGGCAGGTCGACCCGGCCGCGATCGTCGCCTGCGACCCGCAGATGTGCGCGGTGCTGCAGAGCAAGGGGATTCCGGCAGGCCGCCTGCTCCTGCTCGGGGCCGGGAATGCCGGGCCGCTCGGCAGCGACGTGATCGTGTCCACGGCAGCCATCCGGGAGGAATTCGGCAGCCGCCTGACCAGCATGTACGCCCCCGTGGCACTGGCCACGTTCGGGTCGGGGAGCGCTCAGGTGGCGGTCCGGGTCGTGGCTGCGGATGGAGCCGCCGCTTACCTGCGCAGGTTGCAGGCGGATGCCGCCGCCCGGCGCGCGGTCGGTACCGCGCTGCTGCGTAACCCGGACCTGCGCGTATCTCCGGCCGGCCACCGCGCACTGGCCGCCGGGCAGGTTGATGCCCGGCTGCTCACCGCGATCGGGGTGCTGGCCACGCCGTATCACGTCGACATCACCGGCTTCGGCGTGCCCATGGCTGGCGCGAGCCCTGACGTACCGCTGTGCGAGGCCGACATATCGACGGTCCCGGCCGGCCGCGGGCGCGCCGCGGCGACGCTCGACTCCGTGAAGAGGTTCCTGCTCGCCCAGCAGGGCCCCTTCCGGCCTGCGGATGTCACCACCGTGCGGCTGGCCAGCGGCCAGACCGTGCTCCATGTCGAATTCACCGCGCCGAGCCCGCTGGGACTGCTCGGCGCTCCTAACTGAAATGAGGAGATCATAATGAAACTGCGGCTGAACGCGCCGCGCCGGTGGCGGCTGGGCCGTCACGGCCCTGGCGGCAAAGGTGCCGGCCGGCGCAGTGCCCGGCTGGTGATGCTGCTGGGCGCGGCCATGCTGTCGCTAGGCATGCTCGCCGGGACCGCCACGGCCGCGCCTGCGTCCTCGACGTCGTCCGGGATGGGATGGATGCGGTGTGCCCACCTGTCGCCCAACAGCTCCCCGGTGGACATCTACCTGTACTCCTTCGGTGATCCCAAGGCGATGAGCGTGCTCAGGCATGTTCCCTACGGCGACGTGTCGATGTACATGAAGATGCCGGCCGGGCACTACACGGCCGGCATACGGCCAGCTGGCGCGCCGGCCAGCACGCCGCCGGTGCTGGCCGCCAACTTCATGGTGCAGGCCGGGCAGTCCTACACCGTGGCCGTGATGGGCCCGGCGGAGGGCCTGCGGCTCCAGGCGCTGAACGACCAGCTGACCACCCCCCGGGGCAAGTCGATGGTCCGGGTCATCCAGGCGTCGCTCAAAGAGAACCGCGTCACGGTGCGGGCGGGCAGCGCCACGCTGGCCAGCAACCTAGCTTTCGCCAGCGTTACCCCCTACGGAACGGACAAGCCGGGACACTGGATGGTGCACGTCGTAGGCGGCAACGAGACCTGGTCCGGGAACGTCAAGCTGAATGCAGGCTCGATTCACACCCTGGTGGTGCTGGACTCCTCCCGCGGCCTGAAAGTCACTGCCCTGCTGGACGCCGCGGGTAGTTCCATGATGCCCGAGGGCGGCGCCGCCACCGGCTTCGGCGGCACGGCCCCGGGCTCCGCACCCTTGCCGCTACCCTGGCTGGCCGGGCTGGCCGGCGGGCTGCTGGCGGTGGCCGTCGCGGCGATCCGGCTGCGCCGAAACAGGGCAATGGCGCGGCACGCGCGCTAATGCGGGCGCCCGCGCCGGCCGTCAACGCTGAACCAGGCAGGCACGCGCGACACAGCCCGCCCTGGCGCCAGGTAGCACGGCGGCCGCTCACGGCCGCCGTGCTGCTTGGCGGCGTGCTCACGATAGCCATCGCGGTGGTCGGGCTGCTGCTGGTGCTGGCTGGCCGTCCCGGACACCCGCCTGGGACGGCCAGCGCCGCGCCGGGCGGCCTGACGCCGCTGGGCACGCCGGCCCCGCTGCCGAAGGCCGCCACCATCACCGTGCCGCTGCCGGTCGCGCTGCAGATCCCGGCCATCGAGGTGCGCACCAATCTGATCCGGCTGGGCCTCACCCGGCAGGGCACGCTGCAGGTGCCAAGCAGCCCCTCAGTGGCCGGCTGGTACACCCCAAGCCCGCGGCCGGGTGAGATCGGTTCCTCGATCATCGCCGGGCACATCGATTCCCGCCGCGGCCCGGGGGTCTTCTACCGGCTGCGCGACCTGCACCCGGGCAACCGGATCTACGTGCGGCGGGCGAACGGCAGCCTTGCCGTCTTCCGGGTCACTGCGGTGCATCAGTACTCGAAGGCGCACTTCCCCACGGTCGCCGTCTACGGCCCGGTACCCGATGCCGAGCTGCACCTGATCACCTGTGGTGGCACGTTCGACTACGCTACCCACAGCTATCTCAGCAACATCGTTGTCGACAGCACGGAAGTCCGCTGAACCCGGGCCAGCTCGCTATCCGTCGACCCCGCCAGTTACCAGCCGCGGGCCCGCGTCGCCGCCTTGAGTGAACACTGCCCCGCCTTCCGCAAAGCCCGGTGACCAGGCTTTCAGGGAGACGACCGGGGTGGCTCGAGCCCAGGACCGCCCCCTTAGGCGAACGCACCAGGAGGAAAGGCGGTCAAAACTACGCGTCATCCGGGAAGGCCTGGCGGCCCGGTCGGGCGGGCCAGTACGGGGATGCCCGCGACGGATACGACGACTGCCGCGATGATGAGGAGCGGCTTGTAGCCGAGCGTGTCCACGAGGGCTGCGCCGATCGTGATCGAGACCGTCTGGGCTAGGTCGGCGGCCAT
Source organism: Nocardiopsis sp. (assembly GCA_021154785.1). Lineage (GTDB taxonomy): Bacteria > Actinomycetota > Actinomycetes > Streptosporangiales > Streptosporangiaceae > Palsa-504. Next base: position 3,168 of record JAJKHX010000546.1, read on the forward strand.
GAAGGATGCGGCGAAGGCGCGGCCTTGGAGATGCGGCGGGGAGTAGCGCTGGGTGGCGGTCGTGACCACGACAGCGTTGAACGGTACGGCTACTCCGAATATCGCGAGCGCGATGCAGGAGGCGGGAAGTGCTGCGATCGTGTAGATGAGGCTCGCGGCCGCCCATGCGGCCAAGGCGATCCCGAGGGTGCGGGCTTCACCCACATGCCTGATCAGCGGGCCTACCGCCAGTCCGCCGATGATGGAGCCGATGGCCTGGATGGCCATGAGCACACCGAAGAACGAGGCCGGCTTGCCGATCGCTGCGATGACGGCAAAGGTAACCGATTCGTAGAAGCCGATCACCAGCATGGCGATGGTGGCGCTCAGCGTGATCTGAGCGAGCAGGGGCGTCCGGCAGATGTGCACGCCCCCGGCAAGCAGCTGGGCACCGATCCGCTCCCCGACGGTGGGGCACGGCTTTGTTTCGGCGACCTTGACCGACAGCAACGCGCCAATCGCGGCCAGAAATGTGGCGGAATCGAGTACGGCCAGGAAGCCGCCGCCCAGGCTCGCATAAATAGCTGCCCCAGCCAGGGGCGACGCGATGCGCAGTCCCTGGCTGATGGTCATGCCCGCGGCGCTGGCGCCGATGAGGTCGTCGTCCGGCAGGAGATCCTTAATCAACCCGCTCCCGGCTGGCCCGCTAATCGTGGACGCGGCTCCATAGAAGGCCGCGACCGCATACATCACCCACAGATCAGCCCGGGAGTGAACCAGCAGCAGGGCAAGCACGGTGGCGCCGGCCGCCGCGTTCACGACGATCAGAAGCGGGCGCCGCCTGACCCGGTCAACGAGCTGGCCAGCCAACGGCGAGGCCAGTGCAGGCAGGCCTTGCGCGAGGAAGATGGCACCAGCCGCTGCGTTGCTGCCAGTAAGGTCCTTGGCCCAGATGCCGAGTGACAAGTACAGTGCGCTGTCGCCGAAGCTGGAGACCGAATTGCCTATCAGCAGCCTCCGGAAGCGCGCATCACCGAGCGCACTCACCCGGGGGTTCTCCGGCCGTCCTCCGGCAGCGGGTAGGCAGCGGAGAACAGCCGCACCAACCGGGACCCTGCGGGCCTTTTATCCGGGTCGGTAACGCGATCGCGATAAGTCAGCATCAGCTCCTCTATCTGATCGCGCAGACCGGCCAGTTCGTCCGTGGTCAGCCACGCAATAGCGCCAGCGCGCATGGAAGCGCGCTGCCAGTCATCCCCGTATGCTGACGCGGTCCGGACCCAGCGCAGCAGCGTGGCGAACTCGTGCTGGACGAACACCCGCTCTAGCTCCGCCACCGCCTCCGTGCGCGCTGGGTCGGGCTGTACCCGCGACCATGACTGGTCCACCGTGGTCAGCCGCCAGGGCCGCTCCTTTTTCGATGTGCTCGGAGCTTCCTCGACGAGGCCGTAGCGCGCGAGCTGCCGCAGGTGAAAAGAGCAGTTGGCCTGGCTCTCGCCGGTCAGCTCGGCGCACCGGGTCGACGTTGCTGTTTCCTCGGTCAGCAGCACGTCCATGAGCGTCCACTTCAAAGGATGCGCCAGTGCCCGCATGGCGGCCGCGTCGACGATCCTCAGCGGCTTATCCGGAAGTCCTGGAGACGTCATATCCAAGAACGTACTCTTGCGTCAACGGTGATGTCAAAGCATACTTTTGCGTCGCCAGGGCGGCGTAGCTGACGAACGCGTTCACCGGCAGGAAGCCGAGGCAGGGGCTTCCAGGTAGTCATTGAAGGCGCCCTGACGCCGAGGGACTACCGCGCCGGGTCACGCAGCCAGCGATCGAACCAGGCGCGCATCCGCCGGAGCAGGTCGAGCTGGTAATTGCGCTCCGCGAGCCCGTGCCCTTCTCTCGGATAGACGACGAACTCGTGCTCGGCGCCGGCCCAGTTGAGCGCCCGGTGGAAGTAGATAGCCTGGCCGAGCGGCACGTTAGTGTCGTCCTCGCCGTGCCAGATCAGTACCGGGGTCCGGATCCTGGAGACGAACGAGATCGGGCTGACCTGGTCGTGAGGATGCGGCCCGGGCCCTTCCCAGCCGCAGCTGCCGCCCAGTTCTGCCTCCCGGGTGCTCCCTTCGCCGGTCGCCACGAGCATGCCCCAGTCGCTGATTCCGGCGCCCATCGACGCGGCGCGGAACCGGCCGGTCTGCCCGATCGCCCAGGCGGTCATGAACCCGCCGTGGCTGCCGCCGCCGATCCCGAGCCGGTCCGGGTCCGCGACCCCGCTGGCGATCAGCTCGTCGATGCCGCTGAGGATGTCAGTGAATTCGCCGCCGCCGAGCGAGCCCGCGATGGCCACCGCGAAGTCGTGGCCGTGGCCCGCGCCGCCTCGCGGGTTGGGCAGGAAGACGGCGTATCCACCGGCCGCCAGCCACTGCCCCGGGGCGTGCGGGTGAAGCATCAGCCGGTCGGCGTAGCGGTCGTAGGGGCCGCTGTGCACCAAGGTGATCAACGGGAACGGTCCGTCCGCCCGGGTCTTCCCGGCGGGCAGGATCAGCAGCCCGTCGAGGCCGAGCCCGTCGCAGGCCTGATAGGACAGCCGTTCCTGGATTCCCCACCCGATCCGGCGCAGCTCCGGCCGGGTGTCACTGACCCGGATGAGCGGGCCGCCAGGAGGCCTGGCATGAACATTTTCCGGTTCATAGGACGTGGTCGCGAGCACGGCCACCTGACCTGTATGGCTTGCGGTCAGCGAGCCGGCCAGGCCCTTCATGGCCGCTACGCGCCGGAACCGCTGCTGGCCCGGGTCGAGCTGGCAGATCGCGGTGTCGAGGCCGCCGGCGAACAGCGCCAGCGGCGGGCCGCCAGCGACTTGCGCCAGTTCGGCCGGGCAGCTATCCATCCCTTCGGTCAGGTTCCGGTGCTGCCCGCCGCCCCCGGCCGCGGGCACGGCGATGTCAAAGACAGCGCGGCCGCCGTTCGGTCCGGGGGACGCCAGGCACGTCAGGTGCCAGCTGCCGTCGGCCTGCCACCAGGCCAGCGAGCTGGCCGACGTCTCGATCCGGCCGAGATCGCGGACCGCTCCTGTCCGCGGGTCGATCAGGTGCAGCTCGTTGGTGAGCTCGCCCGGATCGATCTCAGGGCTGGCCCAGCTAATCGCGGCGAGCGGCCCGCCGTCCGGTCGCTGCGCCAGCTCCACCACGTGCCGGTCACCGAGCCCGCGCACCACGCGCAGCTGGCCCGTGCTGACATCGAGCAGCCGCAGCCGGCCGCGGGGCAGCTGCTCTCCCCACACCACCGCGTCGTCACGCTCGGCGAGCCTGCGCTCGTGGTCTTCATCGGGCTCATCGGTTGCTATCACCGCGACCAGCAGGCTGTCCGCGAGCGGGCACGCGTCCGAGATGTCACCGCGCCAGCCGGTCAGGGCCTCCGCCTCTCCGCCGTCCAGCTGTATCCGGTGCAGCTGGACCGAGCCGGTGCGATCTGACAAGAAGCAGAGCGACGCCGAGTCCGGCGCCCACCGCGGCCCGGAATCGTTCGCCGTCCCCGCCGTCAGCTTCCGCGGAGCCGAGCTACCGTCCGCGGCGGCGACCCAGAGCGCGCTGAGACGGCGCTCCCCGCCCCAGCCGACCGGCGCGACCGCGTAGACGACCCAGCATCCGTCCGGGGAGATCACCGGCTGCTGCGGGGCGGCGCCATCCACGATGAGCTCCGCCGTCAGCTCTGGTCTAATTCCGCTCACGTAACGGGGCCTTCCGTCGGCAGGAAGAACTCGCCGAGCTTATCCACGATGGCGCCGGGCCGCTCGTCGGGAAAGAAGTGCCCGCCGTCGATCCGTTTCACCGTAACGTCAGAAAACCAACGGGCCCCCTTCCCTCGCCGAGCTGCGAGGCCAGCACCGGGATCGGGGTTACCCGCAATGCCGCTGAGCCCGTCGCGGTCGCGTGTCATGATCGCGGGCAGTTTTGGCCGCATAGACGCCAAAACTGCCCGCGATCATGCAGTCAGCCCGGTCGGCCGCCGGGACGCCCGGGTGCCGGGACGCGCCGGCCCGCACAGCCGGGGTGCGAGTAACGTAAGTGACGCAATACCAAGATCAAATTAAGCCAAAAGTGCATTCGGGGTTAGGCGGCATTATGAGGGCATGGCCCTGCAGCTAGCCCAGGAAGAGCCCGAAGCCGGCCCGTGGCGCGCGGAGCGCCTCAGCACAGTCGTCAACGCGCTCACCAGGCGGGGACTGGACCAGAGCCGTCCGGTCGTGCTGGCCGTGGACGGGCGCAGCAACAGCGGCAAGACCACGCTGGCGGCGCGGATCCGCGACCTGGTCCCCGGATCGGTGATCATCCACACCGACGACATCGCCTGGGAGCACTCCCGCTTCGGCTGGGCCGACCTGCTGATCGACGGGATCCTGGTGCCCGTGCGCCAGGGCCAGGCCGTCAGTTACCGGCCGCCGCGCTGGGAAGAGCACGGCCGGGTAGGATCCCTCGAGGTTCCGGCCGGCTGCCCGCTGCTGATCATCGAAGGGGATGGCGCCGGGCGCCGGGAGGTCGCGCACCTGATCGACACCCTGATCTGGGTGCAAGCCGACGAGCGGGAGATCACCCGGCGCGCCGCCGTCCGGGCGGCCGATCGCCCCGCCGCCGACCTGGCCAACCAGCCCCATGACGGGGCGCCGATCGACGAGGACGGCTGGCTGGCCGAGGAGATACCCTTCAACACCGCCCAGCGGACCTGGGAACGCGCCGACCTCGTCGTCTGCGGCACCCCGGAGATCCCCTACGACCCGGGTACCCAGATCGTCATCGGCCGACCGTCATAACCAGCCGCGGCTCACCGGACCCGGTGGTAATCCCGGCCGGTATTCCGGATTACCGCAACCGGATCTGCGGCCGGCCGCGTTCCCGTCCGCCCCGGCGGTTCCTAGCGTCGATGTCATGACACCAATGGCGAGGGACCGCATCCGCTTCATCGGAGCCGGCACCGCCACCGGGATCGCCTGGGCCCAGTCTGCGCGGTTTCATGCAGCAACTGGCCGGGCCGGCCTTGTCCTTCACCTTCGGCGGTACCTTCGGGATCATCATCGGAGCCGGCACCGCCACCGGCGCGCTCCTGGGCTGGGCCGGATACCAGCGCCGCCTCGGCCGCCAGTACCCGTCACGCGCCCGCAGGATTGAGGCTAGCGCAGGTCAGGACGCCAGCCCGGGTAGCCCATCCAGGCCCGAGGCCGATGGGCTACCCGGCTGCGGCTGACGCCGCCCCGGTCGACCTGCCCGGCCGCCCGGGGCGAGGGCGCGCCCCCCAGCACCCTCGCCGGCCGCTCGGATTAGGCCACTCCGAGCCGCCGTGAATACGACAAACTATCCCGCAAACCGAGGGCCAGGTCCGTACCCAGCGCGGATCGGGCGGATCCTTGCGGGGTCCCGGCAGGCCCATGCAAGAACTTGCATGCCAAACGGGGCAGGCTCACCCCACCACTGCCGCCGTCACCCGGGTCGCGATGTCGGCGTAACCATTGCGGCGGCACCAGCTCAGGATGTAGCGCGCGTGTTCGCCGGACCATCGGTAGACCACTTCGGGGGTCATCTTGAGTTCGGGACTGTGCTCGCGGCGGTCCTTGATCAGCGGGCCGAGGTAATCGACGATCTTGGCGGCGGTGTCATATCCGACGTGAGCGGTACTGGCGAGCGTCTCGTGGTTGACCGCCCGGCCGGAGGCGATCGCGCCGGCCAGCCGGGCCGCGGTCGCTCCTTTTCCTTTCCCGAAGTAGGAATGAATGCGCGGGATACCGGCCGGGCTGGAGTCCGGCGGGAACCGGGATTCCTCCAGGGTGCCGCCGCTGACGGCGATGTTAATGGCCTCCATCAGCGGCCGGGGTCCGGTTGCCTTCCGGTAGATGCCGGCCACCTCCGGCTGCTCGACGGCCTCGTCCAGGTGGTCACGTTCGAGCCCGTGGCCCTGCGCGGCGAAGATGACGGGCGTCTGCCTGCCCGTGCGCCGCAGGGCGTTCAGGACGTCAAGCCCGTCGAACGAGTACTCCACGGCGTAGTCGTTCCAGGTCAGGTCGGCCACCACCACGTCGAACCGCAGGCGGCCATGGACGGCCTCCTCGACCGCGCCCTGGTCCTCGGCGATCCGCACCAGGGCGTCGCCGAAAGACTGCCGCACGAGCGGCTCGATGATCTTGGCCAGCGCGGCCGCGACCAGAATGCGTGGCCCGTCTTGCATGAATCTCCCCACTGCACCCGGCGATCAGGCGGTGACGCGGTCCAGGCGTACCCAGGTGCAGTCTAGGAAGAAGACCGAGGTGACGCGGCCGCCGGGCGTACGAGGCGAGCCTGGCCTCCAGATCCGCGAGATATTAACCCGGCGGCCAGCGCCGATCCGAGCTGTGCGCGTGAGGTGATGCCGAGCTTGGGGAAGATCCGGTAGAGGTGCGAGCCGATGGTCCGGTGCGAGAGGTACAGCCGCTGGCCGATCTCCCGGTTCGAGAGCCCTTCGGCGGCGAGCTGGGCGATCTGCAGCTCCTGCGGGGACAGCGGCATCCGCTCCTCGGCCCGGAAGGCGGCCCGGCCCTCACCGGTGGCGCGCAGCTCCGCCAGGGCGCGCTCGGCCCAGGGGAGCAGCCCGTGGGCCTCGCAGACCTGGTGCGCGTGCCGCAGTGGCGCCCGCGCCTCGGCGATGCGGCGCCGGCGGCGCAGCCACGAGCCGTACTCGAGCAGCAGGCGGGCCCGGTAGAACGGCCAGCGCACCAGGTCCGCCTCGAGCGCGCGGCGGAACTCCTGCTCGGCGTCATCCTCGTCGGCCAGCACCGGGCCCGCGTAGACCAGCGCCACCCGCGTCCACGCGTCCACGCCGTCGGGCCCGGCTGGCCGGAACGCGGCCAGGATCTCCCGCGCCTCGTCCGTGCGCCCGCTCCGCGCGCCGGCTTCGGCCAGGTCGCCGAGGGCCCAGGTGCCCGGCCCGGCCTGGTAGGCCGGGTCGGCGGGGTCGAACATCCGGCCCAGGTGGTCGAACGCCTCGTCGTAGCGGCGGGCGCCGATCGCCGTGACGCCGCGGACGAACTGGATACCGCCCAGCGCCGCGCCGATCCCGGCCGGGAGCACCATGGCCTCGGCCTGCCTGGTCAGCTGCCCGGCCAGCGCGTCCTCGCCGCGCAGGCCCGCGGTCATCGCCTGCCCGATCAGCTCCGGAGCCTGCCACAACGACGGGCTGGCGATCGCGATCGCACTCCGCGCCTGCTGCGCCAGCAGCCTCGGCAGCGCCGTGAGCCCGCCTTCCCGGTCTACGTCGAACGGACGCAGCATCAGGACGGGCAGGTCCGCCTCGACCAGCACATCCTCGAAACCGGGCCGGATCGCGGCCAGCAGCGCGATCGGCACGGAGGCTATCCGCCGCGCCACGAACCGCAGCACCCCGAGGGTGGCGTCGTCCATCCAGTGCAGGTCGTCGGCGACGACGAGCAACCCGGCGCCGGCGGCGGCGCCGGCCAGCAGCTCGAGCGTCGCGACCGCCGCCGGGAACATCTCCGGCGGCGGGCCGTCAGCCTGGCCGAACGCGGCCCGCAGCGCCTCGCGCGGCCGCGGTGCGAGCGAGGAGAAGCTGTCGGCCAGCGGATAGAGCAGCTGATGCAGCCCGGCGTACGGGACCCCGGTCTCGGCCTGGACCCCCGCCGCCCGCAGCACCGCCCGGCCATCGCGGCCGGCCATGGCCGAGGCCGCGCGCAGCAGCGCTGACTTGCCGATTCCGGGCTCGCCGACGAGCAGCAGGCCGCGCCCGCCAGTACCGCGGAGCATCTCGCCGATCACGGACAGCTCGTCGTCCCGGTTGATCAGGTTGCCCGGTCTGGGCGCGGCTGCCATGGTGCGGCCGGTGCCAGCGGGACCAAGCGACATGAAGGGCAGCCCCCGTAGGTATACCGATCGTTCCTTCTACCCTTAGCATGTACTAATGTGTGGCCTGGTCACAACCCCTGGCGTAGAGAACTGAGTCCCGGCCGGAAGAACGAGGTAACCCGGTGAGAAGCACCAGCAGCGCGGCGGCGCGGCGCCGGCGCGCCGACATGCTCGCCCGGCGGCGCCAGAAGGCCGCCGTTTCGGCCCGGGAGCGGATCCTCACCACGGCCGACCGGCTCTTCTACAGTCACGGCATCCAGGCGGTCGGGGTGCAGTGGGTTCTCGACGAGTCGCAGGTCACCAGGGTGACCCTGTACCGGCATTTCGCGTCCAAGGATGACCTGGTCCTGGCGTACCTGGAGCGCCGGAGCCAGCAGGCGAAGGCGGCGGTCCAGGCGCTCCTCGACAAGTACCCCGGCGATCCCCGCGGGGCCCTGCACGCGTGGGCGGTGGCGTTCGCCGCGGACGGCGTCATCGACGAGTACCGCGGCTGCACATTCGTCAACGCGGCCGCCGAGTACGGGGAGCCGGGCCATCCGGTCCGCCTCATGGCCATCGCCCAGCGGCAGTGGGTCAACGAAACCACCCAGGCCCTGCTGCGCGAGGACGGCCACCCCGATCCGGTCACCGCCTCGCGCACGCTGCTCGCGCTGCGCACCGGGTACGTATTCTCGGCCGGGCTGGAGGAAGACGCCGGGTGGGCCGAGCAGTTCGTGGCCGCCTACGACCGCGTCGTCGACGCCCGCTGAGGCTCAGCCTTCCCGCACCCACCAGCCGGGCACCTGGACCAGCAGCGCCCCCGGCCGGGCCAGGGCCGGATAATCCGGCACCCGGGCCTCCGGCCACCGCGACGACAGCTCCTCGGCCAGCTGACCCGTCAGGGCGCGCAGGCGGGGAAGCACTCCGGCCTGACTGGCCGCGCCGGTAAAGCTGCCCAGCCAGGCGAGCAGCCGCGGTCGCATTCCCGCCGTTCCCCACGGGCGGCGATCCTCCTCCAGCGCACTGGCCATCACCCGCCCGCGGGCGACGAGCCAGCCGGCCACGGCCGCCGCCATGGCGGCGGCCCAGTCCGGGCCCAGGTCGTTCGTCCCGGCGCTCCCCTGGACCCGGTAGGCGTCCAGGGCGGGCATGGCCACGTCGGAGGGCACGGCCCCGAAGCACCAGCAGCTTGGGAACGGCGCCAGCAGGTAGGCAACATCCAGCACGACCGGGCCCCAGCCCGAGGTCTCGAAGTCGAAGATCAGGCACTCCCCGCCGGCCAGCCGCACATTGTCCGGGCACGCGTCGCCGTGCACCAGCCCCAGGTAACCAGCTCCGCCCAACCCGGATCCGGCCGGCCCGGACCCGCCCGGCCCGGAACCGCTCATGAGGGCGCCGAGCCCCGCTATCTCGTCGCCGACGCCGTCCGTGGCCAGGCCGAGCCCGGCGGCCACGCCGAGGAAGGCCTCCCGGCCCCGCTCGATGGCGCCCGTCCAGGCCGGCTCCAGCGCCGCCCCCGGCGCGTACCGGGCCCGGAGGGCAGCCAGCTCGGCCCCCCGGCTCGCGCTCCACGCGTGCAACCTCCCCAGCGCCCGCGCGTAGGCGATCAGGCCGGCCTGAGCCTGGTCGAACTCGCCCGTCAGCAGCGAATCGGCGAGCGAGGGCCCCAGTCCCAGGTCCTCCATCACCAAGATGCCCGCCTCGGTGTCCGCGCCGAGCAGCCGCGGCGCCACCGGTTCCGGCATTGCGTTCAGGAACGCCAGGGTGGCCAGCTCGATCCCGAAATCGCCGTGCCGCCCGTCCTCCCGGCGCTTCAGCACGGCCGAGCGGCCGTCGTCCCGCCGCAGCCGGAAGACGTGGGCCCGGCCCCGGACCGGTTCGGTGGCCAGTGTCCCGGCCGGTTCGCCCCAGGCCGCGCTCAGCAGCCCCCCGGCCACTCGCTTCCCGGCCGCCGTCAAGCTCGAAGATCCGGTCACACGCCCATTCTGGCCGGCGCCACCGGGCCGCCGCCCGCCCGGCGGCGGGCCGCGCGGTTCAGCGCGGCGGGCCGACGATGATGTTGCCGTACCGCTTCGAGACCTCGGGGTCGGGCTTGACCTGGAAGCCCTCCGGCCGCGGGGTCGACCTGTCCCGCCCGGTGGTGCGGAACATGCCCTCGATGCCGGCCGGGGTATTGATCACCAGCAGGTCCGCGGTGTCCGAGGTGATGCGGTACGCATGCGGCACGTTCTTCGGCAGGAAGACGACGCCGCCCTCGGCCAGTTCGTACTCCTGGTCGTCGTACCAGACCAGGGCGGTCCCCGCGATGAGCATGAAGATCTCGTCATCGTGCAGGTGCTTGTGGTACGGCGGCGCCTCCCCGCGCCGGACGTCGAAGCGGCCCATCATCAGCTGGCCGTCGGTGGCGGCGGCGTCGAGCAGCACCGTCAGCGTGCCGCCGTCGAGCCATTCGAGCTGCTGCTGCTGCGCGGGCTGGGCCAGGTAGAGCATGCTCACGGATATCTCCCTCTCGTTCTCCTTGCCAGCCACGTTACCGCATACCGGACGAATTCATCCGTTTAAGCCCTACCGGGCGCCGCCCCGGCCTGCTTATATCTGACAGGTGAGCACCGAGCCGGCCACCCGCCGCCGCGCCCCCCGCAGCGACGCCCAGGCCAACCGGGAGCGGCTGCTGGCCGCGGCGGCCGCAGAGATCAAGGCGCGCGGCAATCACGTGCCGATGGCCGAGATCGCCGACCGGGCCGGGGTGGGCGTCGGCACCTTGTACCGGCACTTCCCGACCCGCGAGCGCCTGCTCAGCGCGCTGACCGCGCGCGCCTTCACGCTGGCGCTCCGGCACGCCCGTTCGGCCGCCGAGCTGCCCGGGCCCGCGGCCGACGCGGTCGGGGCGTTCTTCGCCGCCACCATCGAGCACCGCGACCAGCTCGTCCTGCCTCTGCACGGCGGCCCGAGCGACCTCGACGACGAGGCCCGGCAGCTCCGCGCCGAGATCCGGGCCGTGCTGGGCGCGATCCTGCGCCGCGGGCGCCTCGACGGCAGCATCCGGGCCGACGTCACGCCGGGGGACATCATCATCACCGGCGCCCAGCTCGCCCAGCCGCTGGCCACGGTCGCGAACTGGGATCACCAGGCTCGTCGCCAGGCCCGGATCTATCTCGCCGGGCTGCGGCCGCCCCGACCGTGAGCGATCATGAAATCAGGGACCGGCGTGACCTGCTCCGGCCCGTTCGGCCCGCTGGGCTAGCTCAGCGATCCGCGACGTGAGCTCGTCCCACCGGCCGGCCGGGTTACGCTTTTCTCGATCGTCCGTGTGAGGAGGCGCCGATGGCAGGGCCATGGCAGCAGGTGGTACACCACAGCGGGATGCGCGCGTCCGACGCTGACCGCGAGCGGGCCGTCGAGGCGCTCAAGGCCGGCTACCTCCAGGGCCTCCTTACCTCCGCCGAACTAGAGGCCCGAACGGGGCAGGCTCACCTCGCCCGTACCTACGCCGAGCTCACCGCGGCGACCGCCGTCCTGGCGACCCGCCCGCAGCCCGGCGTCTCCAGCCGGAAGCGGCTCACGCCGAAGATAGTCGCGGGCGGCGCGTGCGCGATCGTCCTGACACCCGTCCTGGTCGCCGCGTTCGTCAGCTTCTACGGCGGGTTCATCGTCTTGTTCCTGGTCGCCTGCGTCGGGCTGTTCGTGTCGGCCGCGCCGATGTCCCAGCGCCGCCCTGACCCGCCCTTCTGAGCCCGGCTCAGGCCTGATCCCGCCGTTGCCCGGCCCGTCGGACGAGCCAGCCGCCCAGCCCCGCCGGACGACTTTCCCCGCCAGCGCCGAGCCTCTGGCATTATCGAATCCGTGGCTAGTACCGACCTCGACCATCTCGCCAAGACCGCCTACGAGGCGCACCGCACCGCCCATCCCGACGCGCTGCCGTCGTGGGACGAGGTTCCCGGGCCGGAAAAACAGGCGTGGCGGGCGGCGGTCTCCGCGGTCACCAGCCAGAATGATTCCACCCTGGCCGACACCGGCCGTAGCCAGTCGATCGCCCTCCAGGTCGGTGATCAGGCCAGGGTCTTCCACACCGAGTTCACTGCGGGGCGGCAGGGCTCGCTGATCGTCAACGACGATCACGCCTCGAGCCACCATGCCCTCTTCCAACCCGCCCACGGCTACTGGTTCGTCGAGGACCTCGGCTCCACCAACGGCACCTGGCTCAACAACCGCCGCATCTTCGCTGCCCAGCGCCTCAAGCGCGGCGACAAGGTAAAGATCGGCCGCACCGTCGTCGTCATCGTCTCCGTTTAACGCCGCGCCTGAACTCGCGGAGCTGCCTGGCCTGCAAGTTCTGGGAGGAAGGGAGGTAGCGGCGAGTCTGCTCGCCGTGGCGTCAGCGTCAGCCTGCGGTTAATGTAAGCCGATGAGACAGACCACCGGCTTTGCGCGGCTGCCGGATGGGGGGCGTATCGCCTTCGCGGTGGTGGGGAGTGGCCCGGCGGTGGTGCTGCCGGCGTGGTGGGTCTCCAATGTGGCCGAGGACTGGCATTTCGATCCGCTGCGCCGTTTTATCGAGGGATTGGCAGCCGGGCGCATGGTCGTGCGGTATGACCGCCTCGGGACCGGCCTGTCCGATCGGGAGCGGCCGCCTGAGACGTTCACCCCGGATTTTGAGGATGCGACGCTGTGCACCGTCCTTGACGAGCTGGGGCTCGAGCGCGTGACGCTGATGGGCATCTCGTCCGGGGCCTGTGTCGCCGTGAGCTTTGCCGCCCGGCGGCCTGAGCGCGTCGATCGCCTCGTGCTCTACGGCAGCTACGCCGACGGACATGCGCTTGGGCCACCCGAGGCCCGAACCGGCATGATTGACCTCGTCCGCTCGCACTGGGGGCTGGGCAGTCGTCTGCTGGCGGACGTGTTCGGTCCGAGCTGGTCGCCCGGCAACCGGGCTGGCTTCACCGGGTTCCAGCGCGCATCTGCCGACGCCCAGGTCGCTGCCGATCTGCTCGCACTGACCTACGAGACCGACGTGCGCGATGAGCTGCCGAGGATTCGCGCGCCGGCGCTCGTCGTGCATCGTGAGCACGACCGCGCGATGCGACTGAGAGGCGCCCGCGAGGTCGCCGCGCTGCTGCCACACGCCGACCTGGTCACGCTGCCTGGTGACGCCCACCTGCCGTGGCATGGCGACGGGGACGCTGTCCTGCGCGCCGTCGCCCCGTTTCTTGGCATCAAGGGGCCGTCCGCGGCGGCGAGCGAGGCCGACGCCGGCGCGGTGGATGAGCTCAGCGCACGGGAGCAGGAGGTGCTCAGGCTGGTCGCGCAGGGCCTCAGCGACGCGCAGATCGCCGAGCGCCTCGTGATCAGCCCGCATACCGTGCATCGCCACGTGGCGAACATCCTGGCCAAGCTGCGGCTGCCCACGCGCGCCGCGGCCGCCGCGGCCGCCGGGCGCGCCGGGCTGCTGTGACCACGGCGCCGCGGTGGCCCGATCGGGCCACCGCGAGATGGCTCGTACGCTCGATGCCGCGCGGGCGGCGTGGTGGTGGACTAGAGCTGTTCATCATCCACTCCCAAGGAGACTCCGAAATGCCCTTCATCAACGTCAAGCTCATCGAGAACGTCTTCAGCACCGAGCAGAAGCAGCAGATCGCGCGCAACCTGACCGAGGCGATGGTCGCCATCGAAGGCGAGCGCATGCGCGGCGTCACATGGTGCGTCGTCGAGGAGGTCAAGAGCGGCGACTGGGCCATCGGCGGCCAGTCGCTGACGACCGAGGCCGTTCACGCCCTGGCCAACGGCGAGGTGTCGCTGCCGGCCTGAGCACCGCCATGCAGCTCACATGAGATTCGCCATGTCCATGATCGGGATTCCCCCGGAACCACCGCCGCGCCCGTCACGGTGCGGAGCCCGGCCGGGTCGGCGCCGCTCCCGGCCGCCGACCCGGCCTGGACCCTGGCGGCCTGGCACTCAGTGAGCGCCTGATAAATCCGGGTCAAGGCGCCGTGATCGTGGGCCCGTGGGGGCGGCGTGCCGGTTTGCGCAGATGACGGGGAAGGAAGCGCGCGGCTGGCAACCCCTGGAAATGCGAGAGTCCGCGTTGATGGGGCTGCAGGGTTGCCCCATCGACGCGGACTCTCTGTCCATGTCCTTCGTGCGGCCGCGGGCAGGAGGTGCGACCGTCGAGCAAGCTCTTTGCCGTTCACGTGACCGCGGTGCAGGAGTGCGGCCGGCGCTGCTAGCGAGGAACTCTGATATCGATAATGCCCAACGACTTACTAAGGACCCTCACCGGAAATAGTTCAGGTGTGGTTAAGATTTCCTCCCGGCCTGGTCAGGGCCGGATCCGTGGCCCGTCGGCACCTGGCCACCGCCGCCACGCGGTGTGAGTTTGGCGTGACACGGAACTCGCACGCGATCCCCGCGGCACCTGGATTCCCGCGAACAACCGGATGCGGGGGTCTAGGCTTCGCTTCCGGTGACATGGGCCAGCTGGACCAGGTCCAGCACCAGGCCCGTGCCGCTGCCCGGTGCGGTGATCAGGGTCAGGGCGTGGCCGTGCGCGGCCAGCTGCCCGCTGACCGCGTACAGCGCCCGGACGCCCGCACTGGCCAGCTGGGTGACGCCGGACAGGTCGGCGACGAGCGGGATGGTGCCGCCGCGGCTGACCGAGAGCAGCCGCCGGCCCATCTTGTCCGCGGTGGTGATGTCGACCGGGCCGCAGACGACCGCCCGCGCGATGGCGCCGGCCGAGATCGAGGTGTCCACCGAGAAGGGCGGTTCGGCCGGGTCATTCGTGCGGTCGCGACGGCGGCCCGAGGCCAGGATAGCGGGCCGGCGCAGCCGGTGCCGCAGGGCCACCGTGGTCCCTCCGGCGGTGCCCGTGGCGGTCTCCGCCGCCGCCCCGGTCTCCGCTGCCCCGGTTCCCGCCGCCGCCCCGGTTCCCGGAGCCGGGGCGGTTCCCGGAGCCGGGGCGGCCTCCGGTGACGGGTGGCTGACTAGCATCCGGTCCACGACCTGCCCGGCCACCATCAGGCCATGGCCGCGGTCGGCGTCGCCGGTGCCGGGTGGCCGCCAGGTGCCCTGGTCGGTCACTCGGCACTCCACGTACCCGTCGTCGTCCAGCCGTGCGTCGAGCTCGACGCTGCCCGGGTGATCGCGCGGATAAGCGTGCTCGATGGCGTTGGTGAACACTTCCACCATGGCCAGGTGCAGCGCCTCCCAGTCGTCGGCGGCGGCGCCGAGCCGGCTCAGCCAGCCGGCGAAGGCGTCCCGGGCCTTGGTGAGGCTGGGCCGCCGGCTCGGCAGCTCCAGGTGCAGGGCTGGGACCGGAGCGGTCAGCCACTGCGCGGCCAGCGCGGTGACGTCGTCGGAGTGGCCGCCCCCGGTGAGCCGTTCCACCGTCAGCCGGCAGACGCGTTCCGCCGTGGCGGGGTCGGCGCCGGGGGGCGGTACCTCGCTGGCGGCCGCCTCGGCGGCGACCGTGGCCAGCTCGGCCATGCCCTCGGCGATGGTCCGGCCCGGCCGTTCGACGAGACCGTCGCTGTACAGCAGGACCACCTCGCCGGGGACGAGATGGTCCTCCGCGAGGACGGGGGGTGAATCGGTGCCCAGCGGCCCCGTCCCGGTGCTCTTGAGGTACCGGGCGGACCCGCCGGTGCCGATGATCAGCGGCGGGGGATGCCCGCAGGTGGTGTAGCGCAGCGTCCCGTCGGCCGGGTCGAGCACCGCCAGGGCGAGCGTGGCAGTACGGAGGGCCGGCATCTGGGCCGCGAACGCGTCGGTGCGCTTGAGCGCGTGGCTCAGGTCCTTCTCGGCGGCGAGCAGCTCGGCCAGCACGGCGCGCAGCTGTCCCATGGCCGCCGAGGCGGTGACCCCGTGCCCCACCACGTCCCCGACCGCGAGCGCGACTCCGCCGCTGGCCAGCGGGATGGCGTCGAACCAGTCGCCGCCGGCCGCCTGCTCCTGCCCGGCCACCAGGTACCGGGCCGCGATCCTGGCCCGCGGCAGAATCGGCAGGGCGGTGGGCAGTAGCGCTTCCTGGAGTTCGGCGACGATGCGGCGGCCGTCCTCGACAGCCGGCTGTCCCGGCTCGTCGTCGTGCGCAGTACCTGGCACCGCCGCCTCCTGATAGGCCCGCCCGTAGGGGAGACACCTACCCCCCTCACGTAGGCCAAACGGATTATGGACCCGGGCCGAATGGTTAGAAGCGCATTCCTCGGGCAGTGAAGTGCCGCTCCACAAACCCACGAGGGAAGGGAACGGCCGTGAGTGCCACTGACAAGGCCCACAACAAAGCCCAGGAACTCAAGGGTAAGGCCAAGGAAGCAGCAGGCAAGGCCGTCGGCAACGAGCGGCTCGAGGCCGAGGGCGTGGCCGACCAGGCCGCGGGCAACGCCAAGCAGGCCGGTGAGAAGGTCAAGGATGTCGGCAAGAGCCTGAAGCCGTAAAGAGGCTTGCGCCTGAGGCTGTGAACTGGTGTGGAACGCCGATTACCGGGTAATCGGACCGGCGGTGGTCGTAAAAGAAAGAAGGAAATCAGCTCATGGGTATCATTCTGCTCGTCCTCCTGCTCGCCCTCATCCTCGGCGGGCTCGGCTTCGCGGTCCACATCCTGTGGTGGATTGCCCTCATCGTGCTAGTGATCTGGCTGATCGGGTTCGTCGTGCGCGTGGGCGAAGGCGGATCGCGCGGTCGCTGGTACCGCTGGTAACCAAGCCGCCGCTAGCCGGCGGTAGCTCCAGGCTCGCCCGGCTGACTGACCCCGGGGCCGCTTCCGGCCCCGGGGTCGTCGTCGGCTAGAGCCTCGTCCACGGTGTCGTACATCGGCAGCCGGTCGGCCAAGCCGGTGATCCACAGCGCCTTGACGTAGCGGTAGCGCGCCCCCGCGAGCCGGAACGTGCCGCCCTCCGCCACCATTCGCCGCCAGTGCCCGACGACGACGGCCAGCGCCGTGGTGTCCATGAAGTCGACCCGGGACATGTCGAGGACCACCTGGTCACTCTGCGTCGCGGCTTCTGACAGGCAGTCGTCGAACTGCTGCTTCGACACGACGTCGAGTTCACCCACGACGCTCACGACCACGCTGTCACCGTGAGGTTCCAGTGACATGCGGATCTCCGGCACTCTGCGCTCCCCCCAGGTTGGCGGACAAGTTGGCGGACAAGTTGGGTCGGACCGGCGGCGGTCACCCAGAATCGTATTCCCGGGCCCCGGGTCTTGCTGCCATACCGAGCGGTCAGCCGGGAATGAAATGCTGCCCGGTTGTACTGTTGGGCCGTACATACCCAATGGGCAGCCCAGTGCATAGGATTACGGACCCATGGACGTTGACAGCAACCAGGGGCGGATGGGCGCGTACCTGCGCGACCATCAGGACAAGGTCGTCAGCCGGTGGACCGAGCTCGTGGTGGCGGGTCTGCGCGGCCGCAGTTCCGCCGCCGAGGTCCGGCGTGAGCTCGAAGATCTCTATTCGCTCGTGATCAGGGCCATGTCCGGCGCCGACGTACAGGCGGCCGGCGAGCTCAGGGCGGCGCTGGCCGAGCTATCCCGGTCCCGCGCCCGAAACGGGTTCACGCCGAGCGAGACCGCCCTCGCGATATTCGCGCTCAAGGACGCGGTCTACGAGCTGGTGGCCGACACGACCGACCTGATGCCCGAGTACCTTGCCTTCTCCCGGACGATAGACGACCTGGGCTTGCATACTTTCGAGACCTACGCCACGGCCCGGGAGCAGGTCATCGCCGACCAGGCCGCGTCCATGCTCGAGCTGACTACGCCGGTGATCCGGCTGTGGGACGGCATCATCGCCGTGCCGCTGGTCGGCACGCTGGACTCGGTCCGCACCCAGCTGGTCATGGAGAAGCTGCTCGAGACCCTGGTCGCGACCGGCGCGGAGCACGCGGTGCTGGACATCACCGGGGTGCCGACGGTGGATACCGAGGTGGCCCAGCACCTGCTGAAGACGGTGAGCGCCGTCCGGCTGGTCGGCGCTGAGTGCATCATCAGCGGGATCAGGCCGCAGGTCGCGCAGACGATCGTGGCTCTCGGCATCGAGTTCGGTGACATCGCCACCAAGGCCTCGCTCGCCGACGCGCTCGCGCACGCGCTGAGCCGCACCGGGCACAAGATCGGCACGGCCTGATGGAACGCGTGCCGATCCTCAAGATCGGGAAGACGCTCTTCGTCTCCATTCAGATCGACCTGCAGGACGAGAGCGTCATGCAGCTCCAGGAAGACCTGGCCGAGGAGCTGGCCGGCACCGGCGCGCACGGCGTGATCATCGACATCACCGCGGTGGAGATCGTCGACTCCTTCATCGGCCGGATGCTAGCCACGATCGGGTCCATCTCGCGGCTGTTCGACGCCGAGACCGTCCTGGTCGGCATGCGCCCGGCCGTGGCCATCACGCTGACTGAGCTCGGCCTGTCGCTGCGCGGCGTGCGCACCGCGCTGAACGCCGAGAAGGGCCTGGCGCTGCTGAACGGCAGCGCCTGATGGAGGAGTTGCCGATCAGGACGGGAAACGACGTCGTCCGCGTTCGGCAGCAGGTACGGGCGGTGGCGGCCGAGAGCGGGCTTTCCCTGGTCGACCAGACCAAGCTCGTGACGGCGGCCAGCGAGCTCGCCCGCAACGCCCTGGTGCACGGGGGCGGTGGCATGGCCCGCGTCGACGTCGTCACCTCGGGGGCCGGCAAGCCCGGCGTCAGGATCGGCTTCACCGACGACGGCCCCGGCATCGCCGACGTCGACCAGGCCCTGACCGACGGCTGGACGTCGGGTGGCGGCCTGGGCCTGGGCCTGTCCGGCGCCCGGCGGCTGGTCGACGAGTTCGAGTTGAATTCCAAGCCGGGCAGCGGCACCAGCGTGGTAGTCGTCAAGTGGTCCCGCTGAACTCGGCCCCGGAGAACTGGCCCCCCCAGAACTGGCCGCTGCAGGCTCCGCCGCCGCAGGACCGGCGGTGGCTCCGGGTCGAGGACGCCAGCGCGGTGTCCGCCTGCCGGAGCGCCGCGCTGGTGCTGGCGGACCGGCTGCAGTTCCCCGCGGCCCGCGCGGACCAGCTCGCCCTCGCGGTCACCGAAGCAGCTTCCAACCTGCATAAGCACGCCTGCGAGGGATCGCTGGGGCTGGGCGTGAACCGGGACGGCGACCCGCCGGGGATCGACCTCGTCACCATCGACGCCGGGCCGGGCCTGGCCGATGTGGACGTGGTCCTGCGCGACGGCCACTCGACGGCGGGCACGCTGGGCATCGGCCTGGGCGCGATCCGGCGGCTGGCTGATTTCTGCGACCTGTACTCCCGGCTAGGTCGCGGGACCGCCCTGGCCGCCCGGTTCCGGGCTCTGTCAGCTGGGGGGACGACCCCCCCATACCCCCCCGATCACGGGGGGCTTCCCGCCCCCCCGTACCCCCCCGGGGAGGGGCTGACCGCCCCTCCGGACCACCCCGGCGTCCCTCCGGACCGCGGTGGGCTGGGCTGATCAGGCCCATCAGCGGCGAGACCGAGTGTGGTGACGCCTACGGTGCGGTCCAGCGGGAGGATACGGTGACCGCCGTGATGTGCGACGGCCTCGGCCACGGTCCGCTGGCCGCGGCGGCCGCCGCGGCAGGCGTGGCCGCGTTCCTCGAGGACCCGGCCGGCGATCCGGCCACGCTGCTCGGACGGATGCACCGGCGGATGGCGGGCACCCGCGGCGGGGCCGTCGGTGTCGTCCAGCTCGGCGGCGGCACCGCCCGGTTCGCGGGCCTGGGCAACATCGCGGCGTCCGTTCTCGGCCAGGGCCGCCGCAAGAGCATGATCTCCATCCCCGGCATCGCCGGGCTCCAGGCGCGGACCATTCGCCAGTTCGAGTACGAACTGCCACCCGGCGCGGCCGTCATCCTGCACTCCGACGGGATCAGCAGCCGCTGGCAGGCGGCCGCCCTGCCCGGGCTCGAGACCAGGGACCCGCTGCTCATCGCGGCCGTGCTGCTCGGCGAGGCGGGCATCCACCGCGACGACGCCGGTATCGTGGTACTGAAGCCATGATCAGCCAGCTCGCCCGCCTGGACGTCCGGGACCCGGCCGGAGTCTTCGCGGCCCGGCAGCTCGGCCGCGGGCTGGCGGGGATGCTGAACCTGGACCGGCAAGATCAGGTCCGGGTGGCTACCGCGGTGAGCGAGATAAGCCGCAGCGCCGTCATGGCCGGCCTGACCGCGGTCGTCACGTTCGCCATCGATGACGCCGACCTGGTGCTGGCCGTCACCATGAGCGGTGACCCGCCGGCCGGCGGTATCGTCCCCGTCCAGCGGCTCATGGACCAGGTCACCGTGGACGGCAGGGTCGTCCGGATGGCCAAGCGCCGCCCGCCCGGCGTCAAGCCGGACCGGCGGCAGGTCAGCGAGCAGCTGGCGGCGGCGCGCTCTCGGTCCGCCCTGGACGAGCTGCGCCGCCAGAACCAGGACCTGATCGTCGCGCTGGACGACCTCAGGGAGCAGAAGGACCAGCTGGTGGCGCTCAACGCCGAGCTGCAGGAAACCAACCGCGGCGTCATGGCCATGTACGGCGAGCTGTCCAGCGAGCTCGAGCAGACCAACCGCGGCGTGGTGGCCCTGTACGCCGAGCTGGACGAGACGTCCGAACGGCTCCGCGCCGCCTCGGAGTCCAAGGACCGGTTCTGGGCCAACGTCAGCCACGAGCTGCGCAGCCCGCTGAACTCCATCATCGGGCTGACCCGGCTGCTGGCCGAGCCCGCCCCGGACGGCGGCGGTCTCGATTCGGAGCGGCTGTACCAGGTCGAGCTCATCAGGAACTCGGGCGGTACCCTGCTGAACCTGGTCAACGACCTGCTCGACGTGGCCAAGGCGGAGTCGGGACAGCTGCGTACCGACCCCGCTCAGGTCGACCTGCCGGCCCTGCTCGGCCGGCTGCGCGGGCTGGCCCGGCCGATGACCGAGAGCAAGCCCCTGACGGTGACCGTCAGCGCCGACGGTGCTCCTAGCGTGATCCTGACCGATGAGCTTGCCCTGACCGCCATCCTGCGTAACCTGCTGTCTAACGGAATCAAGTACACCGATCGCGGCGAGGTCCGGCTGAGTACACGGGTGACTGGTCCCAGGCTGGAGATCATCGTGACCGACACCGGCATAGGCATACCGGCCGGCCTGACCGGCCATGTCTTCGAGGAGTTCTACCAGGTGCCCGGCGTCCGCCGGGGAGGCACCGGGCTGGGACTGCCGTACGCGCGCCGGCTGGCCCGGATCCTGGGCGGCGACCTCACGCTGACCAGCGAGCCCGGCGCCGGCACCACGGCCGTGCTCGACCTGCCGCTGCGGACCCCGCACCTGGGCACCGTCCTGCTGGCCGACGACGACGCCCGGTTCCGGGCGGTCCTGCGCGGCCTGCTCGACGGGCTGGCCGGCCGCGTCCTGGAGGCCGCTGACGGCACCCAGGCGCTGGCCATGGCCCACGACCAGCCCGTCGACCTGGTCCTGGCGGACATGCGGATGCCCGGCCTGGACGGCGGCGCGCTGCTGGCCCGGCTGCCGGCCGCGGTCCCCGCGGTCATCATCACCAGCGCGGATCAGCCGGTCCCGCCGCGGGCAGCGGCGCTGCTGCGCAAGGACGAGCTCAGTCGGGAGCGGCTGGAGTTCACCATCCGCGCGGTCGTCCGGGGGCCGTCGTGACCGAGGCCCGGGCGCACATCCTCCTGGTCGACGACGACGAGGCCAAGCGCTACCTCATGGGTACCTGGCTGCGCCGGGCGGGCCATATCGTGACCGAGGCCGGCACCGGCCGCGACGGGCTGGCCCTCGTCGGCTCGGCCGAGCTCGTCCTGCTCGACGTCAACCTGCCCGACATGACCGGCTACGAGGTCTGCAAGCTGATCAAGGCCGACCCGGCCACCGCGGCCCTGCCGGTCATCCAGATCTCCGCCACCGCGACCCAGGTCTCCGACCGCGCCCTGGGCCTGACCCAGGGCGCGGACGCCTACCTGACCGACCCGAACGAGCCCGAGGAACTGCTCGCCGTGGTGATGGCCGCGCTGCGCTACGCCCGGGCCCGGCAGCGGGCCGAGCGGACCGCGTCGCTGCTGACCGCGCTGACCGGGGTGGCGCTCGACATCAGCGCGGCCGGCACCTTCGACGGGCTGGCCCGGGCCGCGGCGGCCGGCGCCGCCCGGATCTTCGCCGCCCAGGCCGTGCTCGTCCTGCAGATGCCCGACGGCCAGATCCGCCGCACCTCGGCCTCGCCCGGGACACCCGGGACACAGCAGCGCGGGGCTCCCCCCGGGCTGGCCGACAAGGTCGCCCCGCGGGTGTTCGGGGACAGTCCCAGGGCCCAGGCCAGCGCGGCCGTCGGGCTGTCCCGTGAGGACTGGCTGGAGCTCGTCCCGGACAGCACGCTGCGGTGCGACGTCTGCGTGGCCGCGATGTGGCCCAAGGCGGACCGGCCGCCGGTGGCGATGGCCGTCGACACGGCGGGCGTGCCCGGCGAGGAGGAAGTGCAGATCCTGCGCCAGCTGGTGCAGCTGGTCGCGCTGGCCGCCGACGCGCTGCGCTCCTACGCCGAGGAGCATACGATCGCGCTGACCCTGCAGCGGAGCCTGCTCCCCGCGGCGCCGCCCGAGATACCGGGCCTGGCCATGGCATTCCGCTACATCCCGGCCAGCGATCAGGCCCAGGTCGGCGGCGACTTCTACGAGGCGCTCCCGTGGCGGGACCAGGTCCTGGTCGCGATCGGCGACGTGCAGGGCCACTCGCTGAGCGCGGCGACGGTGATGGGCGAGCTCCGGCACGCGCTGCGCGCCTTCGCCATCGAGGGCCACTCGCCGCTGGCCATCACCGGCCTGGTCAACGAGGTCCTGACCCGCTATCACCCGGGTATCATCGCCACCTTGTGCGTGGCGCTGCTCGACCCGGCCTCGGGCGAGGTGCAGATCGTGAACTGCGGGCATATGCCCCCGCTGCTCGTCACCGGGCCGGATGCGGCCTATGTTGGCGAGGGGGGCCTGCTGCTCGGGCTGCCTATGCACGAGCCGCACGTGGAAAGGACGACGCTGCCGCCGGGAGGCACCATGCTGCTGATAACCGATGGCCTGGTCGAGGACCGGCGTATTTTCCTCGACGTCAACCTGGAGAAGCTGCGCATGGCCGCCCAGGAGGTCAGCAGCGCCGACGTGGAGGCTTTCAGCAACCACCTGATGGCCGCCTTCGGCTCGCGGGAGGACGACGTCGCCATGATCGCGGTCCGCCGGCTACCTCTGGACCGTCGCCGGTCCCCGGAGGAGGTGCCATGACCGAGACACCGGACCAGGTCGCCGCCCTCACCGCTCGGTACGCCGCGCTGCGCCGAGCGGCCGGCTCCAAGAGCGCCGACCCCGGCGGCGTCCTCGAGGCCGCGTTCACCGAGCTCGAAGGCGCCATCGACCTGCTCCGCGGGGACGGGGCCGCGGCCCGGGATCCCCGCGATCCCGGCACGCCCGCGGACACCGCCGAACGCAGCCTGCTGCGCGCGGTCTTCCAGGATGCGCCGGCGCCGCTGTTCCTCGTCGCCCGGGACGGCACCGTCCAGCGGGTCAACCGGGCCGCGGGAGACCTGATCGGCGCCAGACCTGGCTACGCGACGGGCCGCCCGTTCGGTGCCTTTGTTGACATGCCGTCCCGGGCCGCACTGAATTCCCAGCTCACCGCCGTCGGCCGGACCGGCAGGCCGCGCCGCCTGCGGTGCAAGCTGATCGCCGAGGGCGGCCAGGTCCCGTGCGAGCTCGTCATCGGCCGCGTCGGCATCAAGGGGGCCGGCGAGGACACCAGCCCGCTGGTCATCACCGTCCTCGACCCGCCCGCCCGGCCCCAGGACGACAGGTCCCAGGACGACAAGGCTCAGGAGAAGCGGACCGCACCCGGTCCCGAGCTCGGCGCGGTCCAGGCTGTTACCCGCCGGCTCGACCTGGTCACGGCGGTCGCCCGGCTGCTGCTGGAGAACGAGGGCTTCAGCGAGTCCCGGACCCTGCAGCGCTGCGCGCGGCTGATCGCCCGCGAGCTCACCGCCTGGGTCATCGTGGACATGGAGCGCAGGCACCGGGTGCGCCGGCTGTTCGCCACCGGCCCCGACGACCCCCGGCTGGCCGAGCTGACCAGCGTGGTCGCCGCGGTCGACCCGCCGTCCGGCTCCATCCCCGTCGCCGTGCACGAGTCGGGGCACCCGGCCCTCATCGCGCACGCCGAGGACGCCGACGCGCTCGGCGCGACCATGGACGGGACGCCGCTGCTGCCGTTGCTCGACGCCACCTCGGTGCTGTCCGTGCCGCTGGTCGACGGCGAGGTCAAGTACGGCGTGCTGACCCTGGCCCGGCGCGCCGCCGACGGGCACTTCAAGGTGGCCGACCTGGCGCTGGTGCAGGAACTCGGCGAGCAGATGGCGCTGGCCATCCGGGTCAACCGGATGTTCCGGCGCCGCTCCGACACCGTCGACGCGCTGCATGCCAGCCTGGTGCCCCGGCGCTGGCCCGACATCCCGGGCGTGCAGGTCGCGGCGACGTACCTGGCCGCCACCGAGGACCAGGACATCGGCGGCGACTTCCACGATGTCTACCGCACCCCGGACGGCTGGGGCCTCGCGGTCGGGGACGTCTGCGGCGTGGGGGAGGAGGCGGCCGCGGTGACCGCCGCGGCCCGGCACGCGATCCGCGTCCTGGCCCGGCGCTGCAACGACCCGGGCGAGGTGCTGACCGGCGCCAACGAGATCGTGCTGGCCGACGAGCTCGCCCTCGACGGCGGCTTCGTCACGGCCAACATCGCGCACCTGACCTGGCAGGACGACAAGCTGCGGGTGGTCCTGGGCAGCGCCGGCCACCCGGCCGCGGCGGTGCTGCGGGCCGACGGCCGGGTCCTGATGGCCACCGGCGGCGGCCTCCCGCTCGGCCTGTTCGCCGACGCCGCGCCGGTCACCCAGGAGCTGGTCCTGGAAGAGGACGACATCTTGTTCCTCTACACCGACGGAGTGGCCCAGGCCCGCGGCCCGGGCAACAGCTACTTTCAGGATCAGCTGGTCGAGGAACTGGCCGCGCTGGCCGGCCAGCCGCCGGACGAGCTGGTGTCGTCGATGCGCCACGCGATGACCCGCTTCAGCGGGGGCAACCTGGTCGACGACGTCACGATGCTGGCGGTGCGGGCCGGCCGGGTCGGGCACGGCAGCACGCGGGACCGCCGCGCCGCGGCCCGCGATCAGCGCCCGCGCCAGCATGCGTGATCGGTGCCAGCAAGCCCGGCCCGCGTGATCCGCTATTGTCATCCGCGGTGCGGACCAGGCACCATGTGCGAGTGATCACCGCGACCGTGGACCGCCGGAACGCGACCGCGGACTGCCGGAACGCGACCGTGGACCGCCGGAAGGGGCGCGGGTGAACCGCGAGGCGACCGAGCTGTGGTCGGCGGCGCTGGGCGCCGCGGGCACCGTGATCCGCTACGGTCACTGGGGCCGCCCGGTGCTCGTCTTCCCCGCCGAACGCGGCCAGGCCTGGGATTTCGAGAACCACGGGATGACCGAAGCGGTGGCGGACCTGATCGACGCCGGCCGGGTCAAGCTCTACTGCGTCGACAGCTACGACGCCGCGTCCTGGTCCAACCACGACATCGCGCTCGAGGAGCGGGCCCGCCGGCATGGCCGGTACGAGTCCTGGATCGTCGGCGACGTGGTGCCGTGGATCTACCGGGACAGCGGCGGCCAGCCGGCCGAGGTGGTCACGCTCGGCTGCAGCCTGGGCGCCTTCCACGCGGCCAACTTCGCCCTCAAGCGGGCCGACCTGTTCCCGCTGGCCCTGTGCTTCTCCGGCAACTACGATCCGGCCTCGTGGGGCGGCTGGGGCGAACGCGGCAACGAGGCGTACTTCAACAACCCGCTGGACTACATCGTCAACCTGTCCGGTGACCATCTCGACTGGCTGCGCGGCCAGGTCAGCCTGCTGCTGGTCTGCGGGCAGGGCCAGTGGGAGGACACCACCGGCGCGCTGGCCAGCACGAAGCGGTTCGCCGCGCTGCTGACCAGCCAGGGGATAAAGCATGAAATGGACCTGTGGGGGCATGACGTCCCGCACGACTGGCCATCCTGGCGGGCCCAGCTCGCCCATCACCTGCCGCGATTCTGCTGACTACGGGAGGGCGCATTGACTCCGCACATCATCGGGCTGCTGCTCGGCAACGAGGAGGACTGGCCGGTCGCGTTCGAGGAGATCCTGCGCCGGCTCGGCCCGGTCGGCGGCCACGCCTTCGACTGCGAGCGGATCACCATCGAGCCGTTCAGCCTGCGTGACAAGCCCCGCTATGACCTGGTCATCGACCGGCTCGCGTACTGGTACTACCACCCCCGGGAGTGGCTGAAGAAGGTCGCCATGATGGACGGCGTCTACCTGCTCAACAGCCCGTTCACGTTCCAGTCGATGGAGAAGCACGCGGCCTACTGCGCGATGATGCGGCTCGGGCTCAAGGTGCCCGAGACGGTGCTGGTGCCGTACAAGAACCCGCCCGACAACTCCCGCTACGCCTACACCGCGGCCCGTTACAACCAGCCCTTCGACCTGGACGCCATCGCCGCCACGATCGGCTACCCGCTGTTCATGAAGCCCTACGACGGCGGGGCCTGGCGCGGCGTCTCGCGTATCAACAACGCCGACGAGCTGCACGCCGCCTACGACGCCAGCGGCGAGATGCTCATGCACCTGCAGAAGGCCATCGACTACGACGTCTTCGCCCGCTCGCTGTCCATCGGGGCCGAGACGATGGTGATGAAGTTCCAGCCCGACCTGCCCATGCACGAGCGCTACGCGGTCGAGCACGACTTCCTGGCCCCGGACGCGGGCCTGGAGGTGGTGACGATCGGCAAGCTGGTCAACGCCTTCTTCCGGTGGGAGTTCAACTCCTGCGAGACCCTGGTCTCCGGCGGCGAAATCTACCCCATCGACTACGCCAACGCCTGCCCCGACGTCGCGCTGACCAGCCTGCACTACTACTTCCCGTGGGCGGTGAAGGCGCTGGTCAAGTGGACCGTCTTCGCCATGGTCACCGGGCGGCAGGCCAAGCTGGACCTGGAGACCGACCGCTACTTCGCCGTGGCCGACGAACCGGGCATGTCGTACGGGGACAAGCTGGGCGAGTACCGCAAGCTGGCCGACGCGTTCTTCGAGACCGACCGTTACCAGGACTTCTGCGCGACCTCGCTGTCCGGCCTGGACCAGCTGGTGCTGGACTGGGTGGCCGGCCCCGACTTCGACCAGCTGCTGGTCCGGACGGTCCAGTCGGTCTACCCGGCCCACGAGCACGACAAGTTCACCGCCCACCTGCGCGGACTGCTGCACCTGTGGGTCCGCGATGAGAGCGCGCGGCTGGACACGGCGTGAGACGGGTACGAAGCTGACATCAAAGGCAGATCTACCTCGTTGAGCGGAGCCTGAAGTGGGCCGTGATATCCAGGCCATCAAGATCAGTGGCGAAGACCGGCGCCGGTACCGGGACAAGGTGAGGCGCTCGCTCGACGTGTTCGCCCGCATGCTCCGCGAGCGCCTGTTCGAGGAGGACCCCTCGACCGTCGGCCAGGAAATCGAGCTGAACCTGGTCGACGAGCACGGGATGCCGTCGATGCGCAACGCCGCCGCGCTCGACGCGATCGCCAGCCCGGTCTGGGCCACCGAGGTCGGGCAGTTCAACCTGGAGATCAACGTGCCGCCGCGGACGCTCGGCGGCGACTCGCTCGCCACCCTGGAGACCGAGCTCCGCGACGACCTCAACAACGCCGACACCCGCGCCCGCACCGTCGGCAGCCGCCTGGTCATGGTCGGCATCCTGCCCACCCTGGCCGAACACGACGTGGCCGAAGACTCCATGTCCGCCAACGAGCGCTACAAGGTGCTCAACGAGCAGATCTTCGCCGCCCGCGGCGAGGACATGCGGATCGAGATCGACGGGGCCGAGCAGCTGCTCACCCACACCGACAGCATCACGCCCGAGTCGGCCTGCACCAGCGTGCAGCTGCACGTCCAGGTCAGCCCGGACGCGTTCGCGGACTACTGGAACGCGGCCCAGGCCATCGCGGGCGTACAGGTGGCGCTGGCGGCCAACTCCCCGTACCTGTTCGGCAAGCAGCTGTGGCACGAGACCAGGATCACGCTGTTCGAGCAGGCCACCGACACCCGCTCGGACGAGCTGAAGGAGCAGGGGGTACGCCCCCGGGTGTGGTTCGGGGAACGCTGGATCACCTCGGTGTTCGACCTGTTCGAGGAGAACCTGCGGTACTTCCCGGCCCTGCTGCCGATCTGCGAGGACGAGGACCCGCTGGCCGTGCTCGACGCGGGCGCCATACCGGAACTGGCGGAGATGAGCCTGCACAACGGGACGGTCTACCGCTGGAACCGCCCCGTCTACGGCATCGTGGCCGGGCGGCCGCACTTGCGGGTGGAGAACCGGGTCCTGCCGGCCGGGCCGACCATCGCCGACGTGATCGCCAACGCGGCGTTCTACTACGGCCTGGTCCGCATCCTGGCCGAGGCGGACCGGCCGATCTGGACCCAGATGTCCTTCGCCACCGCGTCCGAGAACCTGCACGAGGCCGCGCGGCGCGGCCTGGACGCCCAGCTGTACTGGCCGGGCGTGGGCGACACGCCGGTCTCCGAGCTCGTCCTGCGCCGCCTGCTGCCGCTGGCCCGCGACGGCCTGACCCGCTGGGGGGTGGACGACGCGGTCTCCGGCCGGCTCCTCGGCATCATCGAGCGGCGCTGCCTGACCGGTCAGAACGGCTCCGCCTGGCAGATCGCCACGGTGGACAAAATGACCCAGGGCGGCCTGGACCGCCGCGAGGCGCTGCGCCGGATGACCCAGAGCTACATCGACCGGATGCACTCGAACGAGCCCGTGCA
>JAJKHX010000547.1 GCA_021154785.1 Nocardiopsis sp.
GCGGGGCTCGCGGCTGGTGCTGGTGCGGGGACGCTGGCTCGTTCGGTCGTATTGGTCTGGGGTCCTGAACCGACCTGCACCGCGATGATCGGGACGCCGACCTCGACGGTCTGGCCCTCCTCGGCCAGCAGCCGGGCGACCGTGCCGTCCCATGGGGACGGCAGCTCGACCACCGCCTTGGCCGTCTCGATCTCCACGATGACCTGGCCGTCCTCGACCTGGTCGCCCGGCTTGACGTGCCAGGAGACGATGTCGGCTTCGGTCAGGCCCTCGCCGACGTCGGGCAGCCTGAATTCCTTGAGCTCGGCCATGATCGTCTCCTCACCAGCCGAACGTGCGGTCGACGGCGTCCAGGATCCGGTCCAGGTCGGGCAGGTAGTGATCCTCCAGCCGGGACGGCGGGTAGGGGATGGAGAAGCCGCCCACCCGCAGCACCGGCGCCTCGAGGTGGTAGAAGCACTGCTCGGTGACCCGGGCGGCGATCTCGGCCCCGAGCCCGGCGTACACCGGGGCCTCGTGCGTGACGACGCAGCGGCCGGTCTTGCGGACCGAGGCGGTGATCGTGCCGGTATCCAGCGGGGACAGCGAGCGCAGGTCGATGACCTCGATGCTGCGCCCGTCCGCCCGGGCGGCGGCGGCCGCCTCCAGCGCGGTGCGCACCAGCGGGCCGTAGCAGAGCAGGGTCACGTCGGTGCCCTCGACGGCGACCCGGGCCCGGTCGAACGGCAGTGCGCCGGCCAGGCCGCCGGCCGTATCGACCTCGGCCTTGTCCCAGTAGCGGCGCTTCGGCTCGAAGAAGATCACCGGGTCGTCGCTGCTGACCGACTGCTGGATCATGGTGAACGCGTCGGCCGCGTCCGAGCAGGCCACCACGCGCAGTCCGGGCGTGTGCGCGAACAGCGCCTCGGGGGACTCACTGTGATGCTCGACCGCGCCGATGCCCCCGCCGAACGGGATGCGGATCACGATCGGCAGGCTGACCTGCCCGCGGGACCGGTAGCGCATCTTGGCCAGCTGGCTGACGATCTGGTCGAAGGCCGGAAACACGAAGCCGTCGAACTGGATCTCGCAGACCGGCCGGTAACCGCGCAGGGCCAGCCCGATGGCGGTGCCGACGATGCCGGACTCGGCCAGCGGGGTGTCGATCACCCGGGCCTCGCCGAAGTCCTTCTGCAGGCCGTCGGTGACCCGGAAGACGCCGCCGAGCTTGCCGACGTCCTCGCCCATGATCAGGACCTTGGGGTCGTTCTCGAGGGCCTTGCGCAGTCCCTCGTTCAGGCCGCGGGACAAGGTGAGCTTCGTCATCGCGCCGCCTCCTCGTTCGCCGGGCCGTTCTCTGGGCCTTCGAACGATTCCAGGTAGGCCGCGTACTGCTCGCGCTCCTGGCGCAGGATCGCGGTGGGCTCGGCGTGCACGTGGTCGAACATCGCCAGCGGCGGCGGGTCGGCCATCGTCCGGCATGCCTCGCGGACCCGGGCGCCGGTCTGCTTGGCCTCCGCCTCCACCTCGGCGAAGAACTCCGGCCCGGCCAGGCCGCCGCGGGCCAGGTAGGCCCGGACCCGCTCGATCGGGTCCCGCAGCTTCCACATCTCGAGCTCGCTGGCCAGCCGGTACCTGGTCGGGTCGTCGGTGGTGGTGTGCGCGCCCATCCGGTAGGTGTACGCCTCGATCAGCGTCGGCCCCTGGCCTTCGCGGGCCGCCTGCATGGCCTTCTTGGTGACCGCGTAGCAGGCCAGCACGTCGTTGCCGTCGACCCGGAGCCCGGGGAAGCCGAACCCGCGGGCCCGCTGGTAGAGCGGGACCCGGCTCTGCTTCTCCATCGGCTCGGAGATCGCCCACTGGTTGTTCTGGCAGAAAAAGACGACGGGGGCGTTGAACACCGGTGCCCAGACGAACGCCTCGTTGACATCGCCCTGGCTGGTGGCGCCGTCGCCGAAGTACACGATGACGGCTTCGCTGGTCTCCCGGCCGTCGCGCTGGATGCCCATGGCGTAGCCGGTGGCGTGCAGGGTCTGGGCGCCGATCACGATCGTGTACAGGCTGAACTTGTGCTCTTCCGGCGCCCAGCCGCCGTGGCTGACGCCCCGGTACAGCTCGAGCAGCTTGACCGGGTCGATGCCGCGGCACCAGGCCACGCCGTGCTCGCGGTAGGTGGGGAACACCATGTCGTCGGGGGCCAGCGCCCGGCCGGACCCGATCTGGGCGGCTTCCTGGCCGAGCAGCGAGGCCCAGATGCCGAGCTCGCCCTGGCGCTGCAGGGCGATCGCCTCGGTGTCGATCCGGCGGACCAGCACCAGGTCGCGGTACAGGTCCTTGATGTCGTCGGTGGTAAGGTCCAGCGGGTAGTCGGGGTGGCCGATCAGCTCACCCTCGGGGGTGAGCAGCTGGATGAGCCCCTCTTCGGGCTGGCTGGACGGTTCGCGGTTGGCGGTTGCGGCGGCAGGCGCGATGCCGGGTTCGACGGTCACGTGCCACTCCTTCCCCGGACGGCACTGGGGTTACCAATTCCGGTCCGACGGCGTAGGGTTCCCGGACTTCGTTGTCTCGGGGCGGTCGCGTACGCTGCGTGCCCGGTAGGACCGCGCGCCCGCGTTGCCCGTGGGACGCTCTCACCGACGATATATGCCCTGATTGACCGGGAGGATACGTGCCGCGGATGATCGTGGAAGTCATGCTCAAGCAGGAAATACACGATCCCCAGGGGGAGGCCATCGCCAGCGCGTGCCACCGTCTGGGGTTTGGCCAGGTGCGCGGAGTCCGGCAGGGAAAGCGGTTCGAGGTGGAACTCGACGGGCCCGCCGACGAAGCCGCTGTGACAGCCATCACACAATTGGCGCGTGAGCTGCTATCGAACCCGGTTATAGAGGACTTCACCCTGCACGCCGACGGAACGTGACGATGGCAATTGCCTTACGTTTTGGCTAAGGCTGGTTTCGGCGGCGTTAACGGGGAATCACTCGGTGGTGGGTACGGGTGGCAAGGCGCGAGTGAAGCCGGTTCCTGATGTGAAGTTCTGCCTGGTGTTCCAGTGCGAGACACTCAGCGTCCCGGTCATGCGCCGCGTCCTCGGCGATACTCTCCGCGGGCTCGGCGTCGACGATGATTCCGTGTACGACATCCTGCTGGCGGCGACCGAGGCATGCACCAACGTCCTTACCCACGGTGGCCGCCAGGCGCGCGGCTACGCCGTGGTGACCAGCGTCGGCGCGGTCGGCTGCCAGGTCGAGGTGGCGGACGAGGGAGCGGGCCTGCCGCCGCGGGCGGCGGCGGCTCCGGACCCGGCCGAGATTCCGGTGGCTCAGCTCCCCGAGTCGGGCCGCGGGCTGGCCGTCATGCGGGCCTGCGTGGACAACGTCACGCTGGACAGCCGTCCCGGCCGCGGCACGGTCGTGACCATGCGCAAGCACATCCGCTGGACCGAGAACGCCCCGCTGCGCGCGGCCAGCTAGTAACAGCCCGATAAACTTCCCCAGGTGCGCATAGGAATTGTGACGTTCCCGGGGTCGCTGGACGACCGGGATGCGGCCCGGGCGGTCACCGCGGCCGGGGCCGAGCCGGTGGTGTTGTGGCACGGGGATCGCGGGCTGAAGGGCGTGGACGCGGTGATCCTGCCCGGCGGCTTCTCGTACGGGGACTACCTGCGCTGCGGGGCGATCGCCCGGTTCGCGCCGGTGATGAGCGACCTGGTGCCCGCGGCCCGGGCCGGGCTCCCCGTCCTCGGCATCTGCAACGGGTTCCAGATCCTGTGCGAGGCGCACCTGCTGCCCGGCGCGCTGACCCGCAACGCCGGGCTCCGGTTCATCAACCGGGATCTTCCGCTGCGGGTGGAGAACGCGCGGACGGCGTGGACCCGGGCTTACGCCGGCGGCGAGCGGATCGTGGTGCCGCTGAAGAGCGGGGAGGGCGCCTACGCGGCCGACCCGGGCACGCTGGCCGACCTCGAGGCGTCCGGCGCAGTCGTGCTGCGGTACGCCGCGGACAACCCGAACGGCTCGGCGGCCGCGATCGCCGGGGTGTGCAACGCCGACGGCAACGTGGTCGGCCTGATGCCGCACCCGGAGCACGCGGTCGACCCGCTGACCGGGCCATCGGCCGACGGACTCGGTTTCTTCACCTCAGTGCTGACGGGAGTGGCGGCGTGACCGGCCCGGATCTGGTGGCGGCCGACACGGTCGAGCGGGCGGCCGCCACGGCGGGACAGCCGCAGCCCTACGCCGAGCTCGGGCTGAAGCAGGACGAGTACGAGAAGATCCTCGCCATCCTGGGCCGCCGGCCGACCGCGGCCGAGCTGGCCCTGTACTCGGTCATGTGGAGCGAGCACTGCTCGTACAAGTCCTCCAAGGTGCACCTGAGGCAGTTCGCGGAGAAGGCGCCGCCGTCCGGCGCGCTGCTCGCGGGCATCGGCCACAACGCCGGGGTGGTCGACATCGGCCAGGGCTACGCGGTCACCTTCAAGATCGAATCGCACAACCACCCGTCGTACGTGGAACCGCACCAGGGGGCGGCGACCGGCGTCGGCGGCATCGTCCGGGACATCCTGGCCATGGGCGCGCGCCCGATCGCGGTGATGGACGCGCTGCGGTTCGGGCCCGCCGCGGCGCCCGACACCGCCCGGGTGCTGCCCGGCGTGGTCAGCGGCATCTCCTTCTACGGGAACTGCCTGGGCCTGCCCAACATCGGGGGCGAGCTCGACTTCGATGCCTGCTACGCGGGCAACCCGCTGGTCAACGCGCTCTGCGTGGGCGTTATGCAGCACGGCGACCTGCAGGTCGCCGAGGCGCACGGCCCCGGTAACAAGGTGATCCTGTTCGGTTCTGCTACCGGGCCGGACGGCGTGGGCGGGGCCTCGGTCCTGGCCAGCGCGACGTTCGGCGATGCGAGCGCGGAGTCTGCCGCTAAGAGGCCCAGCGTCCAGGTCGGGGACCCGTTCACCGAGAAACTGCTGATCGAGTGCTGCCTGGAGCTGTTCGCGGGCGGCCTGGTGACCGGCATCCAGGACCTGGGCGCGGCCGGGGTCGCCTGCGCGACCACCGAGCTCGCCGCGGCCGGGACCGGCGGCATGGCGGTCCGGCTGGACGAGGTGCCGCTGCGGGACGCGACGCTGGGACCGCCCGAGATCTTGATGAGCGAGTCCCAGGAACGCATGATGGCCGTCGTCGAGCCCGGCCGGGTGGCGGAGTTCCTCGCCGTCTGCGCGAAGTGGGACGTCCGGGCGGCCGTGGTCGGCGAGGTCACCGGCACCGGCCGGCTGGTCATGACCTGGCACGGCGAGCCGGTGGTGGACATCCCGGCCGCTACCGCGGCCGACGGCCCGGTCTACACCCGGCCGCTGGCCCGGCCCGCGGCCCAGGACGAGCTGGCCGCCAGCGACCCGGCCGCGCTGCCCCGCCCGGCCGGCGGCGCGGGCCTGCGGGCGGACCTGCTGGCCCTGCTGGCCTCGCCCGGCCTGGCCGACAAGAGCTGGGTCACCGACCAGTACGACCGGTACGTCCGCGGCGACACCGTGCTGGCCACGCCGGAGGACGCCGGGCTGATCCGGGTGGACGAGGCGACCGGGCTCGGCATCGCGCTGGCCACCGACGGCAACGGCCGCTACTGCCGGCTCGATCCCTACCTCGGGACCCAGCTGGCGCTGGGCGAGGCCTACCGGAACGTGGCGGCGACGGGGGCCCGGCCGCTGGCCGTGACGAACTGCCTGAACTTCGGCTCGCCCGAAGATCCCGCCGTGATGTGGCAGTTCGCCGAGGCGGTACGCGGGCTGGCGGACGGCTGCGCCGTCCTCGGGGTGCCGGTCACCGGCGGGAACGTCAGCTTCTACAACCAGACTGGCACCACGCCCATTCACCCGACCCCGGTCATCGGGGTGCTCGGCGTGCACGATGACGTGCGCCGCCGGCCTGGCATCGGGTTCCCGGCCGGCGCCGGGCCGGCGGCCCTGGTCCTGCTCGGCCGGACGGAACCGGAGTTTGGCGGCTCGGCCTGGGCATACGTGTGCCACGGTCACCTCGGCGGCCGGCCGCCGATGCCTGACCTGGAGGCCGAGCGGCGGCTGGCCGGCCTGCTGGCCGCCGCGGCCGCGGCCGGGCTGCTGGCCGCCGCGCACGACCTGTCCGAGGGCGGCCTGGCCGTCGCGCTGGCCGAATCCTGCCTGCGTGGCGGGGTCGGCTGCACGGTCCAGCTATCTGGCCAGCTGTCTGGCCAGCTGTCTGGCTCGCTGGCCGGTGACCCGTTTACCGCCCTGTTCAGCGAGTCGGCCGGGCGCTGCGTGGTGGCGCTGCAGCCGGGTGCGGACGAGGCCTTCGCGTCGCTGTGCGCGGAGTACGAGGTGCCCGCCCAGAACATCGGCGCCACCGGCGGTGGCAGCCTGACCGTGACGGACTGCTTCTCGGTTCCGCTGGACGAGCTCGGGGCCGGGCACGTCCGGACGCTGCCCGAGCTGTTCGGCTGAGCGACCCGAGCTTCGTGACATGCCGGCCCGCCGAGCAGATCCCCGCCGGCCGGACCCGCGCGGGCCGGACAGCGTCGCGGCCGTGCTGCGCGCGCTGGACGCGGGGACCGATCCCGGGCCGGACGACCGGCGCACCGCCGCCCGGTACCTGCTGTACACGCTGGCCCAGCGCCACCCGGGCCGGGTGCTGGAGGTGAGGGTCCCGCCGGTGGCGGCCGTGCAGTGCCTGCCCGGCCCGGTCCACACCCGCGGCACGCCGCCCAACGTGATCGAGACCGACCCGCTGACCTGGATCCGGCTGGCCACCGGGCGGCTCGGCTGGGCCGACGCGGTCAGTTCCGGCGCCGTCCACGCCAGCGGCCCGCGTGCGGATCTCGCGTCCTACCTGCCGATAACCCGAATACAATGAATCAGTGACACCCCCCGACGGCCGTCTCACGGATCACGTCAATCCCGAGGAGCGGCCGCCACGTGACGCGTGCGGCGTGTTCGGCGTGTGGGCTCCGCACGAAGACGTGGCCAATCTCGCCTACTACGGCCTGTACGCGCTGCAGCACCGGGGCCAGGAGTCGGCCGGCATCGCGGTCAGCGACGGCAACCGCATCATGGTGCACAAGGAGATGGGCCTGGTCGCCCAGGTCTTCGACGAGCCCGCCCTGACCGCCCTGCGCGGGCACATCGCGGTGGGCCACTGCCGGTACTCCACCACCGGCGCCTCGACCTGGGCCAACGCCCAGCCGACGTTCCGCTCCGCCGGGACGGTCAGCCTGGCCCTGGGGCACAACGGGAACCTGATCAACACCCGGGAGCTGGCCGCCCTGCTCGACGGGACGGGCCCGGGCAGCACCGGCATCGCGGCGACGTCG
Source organism: Nocardiopsis sp. (assembly GCA_021154785.1). Lineage (GTDB taxonomy): Bacteria > Actinomycetota > Actinomycetes > Streptosporangiales > Streptosporangiaceae > Palsa-504. The sequence continues at coordinate 7,315 of JAJKHX010000547.1, forward strand.
GATACCGACGTCCTGACCGCGCTGTTCCTCAGCGATCACGCCGCCCGCCCGGAAGACGGCGCCGGTCAGGCCCGCACTGGTCAGGCGAGCGCGGTGGAGAGCGCCGCCGCGGCGGTGCTGCCGCTGGTCAAGGGCGCGTACTCGCTGGTCTTCATGGACGAGCAGACGCTGTACGCGGCGCGCGACCCGCAGGGCTTCCGGCCGCTCGTGCTGGGCCGGCTGGACACTGGCTGGGTGGTCGCGAGCGAGACGGCCGCGCTGGACATCGTGGGAGCCCGGTTCGTGCGCGAGATCGCGCCGGGCGAGCTGGTCAGCATCGACGGACGGGGGGTCCGGTCCCGGACCTTCGCCCCGGCGCAGCCGAGCGGATGCCTGTTCGAGTATGTCTACCTGGCCCGGCCGGACACCACGATCTCCGGCGTCGGCGTGCACGCCACCCGGGTCGAGGTCGGCCGGCGGCTGGCGGCCGAGCATCCCGCCGACGCCGACCTGGTCATCCCGGTACCCGAGTCGGGCACGCCCGCGGCGATCGGCTTCGCCGAGGCCAGCGGCATCCCGTTCGGCCAGGGACTGGTCAAGAACTCCTACGTCGGGCGGACCTTCATCCAGCCCAGCCAGACGATCAGGGAGCGGGGCATCAAGCTGAAGCTGAACCCGCTGCGGGACGCGATCGCCGGCCGCCGGCTGGTGGTGGTCGACGACACCATCGTCCGGGGCACCACCCAGCGCGCGCTCGTCGCGATGCTCCGCGAGGCGGGCGCCAAAGAGGTCCACGTCCGGGTCGCGGCCCCGCCGGTGCGCTGGCCGTGCTTCTACGGCATCGACTTCGCCACCCGCGCCGAGCTGATCGCCGGGCAGTTGTCGCCCGAGGAGATCGGCGCCTCGATCGGCGCCGACTCACTCGGCTACGTGTCGCTGGCAGGACTCATCGAGGCGACGACACTGCCGGAAAACCGGTTGTGCCGCGCCTGCTTCGACGGACAGTACCCCGTCCCGGTCGCGGAGGACGACCGGGGTAAACACGTGCTGGATGGCCTCGGAGTCGGGTCCTGACCGCGGTCAGCGCCAGCCGTCCCCTGGGTCCTTCCAGGCGTCGCGAGGATCGTCCTCGTCGTCGTCCTCGTCATCCTCATCATCGTCGTATTCTCCGGCGGCGGAATCATATTCGCCATCACCAGAGTCCGCACCGACGACGAGCTCCGCACGCAGCCGGTCAAGGTCGGAGCCGTCACTGCTCTTGTACTTGAGCTGACGGGCCACCTTTACCTGCTTGGCCTTGGCTCGGCCGCGCCCCATTGGCTCGACCCCCTCGAACGTCCGGAGCCGGTAGGCCCCATGATCTCCGCCTCGCTGGATTAGCGTCTGTTCACGGTGTCTTACGACGGCATCTCGCGCGTCATAAGACATCGTCGCCACCCCGCAACGGGGAGCGCGACGTTCACCAGCATCCGTACAGGTACAACCGTACCCGCTTTGCGCCCCTGATGCCTACGCTGATCCCATCGTGCCCAGCCAGATTCCGCGTAGCCGGCCCACATCGGCCATCCGCCGCTCGGCCAGACGGTCCGCGGCGACCGATGGCGGTACCCCGTCGGCGTCCGCGATAGCGAGAACCTTGCCGGTCGTAGCGAAAATGCTCGTCGTAGCGGCGCGGGCTCGCTCGAAGCTGAAACCAGCCCGTTCGTCCGCCACCTGGATGACGCCGCCGGCGTTGACCACGTAGTCGGGGGCGTAGAGAACGCCGCGGTCAGCGAGGAGTTTCTCGATGCCGTGATGGGCCAGCTGGTTGTTGGCGGCACCGCATACGATCCGCGCGGTGAGGGTGTTCGCCACATGCTCGGTCAGGGTCCCGCCGAGCGCGCACGGGGCCAGGATGTCGAGTTTCTCCCCGATCAGCGCCTCGACGTCCGCGACCGCGCGGACCTGCGGGTGCCGGGCGCGGACGGCTTCGATGGCGGCCGGGCTGACATCGCATATGACGACCTCGGCCCCGTCCTCGACGAGATGATCGACCAGGCGGTGCCCGACCTTGCCCACGCCCTCCACGCCGACGGTCCGGCCGCGCAGGCTGGTGCGGCCCCAGGCGTGCTCGGCCGCGGCCCGCATCCCGTGCATGACCCCCATCGCGGTCAGCACGGAGGAATCGCCCGCCCCGCCGTTCGCTGTGGTGCGGCCCGTCGTCCAGGGGCATTCCCGGGCGATGACGTCCATGTCCTCGCTGTAGGTGCCCACGTCGCAGGCGGTGACGTAGCGGCCGCCGAGGGAGGCGACGAACCGGCCGTAGGCGCGCAGCAGCGCTTCGGTCTTGACCTGGGCGGGATCGCCGATGATGACCGCCTTGCCGCCGCCGTGGTCCAGGCCCGCCAGCGCGTTCTTATACGCCATGGCGACGGAGAGCCGCAGCACGTCGGCCAGGGCCTCGTCCTCGCTGCCGTACGGATAGAAGCGGGTGCCGCCGAGGGCCGGGCCCAGCGCGGTGGAGTAGATGCCGATGATCGCCTTGAGGCCGCTCCGGTGGTCCTGGCAGAAGACGACCTGCTCGTGATCGGCTCGTCCGGCCGGCTCGTCGCCGGGGCCGCGGCCGGGTGTCGCGAATACGTTGGTCACGGTGGTGACCCTCCTCATCGCCAGTCCCGGCTCCTCGTTGAACCGGGCTCGGGACCAAGCGTATTGGGTGTGTCAGCCCTGGTCGGCAGGGAAGGTCCGATGCGTTCCGTACCGGCCGGTAACTCACAGTAGAGATGATGTCGTTATCCTGACCGCCTCCTGTCCGGGGTCCGGGTATGTCACCATACGGCAGTGATGACTTACGCGGCGTATCTCCGCATCTACGAGCCGGTCTCGGCGTTTCACGAGCCCGACCGCTCGCGGTGGGCGGCGTACGCGGCGTCGTCGGACCGTCCGCGGCGGCGCGACGCGCTGGCCGCGGAGCACGCCGAGTCGCTGCGCCGGGTCATCTCGGCCCCGCAGGCCGTGGTGCCGGACCGGGAGAGCGAGCACGCGTACATCCGCCGGGCGGACGGCGTCACCTATATATGCCCGTGGCAGACCCGGCTGCGCTGCCTGCTGGGGTACGGCCGGCTGGTGCCGGAGGACGGCCTGCTGCTGCCGGGGGCGATCCCGCCCGCTGACGACGATCAGGCGGTAGCCGCCGCGCTGGCCGGGCTCGAGGCGGCCGAGCCGCCCGGCCCGTCGGCCCGGCTGCACATCCTGGCCAGCGTCTGGACGGTGCCGCTGGCGTGGTTCGTCTCTTTTGCCGCGGCCGAGCGGTGGATCTCCCTGGGCGGCGGGCCGGGCCTGCCGTCCGTCCGGGCGACCGCGTCGGCTACCCGCGCGCTGGTGTATACGACGCCGGTGGCCCGGGCCCGGCGCCGGGTCGCCCGGGGACTGGCTACCCTCCGCAATCTGCCGCCGGAATTCGACGGGGCCGGGCTCGAGCCGCTGCGGGCCGCGGACGACCTGGCCGACGTCGGCCGCTGGCTGGAGGAGTTCCATCCGGACTCGCTGGTGGAACTCGACTACGGCGGCCTTGTGTACTTGGTGAGCGACGACATGCTCAGCGGGGATCACTCGGTAGCCGAGATCCGCGCCGCCATCGACGGGGCCGCCCGGGGCGAATGCGAGCTTGCCATGGCCATGTATATGCGCGCGCACAGCCGGTGGCGCGCATTCGCCGAATTCGAGCAGGCGAACTGAGTCCCCGGGGGCCTCCGGCGAATAAGGCCGGACAGTATTTCCGAATCTTGCGCGATGCGACGATAAGTATCGCTAGACTCACCCTGAGTGACAGCGATCGGCGGATTAACGGGGCAATCCGGTACAGAAACTTGCACCTGGTGGTCGACGCGTCACCGCTGGTGATGGCAATATGGTCTCTGTCGGCCATATGGGACATCCCCGACAGGCTCCACATGGAGGAGCGCCAGGCAATACAAGAACCGCAGGATCGCAGCACTGGTCCAGGAGGAGAGGCCACGTAATGTCCGCACGTACACCAGAGGCTGAGCCGCTGTTGACGCCAGCCGAGGTCGCCACGATGTTTCGTGTCGACCCGAAGACCGTCACCCGCTGGGCGAAAGCCGGCAAACTAACCTCGATCCGCACGCTGGGGGGACACCGGCGCTACCGGGAGACTGAGGTTCGTGCACTGCTCGCGGGTATTCCGCAGCAGCGTTCCGAGTGAGCTAGTGCCGTCTTCGCCAAACGGGCGTGGGGCCCGGAGTGAATACGGCAGCACTCGATCAAAGGAATGGGGGGTCGGCTCCGGTGGCGCGCTGTCGCACCGAGGGTGCTGTCCGGCAGTAACAACGCCAGGGCACATCCCGGAAGACATGTCGCCGGGGCCGGTCCACTTTCAGGGGAGGCTCGCACGATGCGTGATCCAGAATTGGTCGCACGTGCTCAGCGCACCGCGACGCGCCTGCAGCGCGGGCAGGTCTCGGTTCAGCAGGGCAGGCTGACCGAGCCGGTACCTGAAGGCACGGGGAATATCCGAGTCCGGTGCATCTCAACGCACCGCCCGCCCCCGACTGGGGGCGCCCGTCGCCGGATCAGGCGCGGGACATCGCCGCCGAGGTGGCGGGCTGGACGCCGGGGGAACTTCCCGGTCAGCTGCCCGAGCAGCTCGCCTCGTGGCCGCCTGGTGCTGACCAGCCGCCGGCCGGCGCATAACGCCGCCGCGCGGCGGCCGGGCACAAGAAATTTTGCTAGATAGGCTGGTTCACAGCTCCGTCCTAGCGTTGCTTAAGATTCAACCGGCATGATCGTCTGCGAAGGGGTCGAGACTTCTCGCCCTTTCCGTCTGGGCTCGGGGTGGCCAGGCCCCGCTCCGAGCCCAGACCTTTTCATGCTGGCCGCTTCGCGCCCGGTCCTCAGTCACCGAGCGACGCGAGCAGGTCCCTGGGGTTCCCGAAGGCGACCAGCAGCAGGCCGGTCAGGGGGAAGGTGCCCGCGTCCGGTCCGGGGCTGAGCCGTCGGGCCGGATCGCGCCCGACGGGCAGTGCGCCCGGCGCCCGCCCGCGAGGTCGTCCACGCCCGCGAGGTCGTCCACTATCCGGTGGCCGAACCTGATGAACGCCAGGTGCGTCTGTAAAGGCAGATCACGGAAAGGGCCGGAGCCGGCATTCCATGCACATCGTCAGCCCGGAACGCTCCTTTATGTTTCTGGGAATGAGCGAAACGATTATCGCGTCCCGGTTTCCCTGGCCCCGGCCGCTTTCGCCCGGCTGCATTTGCTAGCGGCGAAGGCTGCTTTGATGCGCCGGTGCCAGTTCCGTGGCTATCAATAAGAGAGTCACAGGTGGCGGCGTTCCCGTTCTCCATCAGTGGCGAAGGAGGCGCAGCGTGAATGGCGCCATGAGCTCTGGCCTGGCTGACGCGGGAGATTCAGCCGCGGACGCACCGTGAGCCGCCCGGCCGTGAAGCCGGTCACTCCTCCGACTGGCGGTCAGCTGTGCACCATGCTCGCGGTCGACATCGCGGGATTCACCAAGCCCCACCGCGACGACGAAATCCGCCTGTACCTGCACGAGGACTGTACGAACTGCTCCAGCGGGCGTTTGACGGCTCTGACATCCCGTGGGCCGATTGCTTCCTGCCCGGCATCTCGGCGCAGCCTGAGCTGCTTACCCTTGCGTTTCCGGCAGCCGAGGGTCACTGTAATTCGTAGCTCGATCCCGAGCTGACGGCAACCGTCAGGCAAACGATGAAGATCTACGTCTCCTCCACGTTCGAGGATCTTCGCGAGCACCGGGCCGCCCTAGACAGTGCCCTGCGCCGCATGGGCCACGACGTTATCGGGATGGAGCACTACGTCGCCGAAGGTACTACTCCGCTGGAACGGTGCCTGGCCGACGTCCGGTCAGCGGACGTCTACGTGGTCGTTTGCGCCTGGAGATACGGGTACGTGCCACCGGATCCGAGTGCGAATCCTCATCGCCGGTCGATCACGGAGCTGGAATACGAGACCGCCATCGCATCGGGCAAGTCGATCCTGGCCTTCCTGCTCGACCCGACGGCGCCGTGGCCGGTCAGCTTCCTGGATGCCATGTCCGAGGCCGGGGGCGCGGAGATCATGCGTTTCCGGTCGTCGCTGGGCGGCAGGCACCTAGCAGGTATCTTCCGCAGCCCGGACAACCTGGCGAGCCTGGCCGCGCCGGCGGTCGCGGTCCAGGGAATGAACCGCCATATGGCCGAACGCGCCCTCAAGCAGGACCGCGTGAGCGCCAGCATGGACCCCTTCGTAACCGGCACCGACCTGACCGACACCACGCTTATCGGCATTCGGCAGATGGTCGCCGCCGCCGGCATTACCCGGACACTCGTCATCGACCTGGGCACCGGTGACACGTGGTGGTCGACTCGGCTGTACCTGCTGGCCACGCTGCTGCAATCGCTCACGAGCGTCCGGCAGCTCGTCTTCGCCCATCCGGGCGGGCGCTTCGCCGGGATGGCCTCACCCGCCGCCGTGCGCGAGGGCCTGTGCGCCGAGTTCCCCGAGATCGCACGGTTCGACACCGAGCTCCGGAACGGGCCCGGTAGCCAGGACACCGAGCGGGAGATCACGCGATGCGTCGATCTGTGGAATGCCAGGATGCGCGGCATCGAGGCCACCACCCTGAAGGTCGGAGTGCGGTGGCAGCTCGTCATCCGGTGGCTCGGCGAGCGCCTGATCACCCGCTGCATCGTCCTCGACGCCGAATCCGGTCTCACGACGGCCCAGGCGCAGCAGATCATCGAGTCGCTCGTTCCCGATGTCCCGGTCGAGCAGCCGATCCTGCCGGCATCCGGAGCAGATGCCCCCGCTGATCCCGTCTCGCAGCTGATGGTGGTGGACCGGGATGCGTTCGCCCTTGAAGTGGCCCGGGAGTGGATCCAGACGGGCCTCCCGCGGGAACGCTGATCACGCACCCGGCGTGGCCGGGCGGTCGGTTAGCGGGCTGGCGGGATGCCGGTAGGGCTCACGAGCCCGGCGTCGTGCGCGAGCAGTCCCGCCTGGGTCCGGTTGGCGCAGCCGAGCTTGACGAGCATGCGCGACACGTAGCTCTTGACCGTCGCCTCCGACAGGTACAGCCGGCTCGCTATCTGGGCATTCGACAGTCCCTCGCCCAGGCAGCCGAGTACCTCGGCCTCCCGTTCGGTCAGCGCGGCGACGAGCTTGCGGGCATGCTCACGGGCCGGCTGGCTGTCGGTGGACGCGGCGATCAGGCGCCGGGCCGCCGCCGGGGACAGCACGGTATGGCCGTCCGCCGCTACCCGGACGAGCCCGATCAGGTCGGCCGGCGGCGTCGACTTGACGAGGAACCCGGCCGCTCCGGCCCGCAGCGCGCGGAGCACGTACTGGTCCGCGTCGAAAGTGGTCAGCACGACCACGACGGGCGGGCCGGCCAGCTGGCCGATCCGCTCGATCGCGGTGAGGCCGTCGACGCCGGGCATGCGCAGGTCCATGAGGACCAGATCGGGCCGGCTGCGGACGACCGCCTCGACTCCGGCCGCTCCGTCATGGGCCTCGTCGACGACCTCGATGTCACCGGACGAGCCGAGGATCGTGCGCAGGTGCGCGCAGACCATCGGCTCGTCGTCGACGACCACGACCCGGATCATGCCGGCGATGCCACTGGCTCGGCGGTCGGGACGTACGCGGGCAGCACGGCCTCGACCCGGAACCCGCCGTCCGGCGCCGGCGCGGCCCGCAAGGTGCCGTGCATCAGCTCGGCGCGCTGGCGCAGGCTCGTCAGGCCGAGGCCGGATCCGGTGCCGCTCAGCTGGCGGTCCGCGCTCCGGGCGGCCGGGCCGTTGCTGACGGACACCCGGACCTGCGACTCCCGGTAGCTGACCGTGACCAGGACGTTCGCGCCCGGAGCATGCTTGCGGGCATTGGTGAGGGCCTCGCGCACGATCCGGTACGCCGTGCGGCCCACGACCGGCGAGGCGAGCGCGGAATCGCCGTCCTGGGCGAGCTCGGCCGGGGTGCCGGCCGCCGTGGACTCGGCGATCAGCGCGGGCAGGCCCGAGACCGACGGCGTCTGATCGCTATCGGGCTCGGTCCGCAAGATGCCGACCAGGTCTCGCAGCTCATCCAGCGCCTGGCAGCCCGCGGCCCGCAGTTCCTCCGCGGCCTGCCGGGTCGCGTCGTCCTTGGCGGTGATGCCGAGCGCGCCCGCCTGCAGCACCATCAGGCTGACCCGGTGCGTCACGACGTCATGCATCTCACCCGCCAGCCGGGCCCGTTCCTCGGCCCTGGCCTGCTCGGCGAGCAGATAACGCTCCTGCTCGGCCCGTTCGGCCCGGTCGCGCAGAGCCTGCATGGCCTGGTGCCGGGCGACGAAGTAGAGCGCGACCAGCGGCCCGGTCGCGGTTCTCAGCACGCTGGCCGTGATGACGGCCGCGGATGACTCCCAGACCTCGGCCACGATGAGCGTCAGCGTTCCGACGGCCGCGAACGCCGCGGGCCGGCTGCTGCGGTAATAGAACGGCCCGTACGCGGCGAGAACGCTTCCGTAGGGTGCCCACACGTTCCCGGCCTGAGCTGGCGTGATCAGGCCGGCCGGCGAGATGAGCAGGGAGATGGCCAGCGCGAACGCGGCCTGGATGGCGATGACGAGCAGGGGTGACCGGCGGCGGAACACGAGCGAGGCGTCGGCCAGC
>JAJKHX010000548.1 GCA_021154785.1 Nocardiopsis sp.
CCCGGGCCGCGTGGGCCGTGCTGCTCCTGATCTTCGCGGTCATCGCGACGCTGCTGCTCTACCGGGGCGCGCAGATCAACACCGGGGTGTTCCCGTACAAGCACGGGGCGTTCGCGTCCGAGATCGTCGGGCACTGGCTGCACCCGCTGGGCACCGGGGTGAACAGCGTGCTCGAGGTGGTGTTCCTGCTCGCCCAGATCGCCGTGGTCATGTTCTTCGCGGTCGTCGTGACCTACTCCAAGCACCTGCATATCGCGCTGGCCCCGCTGAACGTCCTGTTCGCCCGGCGGCCGAACGGCCTGGGCCCGCTGGAGCCGATGCGGTCGAACGGGAAAGTACTGGACTTCGAGGAGGCCGACCCGGACACCGACGTGTTCGGCCTGGGGAAGATCGAGGACCTCTCCTGGAAGGCCATGCTGGACACGGGGACCTGCACCGAGTGCGGGCGGTGCCAGTCCCAGTGCCCGGCCTGGGCCACCGGCAAGCCGCTGTCACCCAAGCAGGTCATCCTGGACCTGCGCGACCACGCCTTCGCCTCGGCGCCGTACCTGCTCGCCTCCGCCGAGGAGCGGGAGAAGCTGCCGGACGAGGTCAGGGCCCAGGCGGAGCGGCCGCTGGTCGGCGACGAGAAGGTCAACGGGGTCATCCACCCGGACGTGATCTGGTCCTGCACGAACTGCGGGGCGTGCGTGGAGGAGTGCCCGGTCGACATCGAGCACATCGACCACATCGACGGGATGCGCCGCCACCAGGTGCTGATCGAGTCGGCGTTCCCGGTCGAGGCGTCCGGGATGCTGAAGAACCTGGAGAACAAGGGCGACCCCTGGGGCATGGGCGGGAACCGCCGCGGCGACTGGATCACCGAGCTCGACTTCGAGGTGCCGGTCGTGGACGGGACGATCGACCCGGAGACCGAGTACCTGTTCTGGGTCGGCTGCGCGGGCGCCCTGGAGGACCGGGCCAAGAAGACGACCAAGGCGATCGCGACGCTGCTGCACGACGCCGGGGTAACGTTCGCCGTGCTCGGCCCGGCCGAGACCTGCACCGGGGACCCGGCCCGCCGGATCGGGAACGAGTTCGTCTTCTCGATGCTGGCCCAGCAGAACGTGGAGACGCTGAACGAGGCCGGGCTGGCCAAGGGCTCGGGCAAGAAGATCGTGGCGTCCTGCCCGCACTGCTTCAACACCATCGCCCGCGAGTACCCGCAGCTGGGCGGGAACTACGAGGTCATCCACCATACCCAGCTGCTGGCCAGCCTGGTCAAGGACGGCAAGATCCGCCCGGCCGGGGAGATCAAGGAGAAGATCACCTACCACGACCCGTGCTTCCTGGGCCGGCACAACAAGATCTTCACCCCGCCCCGGGAGATCATCGACGCGGTGCCCGGCACCACCGCCGAGGAGATGCACCGGTGCAAGAACCGCGGGTTCTGCTGCGGCGCCGGTGGGGCGCGGATGTGGATGGAAGAGCGCATCGGCAAGCGCATCAACACCGAGCGGATCGACGAGGCCCTGGAGCTGAACCCGGACACCATCTCCACCGCCTGCCCTTACTGCATGGTCATGCTCGGTGACGCCGTGGCGGCGAAGAAGAGTTCCGGCGAGGCCAAGGAGTCGCTCGAGGTCATCGACGTGGCTCAGCTGCTGGTCCGTTCGGCCGCTACACCGGTGCGGGCGGCGGCCGCGGACGACGCGGGCTCGGCCCCGGTCAACGACGACACGGCGGGTGCGGCCACTGACCGGGACGGGACCCCGGACAGCTGACATCCCTGTAGTGGCCTTGCTGGGACCCCGCGGCTCCTTCTAACTGAGCGGCCAGTGATGCCCTAGGCCGGAATGGAAGGAAGGCTCCCCGGGGCCGGCGCCGTCATCGGGCTCCGGCCCGCTCCCGGGAACGTGGCGGATCACCTCGAGCACGACGATGTGGCTGCGGCGATCGTTCACCACCACCCGGACGTCGCTGGCCCAGCAGGCGGCCCGCAGGATATCCCGGGCCGTCGCCAGGTCCGCCCCGGTGATCTCGGCCCGGCACCACAGCCACACCCGCTCACCGAAATCCGCGGGCACCGTGTAGAGCACCACCGGAAGCCGGCCGTCCCTGGTCGGGACCCAGGCGTGCGTGCGGCCGGTCCTGATCCGGTGCGGGGTGATGACGCACCACGCGCGGGCGATGAGGTACCGCCGGGAAGCCGGCCACGTCAGCGTGCCCGCTCCGGTCGCCAGCACCGCCACCGTCGTGGTGATGAGCCAGCCCGGGCCGAGCGTGATGCCGATGCCGGCGGTGCCGAGGACCACCCCGGCGACCAGCCCCGATTCATAGCGCCAGTGCCAGATCCGGGCGATGAGGCCCGGCCGCGGGACCACGCTGAGCGCGGTCCCGCGGCCGGCCATGACGCTGGGGTCGTTCCGCTGATGCGGTCGTCCCGAGGGCATGGCTAGGCCTCCTCAGGGATGATCCGGCCCGTGGTTATCCAGCCCGTGCCGAGGCAGGACGGGCCCGGCCGGCCGGCGGTGCTCTCCGCGCCGCGGCCCGGACGGCACCCGGCCAGCAGGCCGAACCGCGGATCGCGGTACCGGCGCCCGAGGTTGCCGTGCGTCTTGATGATCTGCCAGTCGCGCCAGTACGCCTCGCTGTCGTTCATCGTGAAGAGCCGGTCGCCCAGGCGGCCGGGGAGGGCCGCTAGCCAGCTGAGCAGGATCTGCCCGGCGGTGGCCAGGGCGCGGAGGCCGCGGATACCGGTGGCGGTCAGGCCCGGCCGCCTAGTGGCGGTCCGGGCGAGTCCGGCCGGGCCCGACGGGCGCACCGCCCTGGCGGGGGTGGTCCCTTTCAGTCGCAGAGGGTTGTTTTTGCTGGTGGAGTTGCTAACGTTGATCACATCGCTAGCCCTTCTTGCTCGCTCCAGAGCCTGGGTAGTGTTTCGCTGGGTCGGTGTTGCAGCACCGGCCCAGCGGTGTGTCCGGGGTATGGCGCACCGGATGGCGGCGCGGGTCCCGGCTCGTCGCGATAGCTGCCGTGGAAGTGGGGCCACGGCTCGCATGCTCCGGCACAATGGAAGCGAATGCGGTATTTGCGGGCTGAGTGAAATGGCAGCGACTCCCCTCCAAGGCCAGGGTGGCGCTTCTGACGGCTTCCGCCGTCCCGCGCGCGCCGTGTCCTGGCACGCGATCTGCCCTCGGTAACCCCCGTGCCGTTCGACCTCATCGTCGGCGGGTCGCTTGAGGGTGCCTCCTGCTATCTGGTTTTATAGTGCGCTTGGCAATCCATCTTGGCAAGTGCCAAAATAACGTGCAGCCGCATGCATCATCGGCACAGTCCCAGGGGTTGGTATCAGTAGTCTCGGGTGATGAGTAACAGCGTTAGGTCCCTGCGAAAGGACGCTACTTTCGTGCCTGAAGTACGCAGCCCGACGGTTCGCCGCCGCGAACTGGGAGCCCTGCTGCGTAAGCTCCGGACCGGCAAAGGCCTCACCGTCGAGCAGGCTGCCGAGCAACTGCTGTTCTCTATAGCAAGCTGAGCCGGATGGAAACGGGTCAGGGCATCTCCACCGCCCGGGACATCCGCGACCTTTGTGTTCTGTACGGCGTTAACGAGGGAGCCGAGCGCGACCTGCTGATGAAACTGGCCGCGGATGGCAGGCAGCGAGCGTGGTGGCAGTCGTACGACCTCGGGTACGAGACCTATGTGGGCCTGGAAGCCGAGGCTCTGGCTATCTCAGCTTTCCAGTCATCGGTAATCCATGGCCTCCTGCAGACCGCGGAGTACGCGCGGGCGCTGCACGAGGGTGCCTTGCCTAGGTTCGGGCCGGAGCGGATCGCGTTGCAGATCGAGGCGATGCTCACCCGGCAGCGCGTCCTGACGCGGGAGAACCCGTCGCGGCTCGCCGTGATTCTCGACGAGGCGGCCCTGCACCGGTCGGTTGGGGGACGCCGGGTCATGGCCGCGCAACTGGCCAAGGTCCTGGACATGTCGGCTCTGCCGAACGTTGATGTCCTGGTTCTCCCGTTCGACCGGGGTGCACACCCCGCGCTCGAGAGCAACTTCACCGTCCTCGAACTGCCGGATCAGGCTCTGGATGTCGTGTTCGTGGAAGGACTGGTAGGGTCGACCTACCTTGAGCGCGCCGACGACCTTAAAAGGTATCGCGAGATCTTCCTTAAATTGCAATCAATCGCATTGGATCCACAAGACTCGAGCGATCTGCTTGCTAAGTTCATCCGTAACTTCAGTGATAGCTCAGAATAATCCCATCATATAAATTAATACGTGCTTTCTTTATGCCGGCCGCCGCGCGGGAAATCGCGACGAGCTGTCGGCCGTCATGACTTTACCCAAAAGCAGGCGGAATGACCAGAGGAGTCCGATGTCCCTAGACAACCTGGAGGCCGGCCGCGGTCTTCAGTGGCGGAAAACCAGGCGCAGCATAGGCAACGGGGCCTGCGTGGAGGTTGCGGTTCCCGTAAGCGGACAGGTTATTATCCGTGACTCCACTGACCGGAGCGGTCCTGTGATCAACTACCCGGGGCGCTCATGGCATCTATTCACTGCCGGCGCCAGGGAAGGGCGATTCGACCCCGGTACGATGTGATGGCGTAGTCACCGCCGAGAGCAGTGTCTTTTACCCAGGCATGTGGATCGCCGTTCGGCACGTAGTGGAGGCAACGGCCTCGGTCATTTCGTGCCTATCCGGCTCAGACCTTGGTGCGGTAGAAGTTGAGGAAGGACCGCGACGGCGTCGGGCCGCGCTGGTCCTGGTACCGGGAACCGTACACCGACGAGCCGTACGGATGCTCCGCGGGAGAACTGGTCCGGAACAGGCAGAGCTGGCCGATTTTCATGCCCGGCCACAGCTTGATCGGCAGCGTCGCCACGTTGGACAGCTCAAGCGTCACGTGGCCGGAGAACCCCGGGTCGATCCAGCCCGCGGTGGAGTGAGTGAGCAAGCCCAGCCTTCCCAGGCTGGACTTGCCCTCGAGGCGCCCCGCTACGTCGTCCGGGAGCGAGATCACCTCGAAGGTCGAGGCCAGCACGAACTCCCCGGGATGCAGCACGAACGCCACTTCCGCGTCGGTCTCGATCAGCCTGGTCAGGTCCGGCTGCTCCACCGCGGGATCGATGTGCGGGTAGCGGTGGTTCTCGAAGACCCTGAAGTAGCGGTCCATCCGGACATCGATGCTGGACGGCTGGATCAGCTCGGGATCGTACGGGTCGAGCTTGACCCGCCCGGACTCGATCTCGGCCTTGATGTCACGATCGGAGAGGAGCACCCTGGCAACCTACCGGTTCCGGTACGATGTCTGCGCGGACACAGCCCAGGCTGGTGGTATGGTCATGCGGTGCGGTCGCACGCGGGTGTAGTTCAATGGTAGAACGTCAGCTTCCCAAGCTGATAGTGCGGGTTCGATTCCCGTCACCCGCTCCAACGTGAAGGCCCAGGCCAGGACGACAGTCCCCAAGCCTGGGCCTTGCCGCTTCACAGTCGTTACCGCCTTCCGTGCAATTAACGTGCAATTAGCCAGCGGGGGACGAGCGCACCGGCCGGGCCATCGTCGCCCTGGTCGCGCTCGGCCTGGACGTGAGAGTCGATCGCATCAGTGATCCTCTGGTCAGCGCCGCGCGCCACATGCTGGTAGATCAGCGCAGCCCGTTCGCTGTCGTGTCCCATCCGCGACATCAGGTCCTTAAGACCGGCGCCGCTGTTCGCCGCGAACTGGTTACCCGTGTGCCGCAGGTCGTGAACATGGAGGCCAGCAGCCCCGATCGATTCCACCACATGCGGCCAGCCCGACATC
>JAJKHX010000549.1 GCA_021154785.1 Nocardiopsis sp.
AGGGCGGCGACGACGGCGTCGCGTTCGAGCAGGGCCAGGGCGCCGTGCTCGGCGCTGGGCATGTCGGGCGGGGCTTTTTGCAGGTTCTTGTCGACCACGGTACGGTGCCGCAGCACCGACCGGGACCGGTTCACCACTGCCTGCCGCAGGTACGCCAGCGCCTTCTCGGTATCGCGCAGGCGCTGCCAGCCGCCGTGCATGGCCACGAAGGCGTCCTGGACGACTTCCTCGGCGGTGGGGGTGTCCCGCACCAGCAGCGCCGCCAGCCGCACCAGCGCCCGGTAGTGCTGCGAGTACAGCTCGACGACGGCCAGGTCCGCGCTCCACTCGGCGCGCGCGGTGCCCGCGGCACCGAAGGCGTCCGCGAGGACCGGGCCGGCGGGCTCGGGGGCGTCCGCCACGTCATCTCCCCCGAGGCCGGCGTGCTCGTCGAGCCAGGCCTGGTAGCGCTCCCGTCCCTTCCCGAGGTCGTACCCCGCCGCGAACCGGGCCCCGTGCTGGTCAGTGACCTGCTGGTAGACGCCGGACAGCAGCATGTCCTCATGGGAAGTGCCCGTCTCGCGGCCGCCGGCCCTCATGGCGATGCTCCTTCCGGGGCGTCATCGTCAAACGGATGGTCCGCTCCTAGTTGTAGGAGCAGCTTGCGGCGTACTCGATACAGGTGGACGCTCACGGTTTTCTCGGCGATGCCCAGCACCGCGGCGATCTCCGCTTCCTTCATGTCCAGGCCCCAGCGCATGACCGCCGCCGCGTGCTGCTGGCCCGGCAGGCCCTGGATGACCTGCCAGCACCGGTCCAGCGCGATGGACGACAGCGCCTGCTCCAGCGGGCCGGCGCAGGGCCTGCGGTAGAGCTTCTCGATCCGCGGCAGCCGGCCGCGGAACGCCGCCTCCCGCCGGAAGCCGGTCATCGCGAGGTTGAACAGCCTCCGGTGCAGCCAGCCCCGGCGCTGCTCTTCGGCCATGGCCCGCAGCGCCGGCCAGGCCAGCGCGGCCGCCTCGAAGGCCGCCTGCACGAGGTCGTGGGACAGCGCCTGGTCGCCCCGGGTCACCACGCAGGCGTAGCCGAACAGCTCGCTGGCCTCGGCCCGGAAACAGGCATCAAGCTCCTGAGCCTCGCGCGGTGAGATCTTCCCCGCACTCACCGCCCACCTCCCTGGCCATAAAAGTAATCGACGGTGACCAGGATTGCCGGGGGGACCGGGAAGAATCACGTCGTCAAGTCGTCTGGCGTCCCGGAACCCTTACCAGCGCCCTCGTAACCTTGGCTCATGAGTGAGCCAGCAGACACGAACGCGGCGATCTGGCAGTCCGCCGAGGCCGTCGAGGCCTGGGCGACCGAGGCGCAGCGGCAGGAGCGCGGCCGGGAGGCGCACCGGCGCTTCATGGCCCTGCTGCTGCCGTTCGGGGAGCAGGACGAGTTCACGTTCCTGGACCTGGGCGCGGGCACCGGGGCCGCGTCCCGGGCGATCCTCGGGATGTATCCGCGCAGCACCGCGGTGCTCGCGGACTTCTCGGCCGAGATGATGAAGGCCGGCGAGCGGGAGATGCGGTCCTGGGCCGGACGCTACCGGTACGCCGAGTTCGACATGGCGGCGGCCGGCGCGTGGCCGGCCGCGATCCCGGCGGCGCTGGACGCCGTGGTGACCTCGATGTGCGTCCACCACCTGCCCGACGACCGCAAGCAGAGCCTGTTCGCCGAGATAGCCGGCCACCTCGTGCCCGGCGGCTGGTACTTCAACTACGACCCGGTGAGCGCCGCCGACCCGCTGGTCGAGGCCACCTGGGACCGGGTGCGCGACCGCGAGGATCCCGAGGGGGCCGGCTACCGGCATCACCGGTCGCCGTCCGAGCAGGCGCGCTGGGACAACCACGTCCGGTACATCGCCCCGCTCGGACCGCAGCTGGAGTACCTGCGGGCGGCCGGGTTCGAGGGGGTCGAGGTCTACTGGCGGCACCTGGAGAACGTCATCTTCGGCGGGTGCCGCCCCGCGCCGCCGTCCTGACGGGCGCGAGAGGATGATGGCGTGGCAGGCTCCCTCAGGCAGGCGATCGACCGCACGACCCCGGCCATGCTCCGCGCGCGCGGCAGCTTCAAGTGGGCCGCGCCGGGCCCGGGCGGCTTCGGCGCGGCCGTGGCGGAGATGGACTTCGGCGCGGCGCCGGCCATCCTGGACGCGCTCGCCGGGCTGTCCGCCGACGCGAACTTCGGCTACCTGCCCCCGTCCCTGGCCGAGGAGCTGAGCGCGGCGTGCGCGGAGTTCGCCAGGCGGCGGTACGGCTGGGAGGTCGATCCCGCGCTGATCCACCACGTCCCCGACGTGATCAAGGCGCTGGAACTCGCCATCACCCGGTTCTCCCGCCCGGGCGCCCCGGTCATCTTGCCCACGCCCGCCTACATGCCGTTCCTGTCCGTGCCGGCCTTCCTCGGCCGCGAGATCATCCAGGTCCCGATGCGCGACGACGGCGCCGGCTTTTTCACCCTGGACCTGGACGGGATCTCCGGTGCCTTCCGGGCCGGCGGCCACCTGCTCATCTTCTGCAACCCGTACAACCCGCTGGGCCGGGTCTTCACCCGGCCGGAGATGACCGAGCTGAGCGAGGTGGTGGACCGGCACGGCGGGCGCGTGTTCGCCGACGAGATCCACGGTCCGCTGGTCTACCCGGGCACGCGTCACGTCCCGTACGCGTCAACCTCGGATCTCGCCGCGTCGCACACGCTGACCGCCACGTCCGCGTCGAAGGGGTGGAACCTGCCCGGGCTCAAGTGTGCCCAGGTCATCCTCACCAACGAGCCCGACCGGCAGCGCTGGGAGGAGATGGGCTTGTTCGCCGCGCACGGGGCGAGCAATCCCGGTGTCGTCGCCAACATCGCCGCGTACCGGCACGGCGAGCAGTGGCTGGACGAGATCCTCGGCTACCTCGACGAGAATCGCCGCCTGCTGGCCCGTCTGCTCGGCCGTCACCTGCCCGGGGTCCGCTACCGGCCGCCCGACGGGACCTATCTCGCCTGGTTCGATTGCTCCGCCCTGGACCTGCCGGACTCACCGGGCGAGCTGGTCACCAGGCGCGCGCAGCTCACGGTGGTGGACGGGCCGGCCTTCGGTGACGGCGGCGCGGGCTCCTTCCGCTTCAACTTCGCCACGCCGCAGCCCGTTCTCACCGAGATGGTCGAGCGCATCGCCAGCGCCCTGCGCCCCGCCTAGGATCCCCTCGCGGGCTGCTGGCGTCAGCGGGCCGGCCTCAGCTCGCCCGCCGTCTTGCCCGCCTGGACCAGGGCGGCGGTCATCATGTCGGCGGCCTGGCCAGCCGCCGCCAGGGCCTCCACCGCCTCCACGACCCAGAAGTCGAGATCCTGGCCTTCGCCCGGCGCGAGCTGTCCCTCTTCCCGCTGTACGACCAGGATCCGGGCCAGCTGCTCGCACAGCTGCGGCAGGTCCTGGCCCATCCGCCGCAGGCTCGCGATCACCTCGCGGGCGTCGTCGAGGCCGGTGTAGCCGCCGCCGGTGCTCAGGTCGCGCAGCGCGCGGACCGCCTCGGCGGCCTGGCCGGCGATGTCCCGCATCGTCATGGTGCTGCCCGGCTCGCCCATGCCCTCGTTCGCGCCTGCGTGCTGGCTCCGGCCGAGCCCGGCGAACTCGGCGTCTTCGGCCGAGCCGTAGGGACGAACCCGCTTGGGCATCTTTCTCCAGGGTCTGCTCGGGGGAGGGGCCACTGCGGCACGCTGACGTTGCCCGCTGCGCTGCGGGCCAGATCGCGGCGCCAGGCCGGCGCCACGTGCCCCTTAAGGGTAATCCAGCCCGCCCGCTGCCCACGCGACCAGACCGCGAACGCCGCGGCGGCGGCGCGGTGGCCGGCTCAGGGCGCCGCCGGGCCGTCCACGGTGTCGAGCACCCGCACGACGTTCCCCCGCAGTCTCTCCGCGGCCTCGTCGTCGCCGGCCAGGTGATGCAGCAGGGCCTGCTGGAACAGGCCGTCCAGGATCGCGTACGCCGCCGCCGGGGACAGCGCGGCCGAGATCCGGGCCAGCTCGGCGTACCGGCTCACGACGCTCCAGATCATCGCCTCGCGGCGCTGGTCGATCTCCAGCACGTCGGACCGGAACGACTCCTCGAACAGGCTCTGGTTCCGCAGGTCGTACCACAGCCGGTGCATCGGCGCGTCGGTCCGCAGCGTCTGCGCCATCGCCGCGCTGAACTCCCGCTTGAGCTGGTCCGCCGACGTGGCCGCGGCCACGATCTCGTCGTACCGCGTCACGCAGGCGGCCTCGTACTGGCGGACGCAGTGGGTGATCAGGTCCTGCTTGTCGCTGAAGTAGTAGTGCAGCACGCCGTGCGAGAACGTGGTGTTCTGCGCGATCTCGCGCAGGCTGGTGCGGGCGTAGCCGAGCTCGGCGAGCGTCTGCAGCGCGGCGTCGGCCAGCTGGGCCCGCCGCTCGGCGAACTTGTCGACCTGCCGCCGCGACACCCGTTCCCGGTTCGTCTCCGTAACCCGGGACTCCGTAACCTGTGGCTCATTGGTGACGATCGGCTCATCGGGCTGATCTGTCACATGGGACTCATCGCCCACGATGGCCTTACCGGCCATGCGGGCCACGTCGGTCACAGCAGCGACCTTCCCGTCGGTTCCGCCATCGCTCGCGCCCTGCGAGCCCGGACCCACTGTATCGCGGCAACCATCGCCGTCCAGGAGGAAGCTTGACAACTGTCCAAGGAAGTCTTGACGACTGTTCAGAGTCCGTGGCAACGTGACCTACGTCGCGCCGCCGCGGAGGGGCGGCGGCGCGACAGCCACGCCGGCGTCGTCTCGAGGAGGAGATACCCATGAGCGTGTACGAGCTGACCGGCCGCAAGGCACTGGTCACCGGCGGGGCGCGCGGTCTCGGCGCGGGGATGGCCGAGGCGCTGGCCCGGGCGGGCGCGGCCGTGGTGATCGGCGACATCCGCGAGGAGCTCGGCCAGGCCACCGTCGACGCGATCAAGAAGTCCGGCGGCGACGCCGCGTTCCTCCCGCTGGACGTGACCGATGACGGCAGCTGGGAACGGTGCGTCGAGGGCACCATCGCCGAGCTCGGCGGCCTGGACATCCTGGTCAACAACGCCGGCGTCGAGATCACCCAGCTGGTCGCGGACCTGGAGCCGGAGGCCGTCTCCAAGATGCTCGAGGTCAACATCCTGGGTACCTCGCTCGGCATCAAGCACGCCTTCCGCGCCATGCGCCCCGGCGGCCCGGCCGGCCGCGGCGGCGCCGTGGTCAACATCTCCTCGGTCGCCGCCACGATCGCGTTCCCCGGCATCGCCGTCTACTCGGCCACCAAGTCCGCGGTCGACCGGCTGAGCCGGGTGGCCGCCATGGAGTCCGGCAAGCTCGGCTACGGCGTCCGGGTCAACTGCATCTACCCGGGCCTGGTACCGACCGAGATGGGCAGCCAGCTGGCGCAGGACGTGGTGACGCTCGGCCTGTTCCCCAGCGTGCCCGAGGCCATCGGCGCCGTGGTCGGGCTGACCCCGCAAGGCCGTCTCGGCGAGGTCGCCGACATGGCGGACGCCGTGGTCTTCCTCGCCTCCGACGCGGCCCGCTTCATCACCGGCGCCGGGCTGCCGGTCGACGGCGGCATGGGCATGTGAGCCGGAACCAGATGCCGCCGCGCGAGGTCACCAGGATCAACACCTCGCTGGACTCGGTGCACGCAGCCGGCCCGCTGGGCCGCGCCCACTGCGTGATCCACGGCAACTCCAACTACAAGCAGACCGGCCTGATGCAGGCGTACGGCGCGTACTCGCTGCTCCAGCAGCCGCCCCGGCAGGCCGGCTTCGCGTCCGGCTGCCAGGCCTTCGGCCACCGTGAACTGCTCGGCGCGATGCGCAGCTTCGGCCTGGTCATGGAGCCGAACCTGACCGTCCAGCACTAAGCGGAGGCGAGCGTGCGCCTGACCGACTACCTCGACAAGGGTGCCTCCCTCGGTCCGCAGGCCCCCTGCCTGACCACGGCCGAGCGCACGCTCAGCTACGCCGACGTCCAGCGGCTGTCCTGGCGGGTCGCCCGCGCGCTCGACCGCTCCGGAATCGCTCCCGGCGACAAGGTGGCGATCTTGTCGGCCAACGACCCGGTCGCGTTCAGCTGCGTGTTCGGTATCTCCCGGGCCGGCGCGGTGTGGTGCCCGGTCAACCCGCGCAACGAGGCGACGGAGAACCGTGACCTCCTCGACTTCTTCGACTGCCGGTGCCTGATCTTCCAGGCCGCCTTCGCGCCGCTGGTCGCCCGCATCCTGCCCGACCTGCCCAAGCTCAGCGTGCTGGTCTGCCTGGACGGGGAGCCCGCCGGCGCTACCCCCTTCGACCTGTGGACCGGTCCCGAGCCGGCCGAGCCGTGGCAGGCCGAGCCGGCCGGCGACCTGGTCATGCTCGTCGGCACCGGCGGCACCACCGGCCGGCCGAAGGGGGTCATGCTCACCGGCGGCAACATCGAGACGATGTCGGCGCTGACGCTGATGAGCTACCCGTTCCAGCCGCGCCCGCGCTACCTGGCCCTTGCCCCGCTCACCCACGCGGCCGGCGTGCTGTGCTTCCCGGTCCTGACGCTGGGCGGCGAGATCGTCATCATGGGCAAGCCGGACCTGACCGAGTTCCTCGCCCGGCTCGCCGCCAACCGGATCACCCACACCTTCCTGCCGCCCACGCTGATCTACATGCTCCTCGACCACGCCGACCTGGCCGGGACCGACCTGAGCCACCTGCAGTGCCTGTGGTACGGCGCGGCCCCGATGTCGGCCAGCCGCCTGGAAGAGGCCCTGATCAAGATCGGGCCGGTGATGGGCCAGCTCTTCGGCCAGTCCGAGGCGCCGATGATGATCTCCACCCTGGCTCCTGCCGAGCATTTCCGCGACGACGGAACCGTCGCCACCGAACGGCTCTCCTCGGCCGGGCGGCCCACCCCGCTCACCATCGTCGCGATCATGGACGACGAGGGACACCAGCTCGCCGCGGGCGAGCGCGGCGAGATCGTGATCCGGGGGCCGCTGGTGATGGCCGGCTACTACAAGAACCCGCAGGCCACGGCGGAAACGTCCCAGCATGGCTGGCACCACACCGGGGACATCGGCTACCTGGACGCCGACGGCTACCTGTTTATCGTCGACCGGGCCAAGGACATGATCATCACCGGCGGCTTCAACGTCTACTCGGCCGAGGTGGAGCAGGCCCTGCTGGCCCACCCGGCCGTGCAGGACTGCGCGGTCATCGGCCTGCCCGACGAGAAATGGGGCGAGCGGGTCACCGCCGTCGTGCAGCCGCGCCCCGGCCAGGCGGTGACCGGGGACGAGATCCGCGCCTTCGTCAAAGAACGCCTCGGCAGCGTCAAGGCCCCCAAGCAGGTCGAGGTCTGGCCCGACCTGCCCCGCTCGAAGGTCGGGAAGGTTCTCAAGACCGAGATCAAGGCCCAGCTCAAGGGGCCTGCGGACGCACCGGGGCACTAGCCGGGCAGCTCCTGGCTAACGGTGAATCGATCGTGCCTGCCCGGTTATGGCCGTAGGCTCGATGCATCATGACAGTCACCGCCGATGATCTTGACAGCGTGATGTCCTGCGTGATGAGCAGGTTGCTGCCCATCACCGACCGGGACTGGTCGGTACGGGCGGGCACGCTGGAATGGGATTGCTGGCATACCGCCGAGCACATCGGGGACTGCCTGATGTCCTACGCCTGGCAGCTCGCCGTCCAGCCCACCGGGCGCTACGTCCGGGCCGTCGCGACCGCCGAGAAGGACGCCTCGCCGGCCGACGTGCTCGAGTTCGCGGTCACCGGCGGACGGGTCCTGGCCTCGATGGTGCGCACGTCGCGGCCGCACGTCCGGGCCTACCACCCGGGCGGGATGACCGACCCGGAGGGATTCGCCGGGATGGGCTGCCACGAGGCCCTGCTGCACGGCAACGACATCGCCCAGGGCTTCGGTCTCAGCCTCGACCCGCCCCGTGACGTGTGCCGCCGCGTGCTGGCCCGGATTTTCCCGCAGGCACCCGCCGACCTGGCCGGATCCGACCCGTGGACCGCGCTGCTGTGGGCCGGCGGCCGCGTCGAGCTCCCCGGGCACCCCCGGCAGCCTGGCTGGCGCCCCCACCCCGCCCCCCTCACCAGCTAGGGCCCAGGTGTTACCGGTTCCTTACCCGCGCGGGAACGGTGAGCCGGGCCACCCCGCTCATCCGTATCGGGATTGTGCAGCGCCTGCTTTCTGCCCTGGTCGTCTGGGTCCTGGCCGCCTGCCCGCTCGCGCTCTGCGCCCTGCCTCTGGCCGCCGGCTCCGCCCTCGCCAGCCCGGCGCCGGCAGGCCCGGGCCGGCTGGCGCCCGGCCCGGGGGAGTGGTGGTTCGCCGGCTGGCAGGTGCAGCGGAAGGTGTGGCCGCTGTCCCGGGGTGCCGGGATCACGGTGGCCGAGGTGGACAGCGGCGTCCAGGCGGATATCCCCGACCTGCGCGGCGTCGTGCGCCCGGGGGCGGACCTGACCGGGACCGCCCGTAACGGGGACACCGACATCCAGGCCGGCGAGGACGGGCACGGCACCGCGATGGCGGTGATGATCGCCGGGCAGGGCCGGGGCACCGGCACGGTGGGCATCGCGCCGCGCGCCCGGATCCTGCCGGTGACCGTGGGCGGCTCGGGCCCGCGGTCGGTGGCCACGGCGGCGGCCGGGATCCGGTACGCGGCCGCGCACGGTGCACAGGTCATCGACATGCCCTTCGGCATCGGGGTGACCTCGCCGGCCCGCTGCGACCCGGTGCTGCAGGCCGCCGTCGCCTACGCGCTCGGCCGCGACGTCGTCCTGATCGCCAGCGCGGGTAACACCAGCCTGTCCGCCGGGCCGGACGAGCCGGCTTCCTGCGCGGGCGTGCTCGCGGTGAGCGGTACCGAGCCGGACGGAACCCGGTGGCCCGGCAGCGCCAGGGAACCGTACGTGGCGGTCGCGGCGCCGGCCGATCACATGGTCTACGTGGGCCGCGACGGGCGGTTCACCACCACCGGCGCGGGAACCAGCTTCGCCGCCGCGCTCACCGCCGGGGCGGCGGCGCTCATCCGGTCCCGGTACCCGCACATGCCCTGGTACCAGGTAGACCAGCGGCTGACCGGCACGGCCACCCCGGCCGGGCATCCGGTGCCCGGCTGGGGCTACGGGATCGTGAACCTGGCCCGGGCGGTGAACGCGTCCGCCTACCCGGTCCGCGCCTCGGCCCCCGATCCGGTCCTCGCCCGCTACCGGGCCTGGCTGGCGACCCCCGCGGGCCGCACCGTGGCCGCGCGCTACCAGCTGGCCCGCCCCGGTCCGGCCGCCAGCGCCGCGGCTGGTGCGCCATCCCCGGGTCACGGCCCGCGGCTGCGACTGCGCCTGCCCCTGGGCGAGATCGCGGCCACCGGGGCCGCGGCCGCCTGCGCGTTCGTGGCGGTGCTGCTGATCGTGCTCTGGCGGTCGTCGCGCCGCACCCGCCCCCGCCCGCCGGGAGGGTGGGAGGCGAGAACCTGGTCGTCCGGCCCCGACGAGGATGACCGGCCCGGATCCGGCTAGCGCTGTCCCTCGGGATTCACCGGCCCATCGGCGCGGGCGGCTCCAGCGAGTCGGCGTCGAGGAACGGGATGACCGCGGCGGGCAGGACGGGTGACCCGAGGATGTCGTAGTGCGTCTGCCCGGGCAGGACGGCCAGCCGCGTCACCGGCCGGGCCGAGCCGTCCCAGTTCGCGTCGCGCAGGCCGCCGCCGAGCCGGGCGTAGAAGTCCACGATGTGCGCCGGGCGCACCGCGTCGGCGTCCGCGTAGACGAGCATCGCCTGGGCGGTGATCCGTTCCAGGTCCGCGGACCAGTCGTAGTCGCGCCGCAGCAGGTCGCCGGTCTTGTCCAGCAGCACGGGCCAGTCCTCCACCCGGGGCGCGGCGCTGGCGTAGAGCTCGTACAGCGGCCCCTGCTTGAGCATGTCGGACAGGTGCGACCCCATCTGGTCCATCCCGGCCAGGCTCTCCGGGTACCAGCCGTCCCGGCGGAACGGCACGGCGACGAGGACCAGCCGGCGCACCAGCGCGGGATGCTGGATCGCGGTCCGCAGCGCGGTCGCGCCGCCGAAGGAGTAGCCCATCACGTCGGCCTGGTCCAGGCCCAGGTGCCCGATGAGCGCGGCGATGTCGTCCGCGAGGG
>JAJKHX010000550.1 GCA_021154785.1 Nocardiopsis sp.
GAGTCCCGGTCCGGATCCCGCATCGGCCAGGCCTGCGCCACGTACGAGCCTGATGTGACAGCCGAGGCTACTGGCACGCGAGATCGTCCTCCTGAGCCCGCGAAGAAGCAGTGTGTGCCCCGGGTACGCAGAGCCGCCGGGCGGTCGGTGGCGCACAGGGTACGTAAGACGGTATCCGGGGGCACACCGGCTTCGCTCTAGCCGGACTTCCCTCTAGTCGCTCGCGGGCCGCAGCCGCAGGCACATCGAGGTGCCCCCCTGCGGCCGGGAGCTGGCGGTGACCTCGCCGTGCTGGGCCTCGGCCAGGCGGCGGACGATGAACAGGCCGATGCCGACGCCGCCGAACCGGCGGCGGTCACCGGCTTCGCCCTGGAAGAACCGGTCGAAGATGCGCTCGTGATCACCCGCGGCGATGCCGACGCCATCATCCTCCACGATGACCTCGATCCAGTCTCCGGCCGCCCGGGCCCGGACGCAGACCGTGCCGCCGTTGGGCGAGTACTTGAACGCGTTCTCGAGCAGCTGCCCGACGATGATGTCGGTGGCCATGGTGTCGCCGCTGGCGGCCGGGAGGCCGGCGGGGATGTCGGCCAGCACCACGTGCTTGTCCGACAGCGGGCGGAACGCCGCGGCGGCCCCGTGCAGGACGGCGCCGAGGTCGAACGGCCCGTTGCTCACCGGCAGCTGGTCGGCGCCGGCCCGCGAGCCGAGCAGCAGCTGCTCCACCAGCCTGCCGAGCGAGCCGGCCCGCTCCGCGATGGTCCGTACCGCGGCGCGTCTTTCGGCGTCCCCGAGCTGGTCCCACCGGGTGGCCAAGGTGGTGGCGAAACCCTGTACCACCGTGATCGGCGTCCGTAGTTCGTGGCTCGTCGTGGCGAGGAACAAATCCTTCGCCTCCTCGAGTTCCTTGGCCGCGGTGACATCACGGAAGTCGATGACGAGCTCTTCACCGCCGGCCAGGGAGGTGCACAGGACGTCGAGCCAGCGCCCGTTCGGCAGCTTGTGGGTGAGCGTGGAGCCGGACTCGGGCAGCGGGAACGACGGCGGCTTGCCGATGGCGTCCGCGGCCGACGTCCCGGTGATCCGGTGCGCGGCCGGATTCCACTGCCGCACCAGGCCGTCCTCGTCGAGCACCGCGATGCCGTCCGCGCTGCCGTCGATGACCGCCCGCTCGTGCGCCCGCTGCCGGACCACTTCCTCGAACGCCATCGCGTTGGTCAGGGCCACGCCGGCGTGCCCGGCCAGCAGTTCGAGCAGTTCCAGCTCGACATGGCTGAGCTTGCGCCTGCTGTACAGCGCGTAGAGGGCGCCGTAGGGCTTGCCCCCCACGTGCGACAGGCTGAGCGCGATCGTGTGCAGGCCCGGCAGGGCCGACCAGATCAGGTCATCGAAGCCGCCCGACTCCCCGGTCGCCATCATGACCGTCTTGCCGGAGTTCATCAGCTCGCCGACCAGGCTGCTGGCCAGGGTGGCGGTCTTCCCGCGCAGCCGGGCCGGCAGCCCGGCCGTGCTGACCAGCCGGAGCGAGTCGTCCTCGATGAGCACGAAGCCGCCCGCGTCGGCGCTGGTCAGCTCGCGCAGGCTGGCCGCGATACGGTCCAGCACCGATTCCAGGTCGCGCTGCGCGTTCATGTCCGCGACCACGTCCCCGAGCCGGCGCACCACCCGCGCCCGTTCGGCCATGTAGTGCCGGGCGACGTCGTCCTCGCCGGTCTGATGGCAGACGTTGACCCAGCCGGTCACCTCGCCCGCGGCGTCGGTCAGCGCGCTGGTATCGATCCGCACGTCGATGACTGTGCTGTCCTTGCGGGTGCGGCGGGTAGCGATGGAGATCCGGTCGCCGCCCCTGACCCGTTCCAGGACCGCGTTGTGCTCGGCTTTCAGCTCCTCCGGGATGATCTGCGGCTCGAGGCCGACGACCTCGGTCGCGGCCCAGCCGAACATCCGTTCCGCCGCGGGATTCCAGAGCATGACGGTGCGATCGGTGCTAAATGCGACGATCGCGTCGGCGGCGCATTCGATCACGGCGCGGGCCGTGGCGTCGGTGCGGTCGCTAATCGTCCCCGCTGGCTCTGCGGTCACCTGAACATCGTGCCATGCAGGCACCCCCGAGGACTCACCAAATGGCCGCGCGCTGATCTATAGTGCTTTTCAAATACGAGTAAGGCCGTTCATCCGGGGCAATCATCACCGTATGACTGCTGCGGAGACGGTCTTCCGCTAGGACGCGGATTATGGACCAGGCAGAATCAGGCCCGTCACCGGGCCAACCAGGACCGGGCCAGCCCGGACCGGCACAGCCGGACCGGGCCGGGCGCCCCTCCCGCACGCCTCCCGAGGTCGCGGCGGGGGGCGGCGCTGACGTTCCCGGGCCGGCTTCGTCCGGCGAGCCGTACCCGTCCGCGCTCCGGCTCGAGCATCCCGTTATCGCCGGCTACGACGGCTCGGCGTCGAGCCGTAACGCGCTGGCGTACGCGGCCGGGGTATCGCGGCGGCTCGGCCGGCCGCTTCTTGTCGTCTACGTGTGCTCATCCGGGGTCTACTGCGAGCCGCTGACCGGGCAGGTCGTCGGCGTCCCCCGGGACGTCGAGGCGCTGGAGCGCTGGCTGCTGGCCGAGCTCGACCAGGTCACCGGTGACGCCGAGGTGGAGGTGCACGTCCGCACCAGGCGGGGCAGCCCGGCCAGGGAACTCGCCGCCGCCGCCGAGGAATTCAGCGCCGACGCGCTCGTTATAGGGGCGCCGAAGCATATCTGGCATCGGGTCGCGGGCTCTGTGTCCGGCTGGCTGGCCCGCCATGCCCGCTGTCCCGTGATCGTCGTTCCGTAAGTTTTGTGGGCGAGGAGGGATTTGAACCCTCACGTCCTTTCGGACACACGGACCTGAACCGTGCGCGTCTGCCGTTCCGCCACCCGCCCGGGCAACGACGGATAGGTTAGCACGACCGCGAGCGCTCCCGCGCCCCGGATACGATCGTGGGCAAGGGACGCGAAGGGAGGTGGCACGTTGGGAGTTCTGCAGCGCTTCGAGCGTCGTCTTGAAGGCATGGTCGAGGGTGCCTTCGCGCGTGCCTTCAGGTCCGAGCTGCAGCCGGTCGAGGTGGCGAGCGCCGTCCAGCGCGAGATGGATGACCGGGCCGCCATCGTGGCCAAGGGCCGCACGCTGGTGCCGAACGATTTCGTCGTCGAGCTGGCGGAGAGCGACCACGAGCGTCTCGACGTGTACGCCGAGAGCCTCGGCGTCGAACTCGCTAACCTGGCCCGGGACTACGCCAAGGAACAGGGCTATTCGTTCGTCGGCCCGGTGCGGATGCGGTTCGAGGGGGTGCCCGACATGACCACGGGCACGTTCCGGATCCGGTCCGGCGTCATCCGCGGCTCGACCATCGAGGGCGGCGAGATCAGGATGCCGGCCAGCGATCTGCCGCGGACGCAGGGACGCGGGTTTCCCGGCCACCCGCGGCTGCTGGTCTCCGGGCCCGGGGCACCGGGCGGCCAGGGCAGCGAACAGCACACGTATGAGCTGCAGACACCGGTCACGTTGCTCGGCCGGGGCACAGATTGTGACTTGCGACTAGTAGATCCGGGCGTGTCTCGGCACCATGCGGAGCTAAGGGTGGAAAACGGCCAGGTCGTCCTGGTCGATCTCAGCTCCACCAACGGCACCTTCGTCAATGGTCAGCCGGTCAGGCGGGTGGCACTCGCCGACGGGACGCACGTCTCGCTCGGCCGGACCACCCTGATCTTCCGCCAGGATGGCCCCGACCGCGATGACGGTCAGGGCCCTGCTTACTCGCGCACCAGCTACTAGGGTCCAGGGGCGTGGCCGCAGATGAACGAGCTGTCTCTCACCATCATCAGGGTGGCGTTCCTGGCTGCGCTGTGGCTTTTCGTCATAGCGGCCATCGGAGTCGTCCGCACTGACCTGCTGGGGGGCCCGTCCGCGACGACCCGGCGAGGAAAGGCCCGGCCAGCCCAGGCCCCCCGCCCAGGGCGCCCGGCCAAGCCGCAGCGGCCAGGCCGCGGCTCGCCGCGCGTCCTGGTGGTGACGGCCGGCGGCCTGAAGGGCACGAGCATCGATCTCGCTCAGCAGCAGATCACGCTCGGGCGGGCCAATGATGCCACGCTGGTGCTCAACGACGACTACGCTTCAAGCCGACATGCCCGGATTTTCCCGCAAGACGGTCAGTGGATCGTCGAGGACCTCGGCTCGACTAATGGCACCTATTTGGACCGGCAGAAGGTGACGCGGCCGATGCCCGTGCCATTGGGCGTGCCGATCCGCATCGGTAAGACCGTTCTGGAACTGCGCAGATGACACTAGTACTCCGCTACGCGATACGTTCCGACGTCGGGCTCCTCCGTGAAGGCAACGAGGACTCGGCGTACGCGGGACCACGCCTGCTCGCGGTGGCGGACGGGATGGGCGGGCACGCCGCCGGCGAGGTGGCCAGCTCCCTGACCATCACCTCGATGGCGAAGCTCGACTCCGAGCCGCCCGGCGGTGACATGCTGGCGGAACTGTCGTCCGCGGTGGCGGCGGCCAACACCCGGCTGCAGGAAATGATCATCGCCAACCCGGCGGTCGAGGGCATGGGCACCACGCTGACCGCCCTGTTCTGGTTCGACGGGCACGCGGCCGTATGCCACATCGGCGACTCCCGGGGCTACCTGCTGCGGGAAGGGGAGCTTTACCAGATCACCCACGACCACACGCTGGTGCAGTCACTGGTCGACGAGGGCAGGATCAGCGTCGACGACGTCTCGAGCCACCCGCAGCGCTCGCTGCTGCTCCGGGCGCTCGACGGCCGGTCGGTCGCCGAGCCCGACCTGTCCGTGCACGACAGCCAGGAAGGCGACCGCTACCTGCTCTGCTCGGACGGACTGTCCGGCGTGGTCAGCGATGAACTGCTGCGCGAGACGATGGCCACCCTGCCCGAACCCGAGGCGGTTACCCGCCAGCTGATCGACCTCGCGCTGCGCGGCGGCGGACCGGACAACATCACCTGCATCGTGGCCGATGTGGTGGACACCGCCGCCTCCCGGTTGCCGCCGACCGAGACGCCGGTCATGGCCGGCGCCGCGGCGGCCGTCAGCGACCCGCGGCTGAGCACCGACGGCACCGCCCCGGGCGGCCCCGGCGGCTCGTTCGACGACCTGGACGAGCACCTGGACGGTAACTTCACCGGCGTCTACGACCAGCACGGGCACCCGCCGCTGACCGCCCCGCAGCACATGCTGACGGCCGATGACCTGGACCCGCTCGACCCGGCCATGGCGCTCGCGCTGGCGGACGAGGACGGCACCGACCTGACCGCGGTACGAGCCCGCGGCGGCCACCGCGGCCAGCCTAAGCGCGGCGCCCGGCGCTCCCGGCGGCGGCGCTGGCCGATCGTGGCCACCTCGCTGGTGGTGCTGCTGGCCATGGTCATCGGCGGCGGCTACATCGCCTGGCGGTGGAGCCAGGACCAGTACTACATCGGGGCCGACGACAACGGCCAGGTGCTCATCTACCGTGGCGTCAACGAGCGGATCGTCGGGGTCAGCCTCTCCCATCCCTACCAGCGGACCGGGATCCAGCTCGCCCAGGTGCCGGCGCCGTACCAGCAGACGGTCAAGGCCACCGACGCGGCCAGCAACCTGCACGGCGCCCAGGCGATCGTCGCGAACATCCGCTCGGCGGTCACCACCTGCCACCAGGAGTACACCGCCTTGCAGGACTGGGTAACGCAAGAAAATGCCTACCAGGCCGCGCTGACGCAGTTCAACAAGAACAAGAAGCCGGCCAAGGACAAGCCCAAGCCGCCGCCCGCGCAGCCGGCCAAGCCCGCGCCGATGTGCCCGGCGTCCACCGCTTTCGGCATCCCGGCCAGCGCCCTTGTCCCGGCGCCCTCGGGAAGCGCGTGAGTAGCGTAACCGCCTCGTCGCCGGCCGTTGATCCGACGGGCCCGGTGCTCCCGGTGGCCCGCAGCAGGCGGCGCACCGAGCTGATCATGCTCGCCTTCGCCTTCGCCCTGATCGTGTTCGCCATGGCCAACGTGGGCTTCAGCCTCAACGGCAAGCTGCCCTCGGGGGTGGCGGAGTACCTGACCGCCTACCTGATCATTATCTTGGGGGCGCACCTGGCCATGCGGAAGTTCGCCCCCTGGGCGGACCCGCTGCTGCTCCCGCTCGCGACGCTGCTCAACGGCCTCGGCATCGTGATGATGTACCGCCTGTCGGCGCAGGTCAACCCGGCCACTGGCCATCCCGCGATCGGCGCCTCGCAGGCTGACCTGCAGATCGCCTTCTCGGCCATCGGCATCGGGGCCTTCGTCGCGGTGCTCGCCCTGATCCGCGAGCCCCGGGTGCTGCAGCGCTATACCTACACGCTCGGTGCGGTCGGGATCTTCCTGTTCGCGCTGCCGGCGCTGCTCCCGGCGTCCATCAGCGAGGTGAACGGCGCCAGGATCCAGATCCGGTTCGGCTCGTTCACCACCATCCAGCCCGAGGAGTTCGCCAAGCTGGCGCTGGCCGCCGCGTTCGCTGGCTACCTGGTGGCCAAGCGGGACGTGCTGGCGCTGGCCGGCCGCCGGATGCTCGGCCTCGACCTGCCCCGGGCCCGCGACCTCGGCCCGATCCTGCTGACCTGGGCGGCGAGCCTGCTGCTGCTCGTCTTCGAGAGCGACATCGGCACCAGCGCGGTGTTCATGGGACTGTTCGTCGCCATGCTGTACATCGCGACCTCACGGACCTCCTGGCTGCTGCTCGGCTTCGTCATGTTCGTGGTCGGCGCGCTGGCCGCGAGCAAGCT
Organism: Nocardiopsis sp.; assembly: GCA_021154785.1. GTDB lineage: Bacteria > Actinomycetota > Actinomycetes > Streptosporangiales > Streptosporangiaceae > Palsa-504. Next base: position 6,792 of record JAJKHX010000550.1, read on the forward strand.
CGTCGGCCATGTCGGCGAGCGGTTCGACATCTGGCTGCACCCGTTCGCCGCCGCCAACGTGCATCGCAGCTCCTACCAGCTGGTCCAGGGCCTGTACGGGATGGGCAGCGGCGGCCTGCTCGGCAAGGGCCTGGGCGCGGGCCAGCCGTACATCACCCCGCTGGTGCAGAGCGACCTGGTGTTCACCGCGTTCGGTGAGGAGATCGGGCTGGCCGGGGTGATGGCCATCTTGCTCATCTACGGGCTGATCGTGCAGCGCGGGCTGCGGGCCGCGATGTCGGTCAAAGACCCGTTCTCCAAGCTGCTGGCGGGCGGGCTGTCCTTCATGCTGGCCCTCCAGGTGTTCGTCATCGTCGGCGGCGTCACCCGGCTCATCCCGCTGACCGGCATCACTACCCCCTTCCTCTCCCAGGGAGGGTCGTCGCTGGTGGGCAACTGGATACTCATCGCCTTGCTGGCCCGGATCAGCGACAGCGCGCGGCGTCCGCCGCCGCGGCCGATACAGGACGAGGGACTGACCCAGGTGGTGACGCTGAAGTGAACCGCGCCCTGCGCCGGATTTCCATCGCCGTCCTCGTGATGTTCGTGCTGCTCCTCGTCAACGTCAACTACCTGCAGGGCTTCCAGACGGCCAGCCTGGCGAGCAAGCCGGGTAACTCCCGCGCGTTCTACGCGGCGCAGAACCAGTACCAGCGCGGCAACATCGTCACCGCGGACGGCGTGACCATTGCCACCTCCGTGAAGAGCAGCGGCGCCAACGACTCCATCAAGTACCAGCGCAAGTACCCCCAGGGACCGGAGTACGCCGCGGTCACCGGGGCCGAGACGATCTTCAGCAACAGCGGCATCGAGGCGGCGCAGAACTCGCTGCTGTCCGGCAACGACTCCGCGCTGGACGTCAGGAAGATCGTCGACCTGGTCACCGGCAAGACCACCAAGGGCGCCACCGTCGAGCTCACCATCAACTCCAAGGCGCAGACCGCGGCCTACGACGCGCTCAAGGCGCTCGGCAAGCCGGGCGCGGCGGTAGCGATCGACCCGAAGACGGGAGCGATCCTGGCCATGGCCAGCTACCCCAGCTACGACCCGAACGTACTGGCCATCCACGACGGCACCGAGCTCAACAAGGTGGATAAAGAGCTGCTCGCGGACAAGGCGCAGCCGCTGCTGAACCGGGCTCTGCTCGGCACCTACCCGCCTGGCTCGACGTTCAAGATCGTGACGAGCTCGGCGTACCTGACGCAGAACCCGAACTCGACGATCAACACCCGGGTTGACTCGCCGACCCAGCTCACGCTGCCGCAGACCGCCCACGTCCTGCACAACGACCAGGGCGAGGCCTGCGGTGACGGCTCCGGCCAGGCCCCGCTGATCACGGCGTTCGCCCAGTCCTGCGACACCACCTTCGGCAAGATCGGCATTCAGGTCGGCGCCAATTCGCTCAACGACATGGCGCAGAAGTTCGGTATGAACGACGCCAACCTGAACATCCCGCTGCCGGTGGCGAAGAGCAACTACGTGATACCGCCCAGTCAGGCGCTGACTGCCTTCTCGGCCATCGGGCAGTTCAGCGACACCGTCACTCCGCTGCAGGAGGCCATGCTCGCCGCGGCCATCGCCAACAACGGCACGCTGATGAAGCCGTACCTGGTCAAGCAGGTGATGGCGAGCGACCTGAGCACGGTGCAGAGCACCGGGCAGTCGGTGCTGAGCCAGCCGGTCTCCCCCTCCGTCGCCGGCAGCATCAAGCAGATGATGCTCGCCGTGGTGCAGCAGCCCGAGGGCACCGCCTACGCCTTCAACCAGGGCGTCACCGGGATCCAGATCGCCGGCAAGACCGGCACGGCCGAGACCGGCACGATCAGCCTGAACGACGCCGCCTTCACCTCATTCGCTCCGTACGCCAACCCCAACATCGCCGTCGGCGTCATAATTCAAGGTGGCGGATACGGCGCCTCAGCGGCCGCACCCATCGCTGTGCAAGTCATCAAGGCTTACCAGTCTGCCGTGGGGAATCAGTGAGCGAATATCTGCTGGCCGGCCGTTACCGGCTGACCGACCGCATCGCGGCCGGCGGTATGGGCGAGGTCTGGCGCGCCGAAGATAGCCTGCTCAACCGCGCCGTGGCCGTCAAGCTGCTGCCTACCGGGCGGGCAGGCGACGATGCGTTCCTGGCCCGGTTCCGGGCCGAGGCGCGTTACGCGGCCAGCCTGTCCCACGCAGGCATCGCCCGGGTCTACGACTACGGTGAGTCTTCCGAGTTCGGCGGGGCATACCTGGTCATGGAGCTGGTCAACGGCGAGCCGCTGTCCGCCATCCTGGCCCGGGCGGGCGCCCTGTCCCCCGACGCCACCCTGGACATCATCAGCCAGTCGGCGCGCGCGCTCGACGTCGCGCACCAGGCCGGCATCGTGCACCGAGACATCAAGCCGGGCAACCTGCTGGTGGCCGCGGGCGGCACCACGAAGATCACCGATTTCGGCATCGCCACGGCGGTGGCCGCGGCGCAGGCGTCGCACCTGACCGAGACCGGCATGGTCATGGGCACGGCGATGTACGTCTCGCCCGAGCAGGCCACCGGGGCCAAGGTGACCGACTCGTCCGACATCTACTCGCTCGGCGTGGTCGCCTACGAGTGCCTGGCCGGGCACCCGCCCTTCACGGCCAGCGAGCCGCTGGCGATCGCGTTCGCGCATAAGCACGAGCCGGTGCCGGCGCTGCCGCCGGACGTACCGCAGCCGGTCAGCGATCTGGTTTACCACATGCTGGCCAAGACCCCGGAGGAGCGCCCGGCCAGCATGCGGGCGCTCGCCGACCGCGTCGACGTGCTGCGGGGCGCGCTCGCGCTGGGCGAGACCGCGGAGTCGGCCGCGTACCCCCGGGCGACCCGGGTAGACCTCCCGGCCGCCCCGACCGGGGTTATGGCCGGCGAGGAAAGCCCCGGCGCAGCCGGAGCCCCGCGCCGCCCGGGCCGCCGCCGCCAGCTCGTGGCGATCGGCTCGACGGCAGCCCTGTGCGCCGCCGCGATCGCGACCGGATTCTACCTGACCAGCCATAAAGCCAGCCCGAGCACGGAGAACGTCCAGAGCAACTCGGCGCAGCACCTCAGCTCGCCGCCGGTTACGCCCACGGCCTCGCCCAGCAGTTCGTCCATCTCCACCACCCCCGCCCCGAGCCCCAGTCTGGCCCGGGTGCTGCCGTCCAAGACGCCCCGTCCGGCTGGCAACCCGAAGCCGAGCAAGACCCTTCAACCGACGAAGTCCCCTACGGGCTCACCGTCGGCGAGCCCGTCTGACTCGGCCAGCAGTTCACCGACTCCGACGGGCACCTCGTCAGCAACGCCGACGACAACTCCGTCTTCACCTTCTCCGCCGACGACGTCCTAGAGAAACTAGAAAAACGCAGGGTGGTTTGGCACAGTGCGAGATATGACTCAGCCCCGTCTACTCGGTGGCCGCTACGAGCTCGATGGCGTAGTGGGCCGCGGCGGCATGGCCGAGGTGTACCGGGCGCGTGATATCCGGCTCGACCGGATCGTCGCGATCAAGACGCTCCGCGCCGACCTGGCCAGGGACCAGATCTTCCAGGCGAGGTTCCGCCGGGAGGCACAATCGGCGGCGTCCCTCAACCACCCGTCGATCGTCGCCGTCTACGACACCGGCGAGGACATGGCCTCCGGGATGCCGATCCCGTACATCGTCATGGAGTACGTGGACGGCCGCACGGTGCGGGACCTGCTCCAGGAGGGTCACCGACTGCTACCCGAGCGCTCGCTGGAGATCATCGACGGGGTGCTGCGCGCCCTGGACTACAGCCACCAGGCCGGCATCGTGCACCGCGACATCAAGCCGGGCAACGTGATGGTGACCCGCAACGGCGACGTCAAGGTGATGGACTTCGGCATCGCCCGGGCGATGAGCGACGCCCAGGCCACCATGACCCAGACCGCCCAGGTGATCGGCACCGCGCAGTACCTGTCGCCGGAGCAGGCCCGCGGCGAGCGGGTCGACTCCCGCAGCGACCTGTACTCGACCGGCTGCCTGCTGTACGAGCTGCTGACCGGGCGGCCCCCGTTCACCGGCGACTCGCCGGTGGCGATCGCCTACCAGCACGTGCGGGAGAACCCGGTGCCGCCGTCCCGGGTGGACCCGGACGTGCCGCCGTGGGCGGACGCGATCGTGCTGAAGGCGATGGCCAAGTCCCCGGCCGACCGGTACCAGACCGCCGCCGACATGCGCGCCGACCTGCAGCGGGCCGCCTCTGGCATGCCGGTGGCGGCCGCGCCGCCGACCAGGTACGACATGTACCCGCAGCACACCCAGCGGATGGGCAACACGGGCACGATGATGGCGGGCGCGACGTCACAGATCCCGCCGGTCGAAGACTACGACTACCAGGGCCGGGAATACGACTACGCGGGCCGGGGCGGCGGGGGCGGCTCGAGCCGCCGCTGGATCCCCTGGGTCCTCGGCCTGGTCGTGGTGATCGGCGTCGTGGTCGGCGTGTCGTACTACCTGCTGGCCGGCGCGGGCAAGACCTATGCGGTGCCACTGGTAAACGGCGAGCCCGTAGCCACGGCCAAGTCGCAGATCACCGCCGCGCACCTGCGTTCGGCGGTCATCTACCAGTCCAATTCCAGTGTCAAGAAGGGGCGGGTCATCAAGTCCAGCCCGGCGGAGGGCAACAACGTCGCGGCCGACACCGTGGTGACCCTGTACGTCTCGAGCGGCGCGGCCCCGGTGGCCGTCCCCAACGTGCAGGGCAAGATGGACAATGAAGCCGAGACGATCTTGCAGAACGACGGCTTCACCGTCATCGTCAAGCAGGACACGACGTCGACCCAGGCCGCCGGGACGGTGGTGAACCAGGACCCGGCGCCGAACACGCAGGTGCCGCCCGGGTCCAAGATCACCATCTTCGTCTCCGGCGCCGCGAGCGTGCCGAACGTGGTCGGCCTGAGCGTGGCGAGCGCGGAAGCGTCGCTGCAGAGCGCGGGCTTCAGCGTGAAGGTGGAAACCGTGGCCGGGCCGGCGGGTACCGGTGCGGGCAACGTCTGGCAGCAGACTCCTACTGCCGGCACGACCGCCGCGCAGGGGACGACGGTGCAGATCCTGGTCCAGCCCAATGCGTCCCCGACCGGATCGCCCACGGCCCCCGGGAGCCCGACCGCCAGCGGCAGCCCGGCCGCGGACGGCCAGGGCGGGAACGGCCAGGGCGGGAACGGCCAGGGCGGGAACGGCCAGGGCGGGGGCCTGGGATTCTTATGGGTCACCAGGCGCTGAGGCGGCTCCTGGCGGCCTAGTCGCCGAAGCCGGAGGCGTCGATCGGCAGGTGAAGCGCGGCCCACGGGAAGACGCAGAACCACAGGGCCGCCACCACGGCCACGATGATCACGGCCCGCATCCCCGCCGGGCGGGGATGCGGCCGGGCAGCCGGTGCCAGATCCAGGCGTACATACAGGCTCCTTGACGGGGTCGCCTAACGGGTCTTCGCGGCGACCAGGACACCGGTGACGATCACCCGGTGGGTACCGGTCCAGGCCGGGTCGCAGGTAATCAGCGTGATCATCCGCTGGGCTGGCCGCTGTCGCGGATGGCCGGGCACCGGGTCGAGCACGGCCGTGTCGGCCGGTGCCACCATCTTCTTGCCGGTGACCCGGCAGGTGTAGTTGTTGAGCCGCGTCTGGATATACACCAGATCACCGTCCTTCATCGACGGCAGCGACCAGAAGGGGTTGCCCGCCGTGACCCGGTGACCGGCGACGGCGAAGTTGCCGGTCTGCCCGGGCCACTGAGTATCCGGCACGCGACCGGGGCTCATGTTGAGCTGGGCGAGCGCGGTCCCCTGGATCAGCGTGAACCGCCACTGCGGGCCGAAGGCGGGGATCCGGATGAGGCGAAGGGCTGCCCGGTGGCGACGTCGAACCGTTCCGGGCTGGCGCCGACGGCGTTGCCGCGGACCGGCGACTGCCGCCATTCGTTGTTCAGTTCGCTGCTCAGCGACCGCTGGGCACGCCGTCCGCAGCCCGGTGCCCAGACGAGGTAGCCCAGGAAGAGCAGGCCGATCACCCCGGCGGCGAAGCACGGTGACTCAGAGAAACTGAATGTTATCTATTAGTTATCATCGCTGCCGGGTAACCGCGGATCGCGCCGACCACCGCGCGGAGCGGCTACGCTTGAGTCCGCATCGCGGGGTTTGATAGCGGTTGCTTCGCCATGTTGCTACGCAGGAGGCCGTCGTGCCCAAGTCGCGCGTCCGCAAGAGGACGGTCTACACTCCTCCGCCGCCGAAGACGGTGAAGCGGAAGGTCAGTGCCGCGTGGGTCGGCCCGGCCATCGTGGTCTTCCTGGTCCTCGGCCTCGCCTGGATCGTGGTCTACTACCTCTCGCAGGGATCGATCCCTGGCGTGTCCACCCTGGGCGCCTGGAACCTCGTGATCGGGTTCGCGTTCATCATCGTGGGCGTCACGCTCTCCACCAGGTGGCGCTGACCGCGCCACTGGCCGCCTGGAGACCACAGCCGCCTAGACCCGCGGCCATCTAGACGACAGGGTGTCCCCCCACAGCCCGCAGGACGCTCAGGCCGCGCCGCTGGTGAGCTGATGGCTCCTGATCACGACCGCGACCACGATCAGGGCCACGACCGCGATCGTGGCGGCTACCTGGACGACGGCGCGGTTCTTCCGCGGGGCGTACACGTAGGCGGCGGTGAGCAGCACGCCGGTCAGCAGGCCGCCGATGTGGTCCTGCCAGGCGATGAAGCTGTGGAAGAAGAAGCCGAGCGCCAGGTTGATGACGATGAGGCCGACGATGCCCCGGGTGTCGAGGTGCAGCCGCCTGGACACCACGAACCACGCTCCGAACAGCCCGAAGACGGCGCCCGAGGCGCCCGCCGCGGCGCTGTTGGGCGCTACCAGGTAGTAGTACATCACCCCGCCGCCGACGGCGCTGACCAGGTAGACCGCGAGGAAGCGGGCCCGGCCGAGGACTCCCTCCAGTGAAGGTCCCACGACCACCAGCGCCCACATATTGAACAGGATGTCCATGAGCCCCAGGCCGTTCAGGCCGGCCCCCGGGACAATGAACGCGGACGTGATCAGCCGGTACCATTCGCCCGCGGCCACGCCGTGCAGGGGGGAGCCATAGCCGTACGAGGCGTAGCCGAGCATCACCAGGTCGTTGACGATGCCGGGACGGACCCAGGCCGCCAGGAACAGTGCGACGTTGATGCCCAGCAGCGTCCAGGTGACGACGGAGCCGGCCGCCGGCCGGCCGCCGAAGGTGGTCCTGGCCTGGCGGGTGCTGCGCGCGCCCTCGCCCACGCACTCCACGCACTGCTGGCCGACCGAGGCCGAGCGCATGCAATCCGGGCACGCGTGCCGCCCGCAGCGGACACAGGAGACGTACGTCTCCCGCCCGGGATGGCGGTAGCAGGTCGGGAAGTCCTGGTCACCGCCGGTCCCGGGAGCGCCCCCGTCCGGCCGGGCCTGTCCGGCGGAACCGGGGTCGCTGGGCGTGCTCACGGCATGGTCCAATCAGCTAAGAGGTGCTGCGCTCGATCGTGACCGATTCGACGGTCACGTCCTCGACCGGCCGGTCCTGGCTGCCCGTCTTGAGGCGGCTGATCGTGTCGACCACGTCGGCACCCTCGATGACCTCGCCGAAGATGGTGTGCTTGCCGTTCAGCCAGGGCGTCGCCGCCACCGTGACGAAGAACTGCGAGCCGTTGGTGCCGGGCCCGGCGTTGGCCATGGCCAGCAGGTACGGCCGGTCGAAGCGCAGGTCCGGGTGGATCTCGTCGGCGAACTTGTAGCCGGGGCCGCCGCGGCCGGATCCGAGCGGGTCGCCGCCCTGGATCATGAAGTCGGGGATAACCCGGTGAAAGATGGTCCCGTCGTACAGCCTGCTCGTGGTGACCTGCCCGGTGGTCGGGTCTGTCCACTCCCGGCCGCCCTCGGCCAGTTCCACGAAGTTGCGTACCGTCTTCGGCGCGTGATCAGGGAAAAGACGGATGACAATCGTCCCCTGATTGGTGCGCAGCGTCGCGGTCAGCGTGTCTGTCATGCGGTTGACTCCTCATCCGGTCACCTGGTGCCCGGACATTTCGCCGGTGTAAAAACTCCTCCAGTCCTCACCGTACCGGTAGCGCAGCATGATTGAACCCAGCAAACCCGGGAAGCCTGAGGGAACGGGATCACGCTCGGGAGGTTTTTACTGTGTCCCTTACCAAGACCAACCGCACCACCGATGAAGTGGCTCCGATCAGCGCCCGCGCGAAGGAACGCGCTGCGGTCGCCGCCGCCGCCGCCGCGGTCGTCGCCGCGCAGACCATTCCAGCCGGGAAGCGAGCGGGAACGACAGCGGTCCAGGGAGTCCGACAAGGCGTTCAGGGTGCCAGGGAATGGGCCGCGCCGCGGCTCGAGAACACCGTGCAGGGCACCCGGGAGTGGGCCGCGCCCAAGGTCGAGGACGCCGTGACCGGCGCCCGGGAATGGGTCGCGCCCAAGCTCGAAGACGCCGCGGAGGCTGTCACCAGCACCGTGGCGCCCAAGGTCTCGTCGGTCCTGATGTCGGCGGCCGACCAGGTCAAGCCGAACCCGAAGCGCAC